>JASHRM010000329.1 GCA_030037315.1 Candidatus Acidiferrales bacterium
AACTCGATGAAGTGGACAAGATTGTCGTAACCACGATAGCAGCCGATGCACTCGTCTTCGCTGCGGCCAAATTCAATCGCGCCGATGGCCGCGAAGTATTGGGCGCTTTGCGGGACTTTGATTAGATCCTCAGGCTTTGCGCCCTCGGGAATCGCGACTTTGCGCTCTTGCCACATGCGCGGGATGTTTGCCTGCCAGGCCTCGCGCATGCCCTTGATGAAGCTGTTGGGGCCACCGAGCAGCAGCACGTGAGGACGGAGCGTGTGGCCGCGCGTGAGCACGCTGAGGTTTTGCAGCACAATCGCTTCGAAAAGCGACGCCATCAATTCGTCAGATGGAGTGCCCACTTTCTGGAGACTGTTGATATCCGTTTCGGCGAAGACGCCGCATTTGCCGGCAACTTTGTGGAGCTTGATACCCTTGTATTTTTGCTCCGCGAGCTCGGCGGTAGGGATTTTCAGCTTGGCGTTGATTTTGTCGATGACGGCGCCCGTGCCGCCCGCGCACTTGTCGTTCATCGACGGGATTTTCTTTTTTCGCCCGGACTCTTCGTCGTCCTTGAAGACGATGATCTTCGCATCCTGCCCACCGAGTTCGATAACGGAATACACCTCGGGATGCATCTTTTCGACCGCGAGCGAAACGGCGGTAACTTCCTGGACGAATTTCGCGCCGATCTGATCGGCGATACCGCCCCCGCCCGATCCGGTGAGGAACATGCGAGTATTGCGGTCGTTGACGCCCACCTCAGCTTCGATGCGCTTCAGAAATTCGAGCGTCTTTTCGGGCTGCTTGGTTTCGTGGCGCTGATAATCCTGCCAGAGGACTTTGTCGGTAGCCGCGTCCACAACCACGGCTTTCACCGTGGTCGAACCGATGTCCAGACCAACAATGAACTGCGTCTTATGATCGACGGGCTTGTGCGGGCGCGGGGCAGGCGGCGCCATCGGCGTGATCTGAACTAACCCGGAACCCTTGTGATCGTGCATCGCTTCCTCTCCGTGCCGCGCGAAGTGGCCGAACGCTCAATGCAATCAGACACGGGCGACCAATGGCCGCCCGTGAAAATCAAACCTCACATTTCCAGAAAAGCCGAAGAAGATCTCATCAGTCGCCGGAAGCCGCCGCAACGGCTACGCCGCTTACCTGACGGCGCTTCCAGAACCTCGTATCGCGATTGATTCGATCGCTGACATGTAACACGAATTGTGCCGCCGTGCCGGCGACGCCCTCGCGGTGCGGCACGTGATAGAAGGGTTTCTTCAGCTCCGGGTGATCCTCGACGTACCGTTGGATCTCGCGCAGGCTCTTGCCGGTCGACTTGAGGCACTGCTCGAATTCGGCCTTGGCCTTGACCTTTGCCTCACCCAGAGCCATCTGCACGCGGCTGTGAGCGTTGACTTCGCCCTCGCCGGAGGTTTCGATGGGCAGGAAAATCATGTCCTTGAATTTGTTGATAACGGCGGATTGCACGCCATCAGACTGCGAGGAAGGCATGCAGCCGAAGGGCTTGAGCGCCAGCACCATGTGGCAGAGCTTGTGGATGGTGTAGTAGACGTTTTTGCCGACTTCGAGGTGGCCTTCACCGCCGCGTGCAAACTGGTTATAGAAAGGATGCGCAAGGTCGGCGAGCTCGGTTTGCGGAACAAGATGATGAGTGATGCCGCCAACGTGCTTGATCGTGCGGTGATAGAAATAGTTCCACATGATCTCGCCGAAGCCGATGCCCCACAGCCGCTTGCGGAGACCAATGTAGTTAGCGAACTGCTTTTTCGCTTCGTACCATTTCGGGGTGCGGTGCGGCCGATTGACGGGCCACTTTTCTTTGGCATGCGCCTTGGCCTGATACATCAGGTAGGCGACCCAAGTGGCGATCGGCTCGACGACTACTTGGGCGCCTTCGCGCTCGAGGAATTCGAACATGTGGAAATTGCCGTCGCCTTCCGTGATCTGCGCCCAGAATTCGCCGGTGATCTTCACTACGGGCTTTACGCGCGTGCGATCCACTTCAATCGAATTCATCTTGTCGCGCGCAGAATGCAGAGCATTCAGGTAATCCTTGCCGAACATGTTCTCGTGCCACTTGCCGAAGACGTTGAAGGTGTTGCGCAGGATTTTGTTGCTCTTGAACTTCGGTTTGGCCCAATCGGGAGCGCGCTGCTCGATTTCGAAGGATTTGCGACTGCGCAAATCGTCGCAAAGGCCGTCCACAGCTTCACGGAAGATACGGTCCGTTTCGCCCTTGTGGACCTCGAAAGGACGGACCTGATAGATCATGTCGTTGAAAACGTCGCCCAGATGCATGGCGTTTAGCATGCCAAAGCCGAAGTCGACGGTGAACTTCAAACCCGGCTCGCCCGAAGCAGCCTTGATGCCGTCGCTATCCTTGAACAGAAGGACGCGGAAGCCATCGAATCCGGCGTTCTTGAGCGCAAAGCGGTATTCCGCTCCGTACATGCCGAACCGGCACGGCCCGCACGAACCGGCAGTAAAGAAGACGAAGTTATCCAGAATTTGCCGGCGCGAAAGCCCCTCTTTTTCGAGGAACTGAAGGTATTGGACCAAGTTGCCCACGGTGAAGTAGGTGGGGTTGCACTGGCCGTTATTGCCGAACTCTTTTCCGGTTTGGAACGCGGCGACGTTCGGGACGGGGAGTTTTTCGCAGCGGTAGCCGCAGCCCTGGAATACGGCACGAATCAAATCCTCATGCTTCCAAGTGAACCCGCCGAATAAAATCGTGACTCGACCGCGTTCTTCAGCGGTAAAAGCTCGCTCGACCGGCCGGTGAAAGTGGTTCGGCTGATCGAGACCGGCGATTCTGCGCAAGCGGACGCGCTCGGCGTCCAGACGCTTTTTAATGTCCGAGTCATTTTCAATCTGCAAGAGGTTCGTGCCCATAGTTCCTCCGAAAGGTTTTGCTGAGAAGAGGTGAGATCTATGAGGTTGTGCGTGGCGATTGAGCCAGCAGTTAAACGAGGCCCTCAGACGACAGCCTCCGCGTAAAACTACAACAGCCAACCGTTCCTGCTTCCACGCCCGACTCAATGCCGGTAGTGGAAACTGGACTGAGAGATCTGAAGTGTAACACGCTTGCTTTTGGTGTCAATCCGCGAGACTTCTTAGGGAATGAGCGCCCCGGTCTACATGGGACCGCTGAAGTTAGGGCTGGTCGCCGTTTTCAGAATCGGGCTCATGGTGTTCGGCGCCAGACCCATCGTTGGAATCGGGCGAACCGGAACGCCAGGGCGGACGGGACATGTTGATGCTGGACTTGGTTCCGTAGGCGTGCTCGAACATGAGCGCCGCCACACGGGTCCCTTCGCCATTTTCAAGCGCCTGCACGATGGCATGGTGCTGGTTGTGTGCGTTCCGCAATAGATGGTACATGCTCGAGAGGTTGACCTTATCGAAGGCGAGCGCATGCGCGGCAGCAAACGGAATGTGATTGTTGCGTTCGATCGCGTCGGCGATCACCTTGCTGCCCGCTCCCTGAACGATGATGGAATGAAATTGCTTGTTCATGTCGCTGTAGCGGACTTCGTCGGCGAGCACTAAGTGGCGCTTGGCAAAGATTTCGTCGCCTTCGCCGAGACATTCGTAGAGCGATTGGATCAGCCGGCGGGGAGGGCCTTGCTCTGCGAGCATCCGCGCCGCCAAGCCTTCGAGCACGCCGCGTACGTCGATTGCGTCCATAATTTCCTGGGGTGTGAAGGCGCGCACGATGAAACCCCGAGTGTCGAGATGGGTAAGAACGCCTTCGCGTGCAAGAATCGGCAGGGATTCGCGAACGGGTGTTCGCGAGACGCCGAGCTTGTTGGCCAGTTCCACCTCCCTGACCCGCTCGCCGGGCGCGAGCTCGCCGTGGAGAATCATTTCGCGGATTTTTACGATGACACGCGAATTCTTACCGGCCATTTTTCATGCCATAGAGACGAATTGAAAACGCCCGTACTACGAGCCGCCCAAACTTAGGCGGATATTATCAGCAGAATCACCACGGAATCAATCGCACCGGGCTGAGAGTACCGTGTCGCCCCGGAGAGCGGGCGGTCATCGCCTTGAGGGCACGAAATCTTCGGACGGCATTTCGACCGGCGGCGTGCCGTAAGTATGAAACGATTCGATTGTTTTCAGACCCCACGCCTGGCCCTTCTTCCGCTCGGCTTCCGACCAGCGAATCGGCTTCCAGTCTGGCGCCAGAATCAATCGCGCGCCGGCATTGGCGATTTCCACGCGGTTGCCGCCGGGCTCGTAGAGATAGAGGAAGAATGTCTGTTGAATGGCGTGCTTGTGAGGACCGGTCTCGATGTGAACGCC
>JASHRM010000330.1 GCA_030037315.1 Candidatus Acidiferrales bacterium
TCAGAGCTTCGGCCTTCGGTCGATTTCTTTTTTGACAAAGTTTTGGTGATGACTGAAGACGAAGAAATTCGCAAGAATCGAATCGCTCTGCTGGGTGGATTGCTGAAGGAGTTCTCGACGATCGCGGACTTCTCGGAGTTGGGTAGTGAAGAAGCAAAATGAGATCCGAAGCTGTAGATGAGTGCTGCTGAAATAAGAACCACAACAGGGACGGAACGAATGAAAAACTTCAACTGTCTGCGTGCCGACAAACCATGCATGACTCGTCGCTCAAACAGCAACAGCGATAGCAAACTTAAGGAGAAAGATGAAATACGTTTATTTCTTTGGCGCTGGTAAAGCAGATGGCACGGGCGAGATGCGAGAACTCCTGGGAGGCAAGGGCGCGGGCCTCGCTGAGATGACAAAGATTGGCTTGCCGGTCCCGGCGGGCTTCACGATCACCACAGAAACGTGCGATTACTATCTCAAACACGACCACAAATATCCGAAGGCGCTTAATGCCGAGGTTGAGAAGAACGTCGATCGGCTCCAGAAACTCACTAAAAAGAAGCTCGGCGACTCGAATGATCCGCTGCTTGTTAGCGTCCGCTCTGGTTCCGCGCGTTCGATGCCCGGCATGATGGAAACGATCCTCAATCTGGGCCTCAACGAGAAATCCGTTGAGGGCTTGGCGCGCGCGACTGGCAATGATCGCTTTGCGTGGGATGCATATCGCCGCTTTGTGCAGATGTATTCCAGCGTTGTGATCGGTTTGCCAAAGGAAGACCTCGAATCCCGCCTACGCAATATGAAAGAAACGCTGCGAGTCAAGGATGATACGCAAGTCTCCGCGTCCGGCTGGCGCGACTTGGTAGGCGAATACAAGTCATATTTCAAGCAAAAGACAGGGAAGAGCTTTCCGGAAGATCCGATCGAACAGCTTTGGGGCGCAATCGGCGCGGTGTTTGAATCGTGGATGGGCGAAAAAGCAGTCACGTACCGTCGCGTGGAGAAGATCACGGGCTTGTTGGGAACCGCCGTCAACGTCGTGCAGATGGTGTTCGGGAATACGGGTGACAACTCCGGAACTGGTGTTTGCTTCACCCGCGACCCTTCTACCGGCGAGAAGACATTTTTCGGCGATTTTTTGCTGAACGCCCAGGGCGAGGATGTAGTCGCCGGAATCCGCACGCCGATGCACCTAAGCGAACTGAAAAGTCGAATGCCGAAGGTTTATAGGCAGCTCGAGCAAGTTCGAGAAAAACTTGAACGCCATTATCGCGACATGCAGGACATGGAGTTCACGGTTGAGAACGGAAAGCTCTACATGCTTCAGACGCGGACTGGCAAGCGTTCGCCAGCAGCGGCATTTAGCATCGCCGTCGACATGGCTAATGAGAAACTGATTAAAGTTGAAGAAGCACTTGAACGAATTAAGCCCGAGGACATTGAGCGGCTCTTCTATCCTGTGCTTGATCCGAAGCTGGCTCGAAGCGAACTTGCAAGCCGGAAGCTCGCCGAAGGTATCAACGCTGTTCCTGGGGCTGCGGTAGGCAAGGCGGTTTTCACGGCGCACGAGGCTGAAGAATGGGCAAAGCGCGGCGAGAAGGTGATTCTCGTTCGCCGCGAAACGAGCCCCGAAGACGTGGGCGGCATGTACGTGGCGCAGGGAATCTTGACGGCTACAGGCGGAAAGACCAGTCATGCGGCTGTTGTCGCGCGCGGCTGGGGCAAGTGCTGTATCGTCGGGGCCGAGAAAGTGAATATCGATGCTGGCGCGAAAAAAATGAGCGTCAACGGCCACGCTATCAGCCAGGGCGAATGGATCACACTCGATGGCGGCGATGGGTCGGTGTACAGCGGACAAATCGAGTTGGTTCGTCCGGAGCCGCCAAAAGCCTATGAAACTTTGCTCAAGTGGGCGGACAAGACGAGAACGATCGGCGTCCGCACCAATGCAGACACGCCGCGCGATGCGAGGGTCGCGCGCGAGATGGGTGCCGAGGGAATCGGCCTTTGCAGAACAGAGCATATGTTTTTCAAGGATTTCGAGCATCCCGAGAAAAGCATCGAGCGTCAAGACGCCATTCAGGAAATGATCCTCGCGGAAACCCCCGAGGCTCGCCGCAAAGCTCTCGACAAATTGCTGCCTTTCCAGCGGCGCGATTTTATCGGGATTTTCGAGGCCATGGACGGTTTCCCGGTGACCATTCGAATGATCGACCCGCCGTTGCACGAATTCGTGCCGCACGACCGGGCGAAACAAGCCGAGCTCGCCAAGAAAATCGGTATCTCTCCCGAAGCGGTCGCTCGCCGCGTTGAGCAATTGCACGAAGCCAACCCCATGCTTGGTCATCGCGGGTGCAGGCTGGCGATCACATACCCGGAAATTCTCGAGATGCAAGTCACCGCAATCATCGAGGCAGCGATCGATTGCAAGAGACGCGGAGTTAAGGTTTTACCTGAAATCATGCATCCGCTCACTTTGGACGAAAAGGAGTTGAAAATTCTCGAAACAGCCACGCGCCGCGTAGCCGACGAGATCATTTTGCGTTCTAAAGTGAAACTTGAATATCTGGTTGGGACAATGATCGAGCTTCCGCGTGCTGCGCTCCTTGCCGGTGAGATTGCTAAGGTCGCGGAGTTTTTCTCATTTGGTACAAACGACCTGACGCAAACGACGATGGGGCTTTCGCGCGATGATGCGGGCCGCTTTCTGCCGGATTATGTCGACCAAAGCAAAGCCGGGATCTTCAAGGAAGATCCGTTTCAAACTCTCGACGTCGATGGCGTCGGCATGCTGATCAAGTGGGCAATTACGAACGGGCGCAAAACGCGACCAAAGCTCAAGATCGGCATCTGCGGAGAGCACGGCGGGGACGCCGAAAGCGTGAAGTTCTGCCATCGCGTCGGGATGAATTACGTGAGCGCTTCGCCGTTCCGCGTTCCGATTTCGCGATTGGCCGCGGCTCAGGCCGTGATCGAAGACAAGAAACGAAAGCAGGGACTGCAATGAAGAGAAAATCCAAGGACGGGCGCGTCGCCCCGGGAATTGTCGTCGCAATCGCACTGTTTTTAGGCATCGCAGTCGCGCGTCCCGCGCCCGGCCAGAATGAATCGGGGTTGGCGTTCGTGCATTTTTCCGGCCGGCGGATGCTTGCCGATATTCGCGTCCTATCTTCGGATCAGTTTCAAGGGCGTGGCCCGGGAACGGACGGCGAAAAGCTGACCATCGCCTACGTCGAAAAGCAATTCCGCGCCGCAGGTCTGGAGCCCGGGAATCCCGACGGAACATATCTTCAAAACGTGCCCATGGTCGGCATTCGGCCTGGCCCGAATATGGATCTTACGTTCACGGGTGCGGGGGCTCCTATGCATCTGGCATTCGAGAAAGACTTCATCGCGGTGACTCGCTATCCCTTGAAGGACGTAAAACTCGACGGCGAAATGGTCTTCGCGGGGTATGGCGTGCAAGCCCCTGAGTACAAATGGGATGATTTTAAAGGTGCGGATGTGAAGGGGAAAGTGCTCGTCGTGCTCGTAAACGATCCGCAAATCAAGAAAGACGGCGAGCTCGATCCGAAAATGTTCGGCGGCAAAGCGATGACTTACTACGGCCGCTGGACATACAAATACGAAGAAGCCGAACGCCTGGGCGCCGCGGGCTGTTTGATCGTCCATGAAACGGCGATGGCCGGTTACCCGTGGGAAGTGGTTCGCGATAGCTGGGCTGGAGAAATTTTCACGCTGCCCACGGCCGACGCCAACTCACACAATCCGTTCGTACAAGGTTGGATCACGCATGAACAAGCACAGGCCCTGTTCAAGGCCGCAGGCTACGACTTCGCGTCGCTCAAGGAAAAAGCGCTGAACCCTGATTTTCATCCGATACCGTTGAAAATGCGGGCTAAAATCGAAATCCAGAACAGCATTCGCCGAATCGAATCGCACAACGTGATCGCGAAGGTGTCCGGCAGCGATCCCACGCTCAAGAATCAATATGTGATCTACAGCGCGCACTGGGATCATTTCGGAATTGGCCCTGAAGTGAACGGCGACAAGATTTATCACGGTGCCTTGGACAACGCGTCGGGTACGGCGGCCTTAATTGAGCTCGGTCGCGCGTTTGCCAACCTGAAAACGAAGCCCAAGCGCAGCATTTTATTTCTGTCCGTCACCGGCGAGGAGCAAGGATTGCTAGGTTCGGAATATTACGCCGAGCATCCGCTCTATCCGCTGTCCCACACAGCGGCCGACATCAACATGGACGGCATGAACGTCCTCGGCAGAACGCGCGACATCACGGAAATCGGCATGGGCGAGTCGTCGCTAGACGAAGTTGTCGCAGCAGTCGCAAAGCAGCAGGGCCGCACGGTGCGCCCGGATCCCGAGACGGAAAAGGGCTTCTATTACCGCTCGGACCATTTTAGTTTCGCGAAAGCCGGCGTTCCGGCGTTCGATCCGGATGGCGGCATCGACTACATCGGAAAGCCGGCGGGCTGGGGCATGAAGATGCGCGATCAATACACCGAACATGATTACCACAAGCCCAGCGATGTGATTAAGCCCTACTGGAATATGGAAGGTGCGGAGCAGGACTGCGCTTTGTATTTCGGAGTTGGCTACAGCGTGGCCGACACGGCACAAATGCCGGTGTGGAAGCCGGGCTCCGAATTCAAAGCGATTCGCGAAAGATCTCTCCGCGGCGATTGACAGAGCGTTTCCTCACGATGAACTCCGCCAGGCGAGCGCCCGCACGAAAGTCGCGGTCGAATTCCTCGCTCATCCTGCGGGTGCGTCAGGAATTGCTGCGCCTCGCAGACCCAAAGAAAGCGCCTTTCATGCAGGCGTACATGAAGTCCGCGATGCCTTACCACGGCATTACTTCGCCCCTCCTAAAGAGTACTTGCAAGCGACTGCTCACCAGCGTTGATCTTTCCACCCGCGAGATTTGGTCATCGCAGGTGCTGGCACTTTGGCGCGGCGCGACTCACCGCGAAGAGCGTTACGTCGCCATCGCTCTCACGGGCGACAGCCGCGCGGCGCCGTTTCAGACGCCCGCCGCGATGCCGCTGTATGAGGAAATCATTGTGACCGGCGCATGGTGGGATTACGTGGACGACGTCGCCTCGCATCGCGTCGGGCCGATTCTGCGCACCCATCCGTTGCGCATGCGGCCGATGATGCTGGCTTGGAGCAAAGCGAGAAATATGTGGAAGCGGCGCACATCGATCATTTGTCAACTCGGATTCAAAAGGCAAACCGATCTCGATCTTCTCTATGCGTGCATCGAGCCGTCGCTGGATTCCTCGGAATTTTTCTTGCGAAAGGCGATTGGCTGGGCTCTGCGCCAGCACGCCTGGACCGACCCGGCGGAAGTGACGCGCTATGTGCGCCGCAATCGTGCGCGCCTCAGCCCGCTCAGCATCCGCGAAGCCCTGAAGAATCTATAGCAACTGTCACTCCGGTTCGGACTTTAGCGGGTTGTTCGCTCTTGGCCGGCTCAGGTGGGCATCTTCAAGAAAAAATAGACGGCCAGGAAGCCGAAAATCGCGTCGGGTGCCCATCCAGCCAGAAATGGCGGCAATTGGCCTACGGAGCCCATCGCTTCAAAAAGCGCGCTCGCCGACCAATACACCACGCCGATCGAGACCGCGACGGCGAGTCCGCCGATCGCTCCGCGCGTCCCTACCAAAAACGCGAACGGAGCGGCGAGAAACACGATGATCGCTGCAATCAGCGGAAAAGCGAATTTCTTGTGCCACTGAACAGAGAGGCGGGACGTATCGAACCCGGCTTGGCGCAAACTCTCGATATATTTTCCGAGCTGCCGCCAATCCATCTGGTAATACTGGCGCACTTCACGGCGGAAATAAGTCGGCGGTTCGGTTAATTCAGGCAGGGTCGTGGCCTTGAACGGCTGATAACTCGTCACCTCGCCGCGATCGTTGAAATCGCGAACCCACCCCTCGGTCAAAATCCACGTGTTTTGATTCGGATCCCAAGCGGCCCTTTCCGCGTATACGCGCCGGTGCATTTGAAATGTTGTGGGGTTCAATTCAAACACGTTCAGCCCACCGAACAGCTGCTTATCCGGATCGAAAAGTTCGTAATTATAGATTTTGGCGTTCTCGCCGAAGATCCACTGGTGCGCTGGCTCGAAATAGGTTTGCGGCGGCCGGCCTTTGATGATGTTGCGGAGCGCGTCTTGGCGCTGATTCGCGTAGGGAAGAAAGGTGTCGTCCAGCAAAAACATCCCCCCGGAAACCAGGCATCCCGCGAGCAGAAGCGGCAAAACCACACGGTACATACTTATCCCGCTTGCTTTCAGCGCAATCACCTCGTTGTTTTTTGCCAGAATCGCCAGCGCAACCAATGTGGCAACGAGCGTTGCGAGCGGCGCAAGCTGGTAAATCATCAGCGGGATCAGATACCAGAAATAATTGAGCACCGTGAGTGCCGAAATGTGATTCCGCGCGATGTCGGCCAGAAGGTCGAACAACGTGAACGCGTCGAAGATCAGGACGAAACCGATGAGCAGCACGGCCAAGTAATAGAAGAATTGCTGAAGAATATAGACGTCGATCAGCATCGGAAACGCCATCGCTCGCGATGAACGCAAGGCCTGGCGGATGCTCCGCGACCGACGTTGCGTGGGTGCGACGATCACTCCAGTTGAGTCTGCACGTGCGTTAATGGGGCCATTGGGCGTCGCCGCCTTCGGGTACGGAGTTAAATAAGCGGCGACACTGAATTTCACGCGCGCCCAATTCGCTTCCAGACTCGATAAAATTCGGCTCGGACGCCGGATATTTTCGATCCGCCGCAATAGAAACAAACCCGCGATCAACCCGACGATATTCGCGGTCCACACGCCAATCCACGGGACAATCTGGCCCTGAATGGCCATGTGATCGCCGGAAACAAAGAGGAAATAATAGCCGCCGATCAGAACCAGGGTCAGGATCAGGCCTGCCGCGCGCCCGCCGCGTCGGGGGCGGACCCCCATCGGTACACCCAGCAGGGCGAAGACCAGGCAGGCGGCGGGGAACGCGATGCGCCGTTGAAATTCCACATGCGACTCGCGCCAGTGCGATCCATTTGCGGTCAGCAGGTCGCCTAGCGATTGCGCTGCCGGTGGTACAGGAATATTCTTTTCGGCTGCGGCCGTCGGAGACACATCGATGGGAATATCGGTGTCGCCGAACGTGGTTACGTTGTACTGGTCGGGGTAGCGGGGGTCGTATTCGTTGGTGCTTCCCGCGCCTAAGTGGAGTTCAAGCTGGCCTCTCGCGGGGCCAAGAATGATGAGCGCGTCGCGCGCGGTTGTGATCGTCGATTCCTGCGATTTGCCGTTTCCTGGCACGCTTAACGTGGAAGTGGCATCACCTGTTGATGCCAGAAAAACACCGCGCCATCGCGTGGCGCCGGCCTCCACGTCTTGAACGTATAATACGAATTTCGGAAACCTCTCATCGAAGACGCGCGGTTGCACGCTGAAAGGCGCTTGGGAGGAAAGCAGTTCGATTTGCAGACGGTCGATCGTGCGCAGCGCCGCCGGGCTCAACCAGAATGTATTCGCCAGGGTCAGGATCGCGGTCACCAGAGCCACAAAACCAATGGGGACCAATAATCGGCGCAGGCTGATGCCGGACGCGTGCAGCGCCACGATCTCGCTATCCGCTGAGAGGCGGCCCAGCCCGATGAGCACGCCTACCAACACGGCCATCGGCAAGGTGAATCCGAGGACCGGCGGAAGAGCGCAGAGGAAAAGCATGGCCACGCTTCCGGGATTTCCGGTATGGCGGACAACAAGCTCCATGAGCTGGACGAGCTTCGGGACGAAAAGGACGAACGTGAAGACGGCAAGACCGAGTGCGGCGTGCGAAACTACTTCGCGGGCAATGTATCGATCGAGCAGGCGCATAGCAGCGCGGAGTCGTATTCTAGCATCGGGAGCCGGTGATTGAGCGGAGTAAACCTTGTCATTTTGTGGCACATGCACCAGCCTCAGTACCGCGACCCGGCAACGGGGCGATATCTGCTGCCTTGGACGCGCCTCCACGCGCTAAAGGATTACTGGGGCATGGTGCGGGTCCTCGAGGACTTTCCGGGCGTTCATTCGACGTTCAATTTCGTTCCTTTGCTCGCGCAGCAGATCGAGGAATACGCGAGCGGCGAATTTAGAGAGTCGTGGTTTGAAGTCGCTTTCACGGATGCGGAAAGGCTGGGTCCCGGCGCAAAGCGCGAAGCCATCGAGCGCGCGTTTCAGGTAAACGAGAATTTGCTGAATCGATGGCCGCGATTCACTGAACTCGCCTCGCAAATGCGATCCGGTGGAGCGGAAGCGTGCATTGCCAATTGGAACGCGCGCGATTGGTGCGATTTGCAAGTGCTATCGCAGCTGGCTTGGATGGACGAGGAATACTTGGCGAAAGACCCTGCGGTTCGCGGGCTGTCGGAAAAGGGAACCAACTTCTCTGAAGACGACAAGGCAGTCCTGAAAGATAAGCAATTCGAGTTGCTCGCGGCGGTTCTTCCGATTTATCGGCTGGCAGCGCAGCGCGGTCAAATCGAAATTTCCACCACGCCGTTTTACCACCCGATTCTTCCGTTGCTTTGCGATACCGACATTGCGCGTGTTTCCAATCCAAACACGCCTCTGCCCCAGCCTCCGTTTCGCCATCCGGAAGATGCGAAAGAGCATTTGGAGAGAGCGCGAGAATTTCACGAGCGCGTTTTCGGGAAGCCGCCGGTGGGGCTTTGGCCGTCCGAAGGATCGGTATCGGATCAAGCCCTCGAAATCGCCATGGAACTTGGCTTCAAATGGTTTGCCACGGACGAAGGCGTTCTAGGTAGAACCAGGAACATCGGTTTCTGGCGCGACGCCTCCGGGTATCCGGAAAATGGGCGCGAGCTTTACACGCCCTGGAAATTCCAGCGGAATGGTCGATCGATGCACGGATTCTTCCGCGACCACTACTTGTCCGACCTCGTCGGCTTTGTCTACAGCCGGATGGGACCGGAAGGCGCCGCCGAAGATTTGTACCGGCGCATCCGCGCCGTGGCGGAACGCCAAACCGAAGGGCGCACGCCAAGCCTAAGCCTTATTCTCGACGGCGAAAATGCCTGGGAGTATTACGCAGGCAATGGCCGCGAGTTCCTTCGGCAATTTTATCGGCGTATCGAACGCGACCCCGAAATTCACCCTTTGACAGCAAGCGAGGCGATGGCGGCCGCGTCTGACGCGCCGACAATGCCCGGCATTTTCCCTGCGTCGTGGATCAGCGCGAATTTCGACGTGTGGATTGGCCACGAAGAGGACGTGCGTGCGTGGGATTTGCTGCGAGACGCGCGCAGCGCATTCGAGAACGCCAAAACGCGCGGCGTTGTCACGGATCCGTCGGACCCTCGTAAATTGACTCCCAAAGGATCGCGCGCCTTTGAGGCGCTGCTGGCCGCGGAAGGGAGCGACTGGTGCTGGTGGTATGGCCCCGAGCACGGATCGGCGAACGACGCCGAGTTCGATGCTCTGTATCGGGGGCATCTCGCTGAGGTTTATGCGGAGTTGGGTGAGCCGGCTCCGGATGCGCTGTCGCGCCCTATCAAACGCGCCCCCGAGCGCGGACGCCGCGAATCGCCGACAGCTTTCCTCGACGTAACGGTCGATGGCCGCGAAATCAGCTATTTCGAGTGGCTCGGAGCAGGCGAATATGCAACAGACATGCGCGGTGGAGCAATGGACGGCCGGCCGCATGCCCTGAGCGGTTTTTTCTACGGATTCGGCTCTGATCGCTTTTGGCTCCGCGTGAATCCGATCCGCGACGCAGTGGCAGATATGAAGGAATTTCAACTTCGTGTGGCAATCTGGGATTCGTACGAAACGCGCATCACCACGCGCGTTGAAAACGGCCGTCTGGCGGGCTGCGTGGTCGAACGTGGGGGGATTTGCTTGTTGCGACCGCAGACGTTGGTCTCGGCCGCTTATGAAACGGTGCTGGAACTCGGCGTGTCGCGGCACCTTTTCGACCTTCAGGGGCGCCGTCATCTGCTGGTCAGCGTGGCGCTTTGGAGGAACGGATTACCCGTCGACGTCCTGCCATTGGAAGGAATGCTGGAAGTTCCCCTTGGCGAGGAACACTTCGCCTGGCCAGCGACATAAGAATGCAAGGTCCAGCCGCCTTCGCGGACACCGCAATAATACGTATAGACATTTGGCACCCACTCGCAGGATAGTCCTGCCCGTCGGCTTCCTCTTGGAAGCTTCCAAAAATACTAATTGCACGGGCTCGAAGTACGAGCCGCCCAAAACCAGCGGCGATTTCCGCCGCGGAGAAGGGCCTAAATGCACGGCAAGAGTTCTGTGGTGTGTCTTCTGGCGCTCGCCGGAAGCGTCGGTTTTTATTTCATACAGTCGAATCGCTCAGCAAAGGCTCGCGCGTTCGAAAATGTCCCCCATAAGGAGTCGCCCGCTTGCAGGCCCGTCGTTTTCGATTTCCCCTTTCGATCGAGTAATCTCGGCGCCCGGACTTGTCTCAGAGGGCACACTCCGCGTGCGTTCTTATCGCACGGCCCTTGAAGACGCCAGCACTGGAAATCGTTTGGCTCCTCAGGAAATTCAGTCGCATTCATCCTCCGCTGCTGGTATTGCCCGTGCCATGCTGCCGTTTTCGTTCGAGCCGAATGTTGGCCAGGCGGCCAAATCCGCTCTAACCGTCACCAGCACGCTCGCCGTACCGATAACAATCACGGCTGCCGCGTCTTCGGATTAGAACGCTTCGATCGCCAGGTCGCGCGGGCGAGATCCGGTCGGAATCAACGTAATTAGGCTCGCGGTCTTCGCGCGCACGAGCGCGATTTCATCTGATCCCGTATCAACCACAACGAGCATGTCGCCGCCCGGAGTAAGTTGGCAGATTCGTGGGGCTTGGCCGACGTTGATTGGGCCTTCCACTTTTCGCACGCCAATCGCAATGGGCACCACATGGCCTGCACTCTCATCTGACACGTAAAGGGTCTCGGCATCCGCCGTCAGCGTTTCCGCCACCGGCGATAGTCCAACGAGGAGAAAATCGGCTACCTCGTTCGTCTGTGTGTTCACTACGAGCAAGCCGTGCACGCTGCTCGACGGAATATATAATTCGCCGCCATCGGGCTTAAGCAGCAATTCATCTGGCGCGCCATCCAGGGCCAAATTCGTCAGCAGGGCGCCGTGTTTTAGATCGACAACCGACACCTCGTCTCGCTCGCTCGACGTAACGAAAGCCTTCGACCCGTCTGGCAAAATGGCGATCTGCTCCGGGCTACTAGCCACTGGCACGACCGCGCGCAAGGCGAGCGTTGCTGCGTCAAAAATCGAAACAGTGGAGTCCTCGCGATTCGATACCAGCAAAAGCCTTCCGTCAGGTGAGAGCCGCGCGATCCATGGCTTGCGCCCCGTGCGCGCCCGGGCAATCACTTGCCGGTGGGCGCAGTCGATCGCGACCACGCTATTGGAGTCCGAAGCCGCCACGTAGGCACGAGTGCCGTCCGGTGAGAAATCGATCGCGTAAGGCGCGGCACCTACTGGAATGCGCGCGACCAAACGATTCGCCCTCGCGTCAACGACCCATGCCAGCCCGGCCGCCGTGCTCACGCCCCAGATCTCTTTCCGGGTCGGATTGGCGCGCACGCCAGTTGGAGTGATGTCGACCGGTATCGTTGCAATCGGAGCGAGTTTTACCAGGTCGATGGCGGTCAGCGTGTTGTCGCCTGTGTTTGCCACATATGCATACAAATGTACGCCGGGCCGCAAAAACGACGGCCTCAATTCCAGCGCCACTTCGCGAATCGCGAATGCGCCCAGCAGGACCACGAGCAGGATGACACGGTAGTTGATGTGCCGGTTCAATTCAGTGTGCGGCCCAGCACGGCGGCAATCGATCGCGCCTCGCCGATGAGCTGCTCGAACTCTTCAGGCAGAATCGATTGCGGACCGTCTGACAGCGCGTGCGCGGGATCATGATGCACTTCCACTAAAATGCCGTCGGCTCCCACGGCAACCGCGGCTCTCGAAAGTGGCAGCACCTTGTTGCGCCGGCCCGTGCCGTGCGATGGATCGACGACGATCGGCAAATGGCTGCGCCGTTGCACGGCGGGAACCACACTCAAATCGAGGGTGTTGCGTGTGTGATCCGTGAACGTTCGCACCCCGCGCTCGCACAGAATTACCTGGTAATTGCCCTCGGACATCACGTACTCGGCAGCCATCAGGAATTCATCGAGCGTGGCGGACATGCCGCGTTTCAGCAGCACCGGCTTGCGCGCGTGGCCCGCTCGCTTGAGCAGCGAGAAATTTTGCATGTTGCGCGCGCCGATTTGAATCACATCCGCATATTTTTCCACCAGCTCGAGAGATTCGTTGTCGATCGCTTCCGTCACGATCCCAAGCCCGAATTTCGCGCGGACCTCCGCCAAAATCTGAAGCCCTTGCTCGCAGAGCCCCTGAAAACTATATGGAGACGTCCGCGGTTTATACGCGCCGCCTCGAAAAAGTCTCGCCCCTGCATCGCGGACGCGCTCCGCGATCGTAAACGCTTGCTCGCGCGATTCCACCGCGCACGGTCCGCCCACGATGGCGACGGCTGTTCCGCCAAAAGTTACCTCGCCGGAAGGGGTAGGAACGCGCACGATCGTGTTTTCCTCTTTTACATCGCGGCTGACCAGCTTGTATGGTTTGCTAACCGGAATGCATTCGATCACGCCGGGCATCGATTCAAGCGTGCCCGTCTCAATTTCGCCGCTATTGCCAGTGATACCGACCGCCGTGCGTGCCGCGCCGGGTATCGGGTGCGCGCGCAATCCGAGCGCTTCGATCCGCTCGCAAACCGCGCGGATCTGCTCTTCCGTCGCATGGGATTGCATTACGACCAGCATCACAAGCTCCCCTCGATGGATTCCATCCCGCCGATTCCCGATTCGTGTAGCATGTCGTCCAGTTGCGTCTTGAAAGAACTGGAGGCGCGGGGCGGGATCGAACCGCCGATGAGGGTTTTGCAGACCCTTGCCTTACCACTTGGCTACCGCGCCGGCACGAACTAAAACGAAGCTGCCAACAGTCCGATCATCATAGCATTCCCACATCGATTTTCGTGGCGCATCGGCCATTCGCGTGTATAGTAGCGCCGGCTGGTCACTCGCTCTGCAGCGGCCGGTCTGCGTTAGTTCCCACTTAACTAGAAAATAAAAGCAAACTCAGGCGATTCGTTCGCCTTATTTCTTGTACTCCGCAACCATCAGAAAGGAGATCGTTTATGAAGAAACTCTCGCTCGTGGTATTGGCGTCGCTTTTTCTCGCGGCGTCCGGCCCCGTGCTGCGCGCGCAGGATCAGAACGCCGGAGGAGCGCCGAAGGTGTTGGTCATGCAGCGCGAATCCGTGAAGGTCGGCAAAGACTTCGCCCACATGAAAAATGAAGCTGCCTACGTCAGGGCCGCGACGGCCGCGAAGAGCCCGGACCATTATCTCGCGACGACCACATTGTCTGGACCAAGCGAAGCATGGTTCCTGGTTGGCTTCGATTCCTACGCCGAATGGGAAAAGGCGCAAGCGTATGACAACAGCGCCAAGGTAACGGCATTAACCGGCCCAATCATGGAAAAGGACGCGGACTTCGTCTCGGAATCGAATGCCGTCATCGCCACCTACAACGACAAATGGAGCTACAACATCGCAAACACCGACCTTCCGCACATGCGGTATTTTGAGGTAGAGACCATCCATTTGCGCCCGGGCCATGACAAGGACTGGGACAGCCTGATCTCGCTTTTCAAAACGGCTGCCGCAAAAGCGAACCTCGATGAACATGATTTCTTCTACGAGGCTCACTACGGTGCTCCGGATGGGACGATCTACATTTTTATTCCGCGCAAGTCTTTAGCGGAACTCGACCATGGAGACGCCGTGGGCAAGCAATTTAACGAGGCGCTCGGCGAGGATGGCCAGAAGAAATGGGCCCAGCTCATCGAGACGACGGTTTCTAGCGCGAGCGTCACTCTCATGCAATTCAGCCCGGAAATGAGCTACGCGCCGGACGACTGGGTTAAAGCCGATCCAAGCTACTGGAAGCCGCACCCGGCTGCGGCCGCAAAAACAACTGCGAAAGCAGCGAAGAAACCCGGCGATACCTCCGGCGGCAATTAATCTTAACGAACCAAACGAGGGCGGAGCTTCTTCCAATTCCGCCCTCGCCCTTTTCCCCTCTGTAAGGCGCGTTTGCGCGCTCGTTTCCTTTCAGCTAAACTGGTATTTTCTCACCCCCCAGGAAAATTTGAGGTAATGGCCGAAGCAAAGTATCTAGCCGAAGAAGTGTTTGATCCCGCAGACGAGTACCGTCCCGCACCGGCCCCTGAACCTGAAATCGCGGCATGGAAAACGGGCGGCATTCGCATCGGCATTCACACGTCGATTGCAGGTGACGTGAGGCGTGCACTGGACCTGGCGCACGGCCTCGGCGCCAACGCACTCCAAATATTCTCTGCCAGCCCGCGCATGTGGATTCGCGGCGCATCCCGCATCACGGACGCTGACGCAGCGCATTTTCGCGCGCGCCGAAACGAACTCACTCTCGGTCCGCTCGTCATCCACTGCAATTACCTGATCAATCTCGCATCACCGAGCTTGGTCCTTCGCACACGTTCCGTGCAGGCCTTTCATCAGGAGCTCGTGCGCGGATTGGCCTTAGGTGCGGACTATATCGTCCTGCATCCCGGCAGCGCTCTGGGTGCAGAGCCTGCCGCCGCCATCGGACTCATCGCGCAAAGCCTGAAACAGGCAACGCGCGGCCTGAATCTCGGCGGAATGCGCATTCTGCTCGAAAATACTGCGGGGCAGGGAAGCTCCATCGGCTCGAATTTTGTCGAGCTCCGCGCCATCATCGACGCGTGTCCGGAACTCTCGCTCGGCGTCTGCATCGATACCGCGCACACCTTCGCAATGGGATGGGACATTCGCACATTGGTGGGCCTCAACCGCGCTCTTTCGGAATTGGACCGTGTCATCGGAATCGATCGTGTCGCCGTCGTGCACGTCAACGATTCGAAGACGCATCTCGGTTCGCGCGTGGATCGCCATCAGCACATCGGCAAGGGAAAAATCGGCCTCGAAGCGTTTCGCAGAATTCTGAATCATCCCTTGCTTGCGAAAGCAGCCTTCATCCTGGAAACGCCAATCGACAGACCTGGCGACGACCGGCGAAACGTCGCGACCCTTTGGAAGCTGGTCGGAAAAACCGTGAAGGCCACTGGCAAGCGCGACGGCATGAAAGCGCGCCGCACCCGATACCGCATCCGCATTCGTCGCGTCGCAAAGAGATCGCGGAGAAGATAGAAGTTGCACGACTACGACCCACAGCGGATCGAGGCGAAATGGCAAAAAGTCTGGGAGCAGCAGGACGCCTTTCGCGCCATAGATAACGACCCTCGCCCAAAATACTAT
>JASHRM010000331.1 GCA_030037315.1 Candidatus Acidiferrales bacterium
ATAGTATTGGACGTACGAAACCGGATAGAGATTCCGGTGCAGTTCAATCGCGTACTGCAATTCCCGCTCGATAATTGCCGCCAAAGCGAACAGAGCGAGCCACCATAAAGAGACATCGAATCTCGCCAGGCTCAACCAGAGCAACCCGAACACGGTCGCCTCAAGCCAGGGAATGATCTGCAGGTATTCCAGCGCCAAATCGCTGGGATTTCCTCCGACGAGCGAATACAGATTTTTCGTCCAGCCCTGCCACATGGCCCCGAATGAGCGGTACATCCTTGTGCGAACGATTCCCATGGGGGAGGTGAAGTAGATTTTGTGTCCAGCTCGCTTAATTTCGCGCGCCATCGCCACGTCTTCCAGGATTTCACCGGCGACAGACGCGTGACCTCCGATTTCCTCGTACGCTGCTCGCAGGATTAAAACAAATTGGCCATTCGCCGCGGCGTCCGGAAGCTTGGGATCGTTGATTCGCGCATACGAGTAGTGCCGAGACAGCCGCCAGTAAACAAAAGGAATGAGCACACGCTCCCAGAAACTATCCATTTCCTGCTCAGGGGAGTAAGAGACCAGGACAGTGTTATGGTCCACAGCGTCTGCCAGCGCGCGGCGCGTGGAACCTAAATAGTGGTATGTGTCGGCATCGGTAAAGAGCAACCATTCGCCGGATGCCGCGGAGGCGGCAAGCCACGCCGCATGATTCTTGCCAGTCCAGCCTCCTGGCAACTCAGAGGTTTCGATGATTTTCAACTTTGCGATGCGGGCCGCCAGCTCTTTCAGAATCTCGGCGGTACGATCCGTCGATTGATCGTTCGCGACGATGATTTCGGCCACTTCCGGCTGCACGGCGAGCGACTCGATGGCGCGCGCAATCGACGCTTCCTCATTTCGTGCGGGAATAATTACGGAAACCAATGCTTTGTGATCCGATCCGCGGGGCTGCTAAACTTGTCTCTATCTCGCTGTAAATGCTTTTATTATAGGCCGCCGGGAAAGCAGATTGAAACGGAAACTGAAAACGGCCCTCGTCTTGGCGTTCGTTGCCGGATTAGTTGTGTTGTTCGCGCATCCGGCTTACAGACAGGGCGAACCCAGCCTCCGTGGCAGAGAGGCCAAGGACTTTACGTTTACGATTGACGGAAGAACGACACGGCTTTCCGATTTTCGCGGCAAAGTGGTGGTGCTGAATTTTTGGGAGAGTTGGTGCCAGCCGTGCCGCGATGAGGCCCAATCGCTAAACGCGCTTCAGCAGCGTATCGCGCCGCTTGGCGGAGTTGTTTTGGGCGTGGACGCCGGCGTAGGCGAGGACGCCGACGTGGATGAGACTCGAGCGAACTACGACGCTTTTCTGCGGGCTTTCGACATCGATTTCCCAACGTATCTCGACACGTCCAAGCACATTGCGGTCGAGTATGGGACATCCGCGTATCCCGAGACCTACATTATCGATCGAAACGGCCGCGTCGACCGCAAAATCATCGGTCCACAGGATTGGACCGGCTCGCAAATGCTGAATTATCTCGACTCACTGTTAAGCGCCAGCTGATTCTGGAACTTGCAACCCGAGTGAGCCAAAAGGCCGACCCCTAGGGTTGGCTCTTTTGGCTTACTGTCCAGCGCCGTCCGTTTTATACGGTTCCCGATCCGATATTCGGCTATTCGTAACGCAGTGCTTCTACCGGGTCGAGTCGCGCGGCGCGCATTGCAGGCATCAGACCGCTCAGTACTCCGACAAGAATAAGCACGGTCATCGAAGCAACCAGAATCTGCCACGAAACGTGCATGTGAATATCCACGGCGCCCGTCGTGTCTTCATAAGCCGGACCGAGAAATGGCAACGTGCCGATCGCGTCTCCGATCACGTAGGAAAGCAGCACGCCGACGGCACCCCCGGCCAAGGTTAGCGCCAGGGCCTCTGTGAGGAATTGAATGCGAATGTGCCAGCGCCGGGCGCCCAGCGCTCGTCGCAAGCCGATTTCTCGAATGCGCTCATTTACGGTGACCAGCATGATGTTCATCACGCCTACGCCGCCGATTCCGAGGGTCAATAGCCCCACAAAAAGCAACAAAAACTCGCAGCCGTACGAGATGCCGATCATGATGGGACGAAATTCGGACATGCTGTCCATCAGAATTGCGCGCTTATCGGATGAAGAAAAATGCTGCCGTTGAGCGAGGATCGCCAAGATTTGTTGCTCAGTCTGCGTGTCGGAACCGGGCGCGACCGACGTGACGACAAGCACACTCGCAGACCGTGTATCCCACAGATCGCCCGCAGTGGAGTACGGAATCCACGCGGAGTCGTCATCGTCCGTGAAGTACGAGCTGTCTGAGAATTTGCGATCCATCGTCCCAATCACAGTGAATCGCGCACCTGCAATCTCCACAGGCTCGCCGACAGCCGGACGCCCGGCAAATAGCTTTCGCTTCAGAAGCGCCCCAATAAAAACCACGCGGCGGCGATTGACCTGATCGTCGGCGCTCAGCCAGCGACCATCACTTGGGACTTCATTGCGCATTTCGCCGTATTCGGTACAGACGCCACGGATGGCAGTGTTCGCCGAGCTCTCTTCGTGCGAGATGCTGAGAGTTTTTACGGTCTCCGGACAAATTTGCTTGGCGAGGGTGGCGGTCGCCTTTAGCTCATCGATGTCAGCCTGTTCCAGCTTTACCTTTTGCCCTGCGCGTTCACCGCCGGCCTGGTCGCTGGTCGTGCCGGGCCAGCAGATGATGACGTTGTGTCCAAAGGAATCGAATGTCGCCATCAAAACGCGGCGGAAGTCCGTGCCATAGGCCAGCAGCATGGTGACCGCGACGATGCCCCAGATGATTCCCGCCATGGTGAGGCAACTGCGTACCGGCTGCCGGCGAAGAGAAATCCATGCTTGCGCGAAAATTTCGCGAAACATCGCTAGCCCCCTGCCTCGAAACGGAGCGCCTCGATTGGATCGACCGCCGCTGCTCGTTGCGCAGGATATACCGCGGAAAGAACGGCGATCACCGCGAGCAATACAAACGAAAGCACGCCTGATTCCCAGGACGGGAGCAGTCCAGCGAAGACATCCGGCATCGGCAATAGATCGACCAGCGCGCAAAACCCATAGGCGACACCCATTCCGACAGCACCGCTGAGAAACGCGATGATTAGAGTCTCAATGAAAAATTGAGTGACGATTGCTTGGCGAGTGGCCCCGAGTGCTTTGCGCACTCCGATTTCTCGCGTCCGCTCGCGAACGGCCACAAGCATCACGTTCATCACACCCAGTCCGCCGAGGCACAGCGTCACGATCCCTACCGATCCCATGAAGTACTCAAGACCGTCCATGATGAGCGCATTGGCTTGCGCGTTTTTGATTGTGTCCCAAACATCGGCAGCTTCCTTGTCATTCGGGTCGAAATTGTGAATGCGGCCCAGTGCGACTCGCACTTCGCGTTCGCAATCGTGATGCTCTGCGAGCGACTGCGGCACGACCAGCAGCCGGTTCACTGTGTGTGGAGGCGCGGGCGGCTGCAATGGAAAATCGCGAATCATCGCGCTGTATGGGACGAAAATCTTCCGTATGTCCTGGCCGTCATAGCTCGAATTCTGATTTTTTACTCGCATAACGCCGATGACGGTATACGGGATATCGCCGAGCCATACGACTTCGCCGATGGCCGGACGAGTGCCGAAAAGCTGCTTTTTCGCGTCGCTGCCCAGGAATGCGACGCGGTTCACGCTGGCGACGTCTTCATCGTTGTAAAAGCGGCCCTCGGCAATATCCAGGCTGCGCATGTCCGCAAATGGAGGAAATGACCCTTCGACAAGCAGGTTGCCGCTGTTATAGCGGCTGCGAAGCTGAACGTGATTGCTCACTTCGGCAATCACGTATCGACACGCGGGCGACTGCGCCGCCACATCCGAGTAATCGCTTTCTCCCCAATGAATGTCGCGTCCGGCACGCATGCCTCCCGCCTGCAAGCTCGTGCGCCCCGAGAAGAAAATCATCACATCCTTGCCGAATGTGGCGGCATTACGCTTAAGTCCGATGCGCAAGCCTTCGCCGGCCGCGACCATCAACGTGATGGAAATGATTCCCCAGGTAATGCCGAACATTGTGAGAAACGTGCGTAGTTTGTGCGCCCAAAGCGTGGAGAGTGTGTCCTTGAGAAGATCGCGAAAGTTCATCGCGCGATTCCCTGCGCAGCCTTACTGCAGGATGACCTGCTGGCCTTGATTCAGGCCGAAAGTAACCTCGGATTTGATCCCGTTGGAAAGACCGACCTTCACGGCGACCTTTTTCCGTCCGTTCTCGCCATGAGGATCGGGAATTTCTACTGTTGTGTTCTTATTCTTATCGAAAATCACCGCCCCTTCCGGTATGAGGAGTACGTTCTTCTTCTCTTCCAGGATGATTTCCGCGTTCGCGCTCATGTTCGCGCGCAGTTCACCGCCAGGATTCTGGATCGAAACGCGCACTTCAAAGGTGGTGACGTTGTCTTTTTCTACGCCGAGCGGGGCGATCTTGGTTACCTTACCCTGGAAGGTTTTGTCCTTGAAAGATTCCACTACGATGCGCGCAGGCTGACCGAGATAAACTTTGCCGATATCGGCCTCATCGACCTGGCCCAGAACGTAAACTTCGCTCGTGTCACCCATCGTCATCACAAGCGTTGCAGTCGATCCCAAAACAAGAATCGAGCTGACCGCGTCACCGACTTCGACGTCCTTTGACAGCACGGTGCCGTCGATCGGTGCGGTAATCGTGGAATAGCGCAAATTCTCTTCGGCATTATCCAGCGCGGCCTTCGCCTGCGCAATTTGGGCCTTGGCTTGCGCCACTTGGGCCTTGCTCATATCGGCATTGCGCTGCGCGGACTGCTGTTTGTTGACGGCGAGGTCATAATTCTTCTCGGCATCCTGCATCGCATTGAGAGCCACCAAGCCCTGCTTATATTCGTCGTGAGCCCGGTCCATGTCCTTTTTCAGAAACGGCACGTCCGGCCCTTGCGCATCGACGAGATTTTTCTGATACGAAGCTTCCGCGGCTTGTTGTGCGGCTTCGGCGGCCTGCAAGTTGGCGCGTGCCTCATCGACGCTGGCTTGCAATTGCTCCCGGTCGAGTTGGACGAGAACTTGGCCCTGTTTCACTTTTTGCCCGGCATCGGTGTAGATCTTTTCAACGATGCCGCTGGCCTTTGATTTCACTTCGATCTTTGTGAGAGGTTCGATCTTGCCGGTGGCGACTACAGATCGAGCGATATCGCCGCGTTCGACGGTGGCGAGCTTATCTGGATCAATCGTATTCGCGGGACGAAGGGCGGCGGCGGTGATGACCACGATGAGCAGCAGGGCCGCTCCCACGCTGGCTAGCAGAATCCAGCGCTTCTTTTTCTTTTTGCCGTTTCCCGACCCTAAACTCAAGGACGCCCCCGCTTCCCTGCGAGATTTGGACGCATCACTGACTTATACGTAAGCGCCGGGGTGAAAGTTCAACCCTCGACCGCGTGGGTGACCGGCTCAGAAGACACACCATAAGTCACAGAGATGACGGTTGTTAGCTTTGACAGGACCCGGATAATAGTTACTTATGGCGATCGATCCGGTCTGCGGAATGAGTGTGGAACCCGACCGTGCTAAAGCTACGGTCGAAAATGACGGCGCTCGATACTATTTCTGCTGCCAATCCTGCGCCGATAAATTCCGCGCATCGCCGGACGCGTATTTAGACACCCAAAAACCACGAACGATGTCCACGATTCCCTTGGTCCAACTTGGAGGGATTCAGGTCGCCTCACCTCCTCGCGCAACGACGGCGAAAACAACTACTTATGTTCGCCCGATGGATCCGGAAGTGAAGCAAGACCGTCCCGGTGCATGTCCGAAGTGCGGTATGCCGCTCGAGCCGCACAGCGCCACTGTCAGCAATGAGGAGAACCCCGAGCTTGTCTCAATGACGCGGCGATTCCGGGTCAGCGTGGCGCTGGCGATTCCGGTAATTGCGTTGGGAATGTCCGGAATGATTCCCGGCGAGCCGGTGCAGCGAATTCTATCGACGCGAGCGATCGGCTGGATCAGCTTGCTGTTCGTTACTCCGGCGGTTTTGTGGTGCGGCGCGCCGTTTTTCGAGCGCGCATGGCGCTCCATTGTGAATCGCAGCCTGAATATGTTCACGCTGATCGCGCTCGGTGTGGGCACGGCGTACCTCT
>JASHRM010000332.1 GCA_030037315.1 Candidatus Acidiferrales bacterium
CTGCGCCAACGCATGGAGGTTATGCAGCCGAGAAGGGCAGCGTCGTGCCCGTTCTGCCAGCTTCCCGGCTGCTCCCCGCCTATCCCTGATGGGCGCAGGTTGCCGAACGGTTTGACGGCGGCGGTAGCGCCGCAACCGTCTGGTTCGATGGAGCGCTTTCTTCTCCCGACAGCACGGCTGTGACTTGGCGGGGGTAAGCGGCTCCTGCCGCGACCGCCGAGCCGACAGAACTCCTGGCCGCAACTGGCATCGCATTCAGTTGCGAAAAGCGTCCAGCGCAGCTCGATGGCCGGTAAATGTTGTAAGTAAGGCTTGGATTTCCCGCCGCGCTGGAACTGGCCGACCAATTCAGCTTTAGGGCGTTTTGCGAATACGCCCGAGTCGCGCCGATCATCAAAACCAGCGCTGCAACTGCGATAGCTCGATTCATTTTCATCTCCGTCTCTCCAAACACCTCATCCTCGATTTCTGTGCCTTCGTGCGCGCCTTCACAGACACCGCGATCGTAAGGATTCCGCAATCGGAATTGCGTTTGGAGTTATGTGGACTTTTGAGAAGGGAGCTTGGCGCTCGTGAGTCGCCTAATCCAGCACAAAATTGCGCAAACCGCGCGCCGCCGATTCGGGCAGTTCCGCTTCGAGCAGGAAATGGCCGTCGATCACTTCCGACCGCAGCACGCGCCCGCGAGCCTTGACCAGCGACAGATTCTTGCCGTCCGAAATGGGCAGTTTCATTCGCAGATGTACAAGCGGATCGACCGCTGTCGCCGCGTCGATGTGCTCAAGCAGATCGCTCAGTCCCGCGCCGGTCACTGCAGAAGTCAGAACGGTGTCTCGGGTGTGGCCATTCGATCCGCGAAGCTGGTCGATTTCGCTTTGGCCGAACTTGTCCACTTTGTTGAGGACGTGCAATCGCGGGCGATCGTCCACGCCAAGATCGCGCAGCACTTTCAAAACTTCGGAGTCCTGCTCCGCATGTCGCGGATTTGAAACGTCCGTCACGTGTACGATCAACGCGGCTTCCTGCACTTCCTCAAGCGTCGCGTGAAAAGCCGCGATCAAATCTGGCGGCAGATCGCGCAGGAATCCCACGGTGTCTGAGAGCAGCACTCTTCGGCGCGATGGCAGCCGCACGGCGCGAATCGTGGGGTCCAGCGTCGCGAACATATTGGAAGAGGTAAGCACGTCTGCGCCCGTCAATGCGTTAAACAGCGTCGATTTTCCGGCGTTCGTGTAGCCGACGAAGGCCACAGTGGCTAGCGGCACGGCTTGGCGTCCTCGCCGCCGCGTGGCTCGCTGCCGTCGAACAGTCTCGATCTGCTCCCTGATTTTTCTTACCTTGTCGCGGATTCGCCGCCGATCCGTTTCGAGTTTCTGCTCGCCGGGCCCGCGCGTTCCGATTCCGCCGCCAAGCCGCGACAGCTGCCCGCCGCGGCCTGTCAACCGGGGCAACAGATAATTCAGTTGCGCGAGCTCCACCTGAAGCTGGCCCTCGCGGGTGCGTGCGTGCGTGGCGAAAATGTCCAGGATCAGTTGCGTCCGGTCGATGACGCGGCAATCTGTGCCCTTTTCCATGTTCCGCAATTGGACTGGGGTTAGATCGTGATCCACGACAACCAGACGAGCGCGCTGCCGCTGCGCCTCGGCCCTGATTTCATCGAGTTTTCCGCGTCCCACCAAAGTAGCTGGATCGAGTGCGTCGCGCGGTTGAAGCATTGAGCCTGTGATGTCAGCGCCGGCGCTTTGGGCCAGCTCCTGCAGCTCTTCAAGGGAATCGCGGCTGTCGGCCGACCCCGAGTCCCGGTTTCGAGACGCGCCAGCGCGCCGTTTGAGGTCTACGCCAACCAGCAAAACTCGTTCCCGGCGTTCAACGGATTGGACGGTCTTCATCAGGGCGCGGTGCGGTCGGACTCAGGCAGGTCTTCGATGGAATCGGTCATCCAGACTGCTATTATACGCCCGTTGAGAAGGGGCGCAATTTGCCGGTCGCGACTTGGCACCCTGCCGCCGATTGCGCGAAGCGGCTCGATGTCGTAGGCTGTAGCCCGTTTGTGTGCAACCCCTTCCGCTGCATCGAGATCGGCGCGAGCGCGGAAGTGAGGCGTTCTTCGGCGAGACCCGGCACAGGCGGCGGTCCAGGATTGCAAGCTCAGCCTCTGGAAAAAACGTCCCGTGGAAACTTCCGCGGGGCGAACATAACAATGCCAATCGTTGAAAAGGTTCCTCTTTCGAGAACTGGAAACCTGTCGCTCCTCACAGGTTTGGTTCGTTGAACACCGTCTCCACCAATCCGCCTCCTGTGCGCCGGAAGGCAACTCTCTACGTCGCCTACGCGATAGCCATGATCTGCATCACCGCCTGGCTGCTGTGGGTTTTCCGCGATTTTCATCTGAGGCAGGCCCGCGAGGAATTTTCCAACGTCGATTGGCGCTGGGTGGTGCTGGGAATGGCCTTTGACGTTATCAGTTACGGCGTACAAGCCCTTCGCTGGAAATTCCTGCTCAAGCCTTTCGGAAAAATTCATCTCGCGCGTTCCATTCGAGCCGTATACGCCGGCCTGTTCGCGAACTTGATTTTTCCTCTCCGCCCGGGCGAAGTTCTCCGCAGTTACGTCCTTTCCTCATCGGAAGAAATCCCGCTTGGGCGCGTGCTCGGCTCGGTGGGTGTCGAAAGGTTTGTCGATCTCGTGATCGCCACGGCGTGCCTTGGCGTCGTTTCGCTTTTCGTGGACCTGCCGCGGCGCTTTGAGCGGATCGCCGATACGCTGGGCATTGTCACGCTTGTTTTGCTGGCGATTGTGGTGGCGCTCGTGCTGTATCTCGAACTGAAACTTGGCAGAGAGCCCCAGCCCGAGCCGGGCGAGACGAAAATTCCGAGTAAACTGTTGGCGATCCTCGTCGATTTGCACGCCATGGGAACCGCGCCGAGCTTTTACACGGCGGTACTGACGTCCCTGTTGATGCCGTTCTGCCAGGTTTTGGGGCTATGGGCCGTCATGCGCGCCTATAGCCTGCATCTGTCGTTCTTGGCCGCTGTCGTGGTGTTGCTGGTCATCAACCTAGGCGTTTCGTTGCCAAACGCCCCAGCCAACGTGGGTGCCTATCAACTCTTCTGTGTGCTGGGCCTGAGCGTATTCGACGTAAACAGCACAACGGCCACGGGCTTTTCAGTTTTCGCTTTCCTGGCGCTTACTTTTCCGCTCGCGTTTTTAGGCTTTGCAGCCGCGTTGCGCAGCGGTTTCTCGCTGCACTCGATGCGCGAAAAGGTGGGCAGCCTGTCTCGTCAACCCCGTCAACCTCTGAAGCCCCGCGCTCAAAACTAGCGTTTCAGCCGTCAACCTTGCCATCCTTTCAGCACATCCATCTGATTTCGCATGAACACCCACACACTCTCCGTTATATAGTGAAGATTCAGACTGCGGGCCGGACTAAGCCGTTCTTTCTCCCTCTTCGAGGGTTCTGAAGCGGCTTCCCCTCCACGTCCCGCTTGAAGGACACAAGGATACATGGCTTCTGAGATCGGCAAACATCTCGATCGGGCGCGCCGTAGCCTCGAGAAGAACAAGCTTCGCGAGGCCGTCACTGAGTATCAGGCGATCCTCGAGGAGTCGCCCTCGCATCAGGAAGCCCTTCAGGCCCTGGCCGATATTCACACTCGTCTCAACGAGCCGGCCTTGGCCGCCCAGTATTACGGCCTGCAATTCGACCGTCTGCTCGATGCTGGAGACGCCGCCAAAGCCTCGGCGATCTTCACGCGCTTTCTGCGCCCTTTTCCGCAGCCACCCGATCGGCTTATGCGTTACGCAACTTTGCTCCAGAAGCAGAATCGCCCCATTGAGGCCGTGGAGCAGTTTGGCACTGCGGCGGAGCTTTTTCTCCAGCAGCAGCGCGGCATCGAAGCGCTGGCCTGTTACGAAAGTCTGGCGCTGCTCGATCCCGAAAATGCTTCGCGCCACGTCGTCCTTGCGGAACTCGCGGAAAAATTGCGGCACGCCGACCTTGCCGCGCGCGGCTATTTGCGCGCCGGCCAATTAACGCAAGCGGCTGGCGCGCTCGATGACGCGCTCGAATATTTCGGCCGCGCCCACAAGTTGCTGCCCAGCGATCGGACCGGTGCGCTGCTCTTCGCCGAAGCCAAACTTCGCAAGGGCGACGCCGCTGGAGCGGTCGCCCTCCTCGATCCCCTGGCCCCAAGCGCGAAAGATGTGGCATTTCTCGCTCTTTTTGGAGATGCGCTGCTCCGCACGAATCAACTGGATCGCGCCAGGGAGGTTTTCCAGTCCTATTACCAACAGCGGCCCAACGGCTTCGAAAAGTTTTTCGAGCTTGCAGGAGCCTACGTTCGCGCGGGCGAAGACGCGAAAGCGGGATTGCTCGTTTCAGAGATCAAGGACTGGATGCGATCCGGAAGGAAAGAGCAGGAGCTTGCCTCGCAACTCGATCGGCTCGCTTCCGAGTTCCCCGCGTCGCTTCCTTTGGCTGAAGTAATCGCGCGCACGTATGAAGAACTCAATCGCGAAGCAAAATATTTCGATTCATTGGTGAGACTCTTCGATCTCTATTTGAACGCGGGCCAGATGAAGGCCGCTTGCGAAGCCCTCGATCGCCTGGTCGATATCGATCCCTACGACCACCGCAATCAGGAACGCATCGCGAAACTCGAAGGCAACGTCGACCCCGCGTTTCTGCGAAATATTCTGTCGCGCGCCGCAAAGGCTGCGACCGTTTCAACCCGCACGGAAGGCTTTACAGGAGCGGGCTCGGAAGTTGCGTCCACAGCAGGCCCTGTCTCCGAAGAAGCCCGCGCGCAGCAGGCCTTGGAAGACCTGATCGTCCAGGTCGAAATCTTTCTGCAATACTCTCTGCAAAGCAAGGCCGCGGAACGGCTTGAGCGCATCGCGGAACAATTTCCTGGAGAAGAAGAAAACAACGAGCGGCTGCGTGCCCTTTACGAGCGCGCGAACTGGTGGCCGAAAACGGCTACGAAGAAATCGGCATCAAGCTCTTCGCGTGCATCGGGAGCGGAAGCACCTGCGCCACAACCGGCAGCTCCTGTCCCTCTCGAAACGCATCGCGATCTGGCCGCGATCGCCGAAATCAACCGCTTGATGTATAGGCAGCACACGACGCGCGAAGTGCTCGCAACCACAGCGGCCGAGGTGGGCAAGTATCTTGGCGTTACGCGCTGCCTGGTAACGATTGGCTCGGCCGGAGAAGCGTCGCAATCGACCGCCGAGTATTTTGCGCCCGGCGTCACGGCCGCAGGTTCGGCGCGCATCGCGCCTATCGCAAATCTCGTTTCGCAGTCCTCGCCAGACGCTCTCGGTGGCGTTGAGCTGAGTGCCAAGAAGGCTCCTGCGCTTCGCGATTTGGGACTCGAAAGCGCGCTGGCGGTCACGCTCACCGACAAGGAAACGCAGGCCGCGGCCGGCGCTTTGCTTGTCGGCGCCGCGAAATCGAGAAAATGGAAGCCTAACGAAAGTTTTTTCCTCCAGGCAGTCGGCGACCAGCTCGTGTTGTCTGTAAGCCACACGAAATTGCGCTCGCTCGTTCGTTCGCTTGCGGTGGCCGATGAAAAAACAGGCTTGCTGAATCGCAGCTCGTACATCGATTGCCTGCTTGTGGAATCGAATCGCGCGCGAACGCAAGGAACTCCACTCTCTCTGCTTGTGGTGCAGCTCGATCGCGGCGCGGAAGTTCTGCGCGAACAGGGCGATGCGGCCGTCGATCGCCACATGGAGCAACTGGCCCGCGCACTTTCGTCTGCCGTGCGCCAAACAGATATCGCGGTGAAGTACACCGGATGGTCGCTCGTATTTGTGCTGCCCAATACCAATCTCGAAAATGCGCGCGCGCTTGGCGAAAAGCTTCGCCAAGTGGCCGCAACCGTTACCCCATCCTGGGCGAGCATTGAAGTGAGCGTCAGCGCCATTGTGGCGGAGGCTTCCTCCCGTCCGGGTGATGAGACGGAAGATCGCGTCACCGAATGGATCAATCGCGCGGAAGCCGGAATCGAAGAAGCGCGCCAGCGTGGCGGCAACGTTCTCGTCGCGCTCGCTACTCCATGAACGCCGCGAGCGCCGGTTGATGGCAGGCAACGCACAATCGAAAGCCGAGCGCGGCAATTTAGACGCAGCCGGCTTGCGCTTCGCCATCGTCGTCAGCCAATTCAATAGCTTCATCACCGACAGATTGCTCGCCGCCTCTCTCGATGCGCTCAAGCAGGCAGGCGCACGCCCCGATCAGGTCGAAGTCGTAGAGGTGCCCGGCGCGTTCGAACTTCCTCTCGCTGCGAAGCAACTTGCTGCGACCGGAAAATTCGATTCGGTGATTTGCATCGGTTGCGTGCTGCGCGGCGAAACATCGCACTACGATTACGTCTGCTCGGAAACCGCTCGCGGCATTCAGCTCGCCCAGCTTGATACAGGAATCCCGCTGATCTTTTGCGTGCTCACCTGCGATACGCTGGAGCAAGCCATCGATCGCGCCGGATTGAAAGGCGGAAACAAGGGTTACGAAGCGGGGCTGGCGGCAATCGAGATGGGACAGTTGATGCGCAAATTATCGACGAACGGCGCCGGCTCTGCGCGCAGCAAGCCGGGCGCGAGAAGCAAACGCAGCACGCGCAATCGCAAATGAGCCTTCGCCATAAATCGCGCGAGTTTGCCCTGCAGATGCTTTTCGAGTGGGATCTCGCGCGGCAGCAACCCGCACGGATCGAAAAGAATTTTTGGCAAACGGCGCGCGCCGAAGATTCCACGCGACAATTCGCCGACAAATTATTCGAAGGAGCCGTGAAGCAGGTCAGCGAAACCGATCAACTGGTTGAAAGTCTCGCCGACAATTGGCGTCTCGAGCGCCTCGCCGCAATCGATCGCAATATTTTGCGGCTTGCGATTTACGAATTGCGCTCCGCTACCGCGCCGCCGAAAGTGGTGATCGATGAAGCGATCGAGCTTGCGAAGAAATTTTCTTCCGAGGATGCACCCTCATTCCTCAATGGAATTCTGGACGCAGCGTACAAGCAGATCGACCCAAATTCTCGCCGCAGTTCGGCTACAAATTCCGGACAAGCGTCGTAGTTTCGCCCAGCAGTCGTTTTGTTGTGGCCGCGCGAGTCGTTTCCGCGTAAACGCGCAGCACCGGCTCAGTGCCGGACGCACGAACCATTACCCAGCCTACGTCGCCGAGATAAACTTTCACTCCGTCCATGTCCTCGCGGCGCACCACCTGCCAATCTAAATAGTCTCTGAGCTGCTTGCTCGCGAAATAATCGATGGCTCTTTCTTTTTGGCCATTTTTTAGAGTGAGATCCACGCGGCCGTAGTGGTGTTCGCCGAATTCGCAGTGCAGCATCGCGACAATCTCGCCGAGCCGCTTGCCATGCCACGCCATCACTTCCGCGAGCAGCAGCGCGCTCACGGTGGCGTCGCGCTCCGGTAGATAAAGCTTCGTCGCCAGGCCGCCGCTTTCTTCTCCGCCGAGGACGATGTCGTTTTCCAGCATTCGATCGCAGATGTATTTGAAACCGATGGGCGTTTCCCAAACCTTGCGCTCGAATTTCGCGGCGATCTTGTCGATCATTTTCGTGGTCGAAAACGATTTCGCCACGTCGCCAGTCAGCTGACGCGCGCCTGCGAGATGCCAGAGCAAGATCGAGAAAATCTGATGCGGCGTGATGAACGTGCCGTCGCGATCGATCGCCCCGATCCGGTCGGCGTCGCCGTCGAATGCAAAGCCTGCATCGTAATCGCCCGCAAGCATCGCCCGCCGGAGCGCATCCACATGAGGCTCGATCGGTTCGGGATTCACGCCGCCAAAAAGCGGATCACGATCGCCGCGAATTTCATCAGCTAGGATTCCATTTTGGCGGAAAAGGTCGAGCAGCAGGCCGCGTCCCGCGCCATGCATCGGATCAATTAAAAATCTCAAACCCGAGGCGCGGAGTTTTCGCCAATCGACAAGTCCACTGAGAGTGTCGAGATACGGCGTGCGGACGTCGAGAGAATGGATCAGATCGCTGCGAGGCGGAAGCAGCGGCACGCCATCGCGCAAAACTTTCGCAAGTTCCGTTTCGATTTGCGCGACGATGGCGGGCGAAGCGGAACTTCCGTAGCTCGCCTTGAATTTAACGCCGCTCCAGCGATACGGATTGTGGCTCGCAGTGATCTGGATTCCACCAGCTGCGCCGCGCTGCCGGACGAGCAAGGAAATTGCGGGCGTGGGAGCGAAATCCCTGGCGAGCCACACCCGGGTTCCCGTAGCCGCGATGGCTTCGGCGGCGATGCGCGCGAAGCGTTCAGAGCCGAATCGCGTGTCGTACCCGACCAGGATCCCCGCGCCCGGTTTTTCCGCGCGTACGGCGTAGCGAGCGATCGCATGGCTGACCCTGCGGACGTTGTCCGCGGTAAAGTCTTCGGCGATCACCGCGCGCCAGCCGTCCGTACCGAATTTTATGGCAGGCGAGGCGACTCTCTTAGCTTCGACACCGCGTCGATTAGACAGCGTCGGCTCCTTTTATTTTCAATAGCTTACGGC
>JASHRM010000333.1 GCA_030037315.1 Candidatus Acidiferrales bacterium
GCGCGAGCGTTTTCCGGCGCCCCCGCAACGCTGAGAGCCGCACGATATTCTTTCACGGCGAGATCGCGTTCGTCCTCAAGGTCGTGCATTCGCCCAAGATACACGTACGACCAGGAAAGAACCGAAGGATCAACGGCCGTCGAATTCGCGTTCGAGACGATTTTCTCGAAGATGTCGTGCGCTCGGTCGGCGTTGCCCGAGAGCACCGAAGAAATCGCGAGACCGTACATCGCGCGCGCATCATTCGGATATTTGGCGAGCGCCTTTTCAAAGACAGACGCGGCAGCGGCTGGATCGCGCCGGGCGATGTCGCGATTCCCTTCATCGATCATTGTGTCGAGATCAGAAGTTGGCGTGGCGCTTGCGCTTTCTCCGTGGAGCGGCTCAGGGCCTGAACCGGCCGCCGCGAACTTAATCTTCTGCGCGCGAGCCTTTTCGGCGTCGACGTCGATGCTGGTAATGAGAGTCGGGAAATAATAGGTCATCGCCGGCTCATCTTTTTCGAAGTTCTGCAGCTGCACAACGAGGGGCCGAACCAGAATGTATCCGGACTCATCGGCGTCCTGTAACGCCGCTTCAAGCTGGGCGGGCGGCAGATGGCGCAGGCGCAATTCAACTGCTTTGACCACGCATTCGTCCATGAAGGAAATAAAATCGTCGTGATATTCGACGGGAAGGCGCGGCGCCGCGGCCGCGATCGGCAACACGTCGCGCTTCGTATAAATCGCAGGTCGATAGTGCAAGACGAGCGGATCAAGCATGAAGTGCAAGAACGCGTGCTGGATGGCGTCGGTATGTGAATCCGGGTTTGTGCCGACGACGATCGCGTAATGATCGCCGGAATTTCTGAAATTCGTGCGGGATCCGACGAGCGGTTCGTAGTAAACGGAAAAGGTGCGGCCGGTGGATGGTTTTTCGACTTCACGAAGGTATGCATTGACCGCGAGCACGATATGGCGCGTGGCCATGCGGTAGCGCCCAACACCGGGGTCGTATTCCTGCTCGATTTCGCCCCAGCGCGTATCGAGCCCCGCTTCGGCGTAGAACGGGGCCAACAACTTCTGAAAGCCTTCGATGGAAAGCACGTCCGGCGGCAATTGCTCGCGCTCAGAGAGGAAGGCGAAATCGGGCGGCGAACCGACGTTCAGGGCGAGCGTGATGTAACGGGAAAGAGTTTCGGCTGGGTCGTTAAACGCGTTATCGCGGTAAAACTGGCGGATCGCGTCGACGGAAGGGCCTTGCATCTTAAGCAGCGACTCTCTCAGGGCGATGCGTGCAGGCATTTCGGCAATCGTGCTTTGATCCGCATCGAAACCCGCGGCGTCGAGAGCGCACATGACGGTGAAAATCTGCTGATTTGCCTCTACGCTGATGCCGGATGCATCGATCGGGGTTTGCGCATCAACCTTCCCTGAAATTGCGATTGAGGCAGATGCGAGAACAACAAGAAGGAGCGCCAGGCGCGCGGCGTTTTGGCCGAAAGAGTTATTCACGATTCTCACTTACTGGGATTTCTGTTCACGCGGGTGCCAGTTCCCTTATTCGACGCGTATACGATGCGCCTGAACACAGAAGCAGTTTCCTTGAGACTCTAGCGAGCGAGAAATGAGGAGTCAAGAATCGACGTACCGGCCGGGGTGCTAGCCGCGGACGCGGACTTGGTTAAAATTGAGCAGGACGCGGCCGCCGCCCATCGGACGTCCAAATCCAAACTGCGGGCGGAAGCGAGAGAATAGAAGAACCTGGTCAATCTGGCGGCGGACCATGGAGTCCGTGGGGCCAGAAAGAATCTTGTAATCGACCACTTCACCCTGCGCGTCAAGCGTGGCTTCGAGCAACAACGCGCTGGAGCTTCCTCGAATGTCCGTGTCGCCCGTCCCAGGAACCGGGAACGGCGCCAAGCTCTCAAGCTGCGCCGGTTGGATCAAATCCAGCGGCAAATCGTCCGCGACAGCGCGGCCAACCGGCATCCCTACGATCATACTCTGGGTAACGAATACGAAGACGGCGATTGCCGTCAGCACTCCGCCGGTGGCAGGGACGGCGAGCGGTTGCAAAATATTCTGCGTACCCAGGACGATGCGCGACCACAGGCGCTCGACAAACCACCAGGCATTCGGCTTCTGCGAAGCGCGGACGCGAATCTTCATCGCCAAGTCGCGCGGCGGCGCAACACGGTCAACTGTGGCAAGACGCGCGGCCAAAATGCGATAACGATCCAGGTCGCGGCGGCAATCTCCGCAAGACGCAAGGTGGTCGCGAAGATCGGCGTGATCGCGGACGCGGATCGCCCCATCGAGATAACCGGGTAAACGGCGCTGGGCTTCTCGGCAGTTCACTTCGCGGCTCCTGCTTCTCGGTATTCGCCAATGGGCGATTCCTGAGCGGATGACGGAATCGCGAATTCAAATTTCGCGCTGTCGCGCGCTTGCGGCCGAGTTTCGCGGATGTGACGTTGCTTGGAATTTAATTGCGAAGCTCGCAGATATGGATCGAGTTCCTCTTTCAGCATGCGCCGGCCGCGCAAAATCCGCGATTTGACGGTCCCCACGGAAACCTCGAGGACTTCGGCCACTTCTTCGTAGGAAAGGCCCTCTAGGTCACGGAGAATGACGGCGCTGCGAAATACCGGCGGGACCTTCGCGAGGGACCGGCGCACTGCTGTCTGCATTTCGTGCGTGGCGCACTTGTCAAATGGATTCGCGTCGTTATCTTCCAGTTCGAACATTGGACGCTGATCTTCGCCCTCGGCGTCAATGGATACTTGCTGGCGATGGTGGCGCCAGCACCAGCGGCGGTGATTGAGTGCCTGTCTGACGGAAACGCGATAGAGCCATGTTTTGAGCGAGCTATTGCGGCGAAAGCCTCGGATGCCGCGAAAAACGCGAAGAAAAACTTCCTGAGTTACGTCCGCGGCGTCTGCTGCATCGGCAAGAATTCCGTAAACGAGGTTATAGACGTTTGCGTGATAATAGGTGACCAAATAGTCGAATGCGATGTCCGAACCAGACTGCAATTCAGCCACGAGTTCGGCCTCGTCGCGTATCCAGGGCAGGCTTTGTGCCAACTCAGCCATCGGCAGCACCCGGCTCCCAAGGGGCTTACTGTTCATTCGGTTAGACACCATGAGAGCAACGATGTTCCTAGGATAACAGAAAATCTGAAGTGCGTGATCTTACAAAGGTACTAGAGCGTAGACCCTTAAAGCTCAATGACTTAGACGACAAGGCGGAGAGGCTATAGATTACGGGGCTCCTTCCGCCTCGGGAATCGTGGCGAAAGTCTCGAAAAGCGGAGCGACGCCGGTGATTTCCAGCACGTTCTTGACGCGATGGTTCATGCCCACGAACGCGAGTTTCCTTCCTGATTTATTGCAGGAGACGAATGCGCGAACCAGCGCTCCAACCGCCATCGAATCGACCGACGGCATTTCGGTGAGATCGACAATCAAGCGCGGCGACGCCACCGCCGCCACTGCGTCCTGAAAAATCGGCGATGACGCGTGGTTGAGTGGCCCTTTTACGCTTAGGATCTCGATCCCCGGCTTCGACCCCGCATGCTTGGCGATTTGAATCTCTGGCACCGGCGCATTCTAAGGAAAGTGCGGGCCGAAAACAACTTTAGATACGCGAATGCACCGGTGCTGCACGCAGGCTCAGCAAGCGACCTGACACACAACAGTAAGCGTTGAGCAAATTGTTATTGCGTGCGTTTCGCCGTCCAAGGCACGTCGCCGTTCCGGCCGCGCCGCGTACCACTCATCGAATCGCCAGTCACCGTACCGGTATACGGAATGGAGATGTCACCGTTCGGCGTGCTGATCTTCGCGGTGAAGCTTACTTTGTTGCCGTCGACCGATCCCTCGACCGGTTGATCGCCGCGCTGGCCCTTGATCGTGCCCGTTAATTTGGCGCCGTCCTGCTGCAATGTGAGTGTTTGAGTCATGGTCCCCTGTGGACCCTGCGAACTGATTTCCCAAGTACCGGCCACTTTGGCTGCGTCCTGCGCCTTCGCTGCGGCAGCAAAGAGCAAACAAACGCACAGCGCCGCTGCCAACGAATAAAAATGTTTTTTCATTGTTCCCTCGCGGAGTTCTTTGTCGAGCTCGAATTTTGCGCCGCTAACGTCGGCTAGCCGGCAGACCGAATTGGGCTCTAAGGTCCGATGTCTGAGCCGTGAAACAGGTTTCAACGAAGGTACGGTTGCCCAAGAGTTACTAGGTTTGGGTTCGCCATCGAAGTTCAATAGACGTGCTACTATGGTTTCACTCCGGTGGGGCCGTGGCGCAGTTGGGAGCGCACCTCGATGGCATCGAGGAGGTCGTGGGTTCGAATCCCATCGGCTCCACCAAAATATTCCTTGTACGGTCTAGCGAAGCGACAGGCGCGCCGCGTACTTCTCGGACAAATCCTTCTGAAAATCTCCCAAGGCCTTGTCATGATTCATTTACAATGGCGCCCCATGCCCAAAATTACCTTTCTTGGCGCCGCAGGCACTGTTACAGGCTCGAAATATTTGGTGGAAGCCGAAGGCAAGCGACTGCTGGTCGATTGCGGACTTTTCGAGGGATCCAAGCAGCTTAGGCAGCGTAATTGGGACCGGCTGACCGTCGATCCTGCCACGATCGATTGGGTGCTGCTGACGCATGCGCACATCGATCACACGGGCTATTTGCCGCGGCTCATGCGAAATGGATATCACGGTCCGATCTACGCAAATCCCGCGACGCGCGAGCTGTGCGAACTGCTGCTGCCGGATTCCGCGCACTTGCAGGAAGAGGACGCGCGCTTCGCGGCGAAAAAGGGACACACCGAGCACAAACCTCCCCTGCCCCTCTACACCGTGCCAGAAGCACAGCAGGTGCTCACGCAGTTTAAGGAGATTCCAAGCAACGATCCCTTCACGATCAGTCCGCAATTTTCGGTGAAGCCGCACGACGCGGGACACATCCTCGGGGCAACGTGGCTGGAACTGACGATTACCGAGAATGGCAGGCAAACTTTGGTGGTTTTCTCGGGAGACCTTGGCCGCTACAACCAGCCCATTCTGGTTGACCCCGAAGCGCCCACGGTCGCCGACTACTTGTTATGCGAGTCGACTTACGGCGACCGCGACCATCCGGTTGGCTCTGTTGCCGACGAACTTGCGAACATCATTAACACAACCGCGAAACGCGGCGGCGCAATCGTGATTCCGGCTTTTGCCGTAGATCGCACCCAAATGCTGATGTATTACCTGCGCGAGCTGCAAGATAAACAGCGAATTCCAAAGTTGCCAGTGTACGTCGATAGCCCGATGGCGATTGACGTCACTGAAATGTACATCCGCCATCACAACGATCACGATTTGCAAAAACAGACGAGCCTTGACCCGCTGAATGCGGGTCAGGTCCACATGACGCGCACAGTCGAAGACTCGAAGAAGATCAACGACGTTACCTCCCCTTGCATCATTATCTCGGCGAGCGGAATGATTACGGGCGGACGCGTGCTGCATCACTTGGCAAGACGATTGCCGGATTCGCGCAGCTCCGTGCTGCTGGTCGGATACCAGGCGGAGGGCTCGGGCGGCCACGCGCTGCTGAATGGCGCGAAGTACCTGCGGCTTTACGGCGAAGAGGTACCTGTTCGCGCGCAGGTTTACGAGATCGGCCAGCTTTCCGCACACGCGGGGAAATGCGAGTTGCTGGAATGGCTCGGAGGGTTCAAAGCGCCGCCCAAGCAAACCTTTCTCGTACACGGCGAGCCCGTCGCCCTGAATTCCCTGCGCGACGCGATCGCGGCGAAGTACCGCTGGCCCGTGACGATTCCGGAATATTTGCAAACGATCCAGCTTTAGTCACTCCTGCTCTTTGGCCAAGCGGTCGCTTGCCGGGTGATGTGCCGCGCGATACCATCTCTCAAGCGAAGGAAGGTCGGACCATGGCTAAATTTCTAATCGCCCCTCACATGCGCCTGCAGGAATGGGTAGCCGATGAAAAAGGCTATTTCACGCAAGAGGGTCTCGACTATGAGCTCCGTGAGGAATTGATTTCCGCTGATGGAAAAAAACACGACTTGGGCAACAAAGTAGGGGCTTATCAAACGTTTGAGCACGGGCGCACGACGAACGTTTCGTGCGCGTGCCATTGGACGGTCAACGTTGCGGCATCGACCGGCCATGGGAAGCTTTACTCGGATGTCTACTCGGTTTCACCTTCGGCGATTTTCGTGCCGCCTGATTCGCCTGTTCGCAATCCCGACGATTTGGCGGGCGTTCCTATTTCCGTGGGCTACCAATCCGGCAGCCACTATTCGACGATCCAAGCGCTCGAACAGTATCTGGATATCAAAGACATCAAGCTCTCGTTCGCCGATGGATTGCTCTTCAAACGCATGGAACGCTTGATCGATCGCGAGGTGCCTGCCTGCGCGCTTTTCAGCGGACCTTACTATTTTGCCGAGCAGCTGGGATTCCGCAAAGTGATCGACACCACGTTCATGATCGCAACAATGCTGCGGGACAACCCGGACATGGATGATGTCAGCAAGTATTTTCGGGCGCTGCGAAAGGCGCAGATCGACATCGACCTGCGTCCCGATCTTTACACGCATTATTACAAGAAGGAATTTCCAGCGCGATTTCACGCCGCGATGGATACTCGCAGCTGGGGGCCGGGAGAGCGATTGGTCTTCGAGCGCTACACCAAAGAAATGTACGACGAGTCATTCGCGTGGATCGCCACGAGAAAAATTTTCCCCGAAGGCGAAATGGGCGGCGGGGATTACTGCGAAGCGACGATTTCAGCCGCAGCGAAGTAAGATCGCGCACGGCTCCGGCCCGACACCGCACAGAATGCGCCGCAAGCAGATAGCGGTGCGAGCAACGCACTCCACATGCCGCCTCCCTCGCGATCGTCCAGCGCACTCACAGAAATTCATGACGTCCTCCTAGAAACGTATGCCGCAAATGACCAAATGAACCAGTTGGTTCTGAAGCATCTCGACCCGCGCGTGTGGCGTGCCAAGCCTCCCGGACAAAAAGGAAAAGGGCGGACGATTGCGGCGATTTTCGCGCACTTGCACAATGTCCGATTGAAATGGCTAAGACGTTCAGCGCCTCACTTGAAACATCTAGCGCCACTCGATCCACATCACTGTACGATGAAGCAGGTTTCCGCTGCGCACAAGAAGAGCGCGGCACAATGTCTGCGCATGCTCGCCGACGCGCTGTCGACTTCACCGAAACGGCGCGTCACGAAATTCTCGCGCGACGGCTGGGCGGCTGCTTGGCCGGCGGGCGGAGCAATGTTCGCTTACATGTTTTCGCATGAGGCGCATCATCGCGGCCAAATCTTGATGCTAGCGCGGCAACTTGGCTACGACGCGCACAAAGCGATGTATGGCGTGTGGCAGTGGGAGCGGCTTTGGAAGAAGGCCGGACTGAAAACACGCCCTCGGTGAGCGTTACTTCGTCTGGAGTTTGGCTAGACGCTCGGCGGCGGCCTGGAAGGTCGATTCCTTTTTGCAGAACGTAAAGCGCAGGTAATTCTTTCCCTCGGCAGGATTGCGATAGAAGCTCGATCCGGGCACGGCAGCGACGCCGATTTCCGTGACCAAATATTTTGCAAAGGCGACGTCGTCCGGAAAGCCAAACGCGGAAACATCCGTCATGATGTAGTAAGCGCCGCGCGGCTTGAAGCAGCGGAATCCAGCGCCCGTGAGAATTCCCAGCAAACGGTCGCGACGAACCAAATAATCACGGGCCAAATCGTCGTAATACCTTTGCGGAAATTTCAACGCGATTGCTCCGGCTTCCTGCAACGGCGCTGCCGCACCCACCGTAAGAAAATCGTGGACTTTGCGAATTGCCGCCGTTACTTCGGACGGCGCGATTGCCCAGCCAACGCGCCAGCCTGTGACGCTATAGGTTTTGGAAAGCGCGTTGATTGTAATCGTGCGGTCGCGCATCCCTTCAATCGAGGCCAGCGAAATGTGCCGCGCGCCATCGTAGAGCATGTGCTCGTAAATCTCGTCCGTGATGGCAAACGCGTTCCAGCGCAGGCAGAGCTCGCGAATCTGTTCGAATTCGGCGCGCTCAAAAACCTTTCCAGTCGGGTTATTCGGCGTATTCAGGATGATGGCTTTCGTTTTCGGTCCAAACGCGGCGGCGAGTTCATCAGGGTCGAACGTCCAATCGGGCGGACGCAATTTCACAAACCGCGGAGTGGCTCCCGAAAGAATCGCATCCGGGCCGTAATTTTCGTAGAAGGGTTCAAACACCACGACTTCATCACCGGGGTTGATGATGGCCATCATCGTGGAAATCATCGCTTCGGTTGAGCCGCAGCAAACGGTGATTTCGCGCTCGGGATCGACCGAGACGCCCTGAAAATGGTGAAGACTCTCGGCAATGGCGTCACGGAATTTTTTTGCGCCCCAGGTGATCGCGTACTGATTGATGTCTGCGTCGATGGCAACTTTCGCGGCGTTCTTGATTTCGACGGGAGCGGGAAAATCGGGAAAACCCTGCGAAAGATTCACGGCGCCATGCTTCAGCGCCAGCCGCGTCATTTCGCGGATGACGGATTCTGTAAAACGCTCGGCTTTCCCGGAAAGTCTGGGGCTACTCGCCGCCGCTCGTTCGGCCTGTGCGGGGTTCATGTTCAGCTCCGTAGAGATGACGATAGATTTCCGCGTTACGAGTGATGATCTCGACGTATTGCCGCGTCTCCGTGAACGGAATCGAGTCCACGAATTCGGCGTTTTCGCGATACGGCGGACCCGCCGTCCACGAGATCACGCGATCTTCACCCGCATTGTACGCGGCTAAGGCCGCTTCTACAGTGCCGAATTGTTTTTCGAGGCCGGCAAAATACGCGGTGCCAAGGCGGACGTTGTAATCGGGGTCCGTCAGGAGATATTTCGAGTATCGAATTCTCTGTTTTTTCGCCAGCAGGTGCGCGGTTCCTGGCAGAAGTTGCATCAGGCCGGTCGCGTTTTTGGTGGACCGAGCGTCCGCTTCGAATGCGGACTCCTGGTGAATCAGCGCGGCGACGAGCATCGGATCGAGCCCTTCATGATGGGACCAGCGTCGGATGGAATTTTCATAAGGCAGCGCATAAGCAACCAGCCAAACGTCGCGCGGCACTTGCGAAAAGGGCTGCGACTCAAGCTGCGGAAAAATCTGGCGAATCGTAACGATCGCCGCGCCGTAATGTCCCGCAGCGACGGCTGCCTGCGCCGCTTCGAGCAAAAGTC
>JASHRM010000027.1 GCA_030037315.1 Candidatus Acidiferrales bacterium
TACGACGCCGGTTACCGCAGCATTGGATGCGAGCCGTGCACGGCAATCCCCGCAGCCGGCGCCGACCCGCGATCTGGCCGGTGGGGCGGCGCAAAACTCGAATGCGGCATTCATACCGAATCCAAGCGAGCGGATGAATGAATTATCTGATTGGAGCCCTCATCGCGCTCGCCGTTGGACTCACCGGAATTGGCGGAGGCAGCTTCACGGTTCCGGCGCTGGTTCTTCTCGCCGGATTGCCCGCGGAAGCATCTGTCGGCACCGCTTTCGTCTATGCGGGAGTACTTCGGCTAATTGCTTCGCCGTTTTACCTTGCCGGCAGGCACGTTCATTGGCGCTATTTGTGGCAGTTGGTGAAAGGTGCCGTTCCGGGACTATTCATCGGAACTGTTATTCTGCGGTTGCTCAGCACCAGGGCGGGCAGCCCTGTTGTTGTGATTCTCTTGGGGCTAGTCCTTACTGCTTCGTCGAGTATCACGTTCATTCCGCGCGCGCAAAATCGCGAATTCGCCCAGAAAAATCCGCGGTTGCTTCCGTGGCTGGCCCTTCCGATTGGCGTCGAAGCGGGATTCTCATCCGCGGGAGCCGGCGCTCTCGGCACCGTCCTGCTGCTGAACTATTCGGATATGACGCCTCCCGAAGTCGTCGGCACGGACATTATGTTCGGTTTGGTTCTCGCGATTCTCGGCAGCGCCTTTCATTGGAAATTCGGCGCGATCAATGGTCACGTGCTGGTGCAACTGCTCGAAGGCGGCGTGCCGGGCGTGATAATTGGCTGCATATTCGCGCGAAAAGTTCCGGCGCGAAAATTGAAGCTCGCAATCGCTCTGATCGCGATTTTTGCCGGGTTGCAGCTGATCTGGAGCGGCGCGCAAACGTTCGTGCGTGAATCGCACGCTAAGACCGCCGGTGCCCTAATCGACGTGCCTGGACAGTCGATTGCCGCCGCGGCCGGTCTCGTTGTGCTCCTGAAAATTTTGATCAATGGTTCTGCGAGCCAGCCTTTGCCGGAGGCATCCGCAAAGTCGCCCGTCCCGAAACCGCCCTTCGCCCCGAAGTTCTCGCTGCAATCGATTTTCCGCGCAGTCGCTTTCCCGTACAGCATGGCCTGTTGTAGCCGCTCCTAGTTTTCCTCGCAGCGTCCCCAGTTCAAAAATTCAAATTCGTCCCCGCACCGCCGGGGAAACAGGAGAAGAAGAACATGCATACTCGCAGACTATTTCGAATTATCGTTCTCGGTTTTGCTGTTGCACTCGCAGCATTTTCATCTGCCGCCCAAACGCTGCTCAACGTTTCTTATGACCCCACTCGCGAGCTCTATCAGGATTACGACGCCGCATTCGTCAAATATTGGAAAGCGAAAACGGGCCAGACCATCACCATCAACCAGTCCCACGGCGGATCAGGCGCGCAAGCCCGCGCTGTGATCGATGGGCTCCAAGCCGACGTGGTCACGCTGGCGCTTGCCTATGACATCGACGCGATTTCCGATAAAGCGCACCTGCTGCCCGCAAACTGGCAATCGCGCTTGCCCGATAACAGCACGCCCTACACCTCAACGATCGTTTTCCTGGTCCGCAAGGGTAATCCGAAAAATATCAAGGATTGGGATGACGTGGTGAAGCCGGGAGTTTCCGTAATCGTGCCGAACCCCAAAACTTCCGGTGGCGCACGCTGGGCGTATCTCGCTGCCTGGGGCTATGCCTACCTGAGATCCGGGAAAAAAGAGGCCGCGGCAAGAGATTTCATCACCAAACTTTACAAAAATGTGCCCGTGCTCGATTCCGGCGCGCGAGGTTCCACAACAACCTTCGTCCAACGCGGCATTGGCGACGTGCTCCTTGCCTGGGAAAACGAAGCGCTTCTTTCCGTGAAGGAACTCGGCCCCGATAAATTTCAGATCGTCGTCCCGTCACAAAGCATTCTCGCGGAGCCGCCCGTAGCTGTCGTCGACAAAGTCGTCGACAAAAAAGGCACGCGCGCGATTGCCGAAGCCTACCTTCAGTACCTTTACACTCCGGAAGGACAGGAAATCGCGGCCAGGAACTTCTATCGTCCGCGTCTCGATTCAGTCGCCAGGAAATACGCCAGCGTCTTCCCAAAGGTGAAGTTGTTCACGTTGGCCGACGTCGCAGGCAATTGGCACGATGCGCAAACCAAGCACTTCGCTGATGGCGGTATCTTTGACCAAATCTATCAGCCCAAGTAAACGAACCAGGTCTGTGCGAGCGAACCCGGAGAGCCGCTGGCGCCGCCGGCGGCTCCCGCCGCTTGCCTGAATTCAGAAAGGCGGCTGAACTGGATGACGTTCACTTTAAAGCAAAAAAGCATTCTGCCGGGCTTCGGGCTGACGCTCGGATTCACAGTTTTCTATCTGAGCGTGATCGTGTTGATTCCGCTTGCGGCGCTGTTCCTGAAAACATCCGAACTCAGCTGGCATCAGTTTTGGCACCTTGTCGCTTCTCCTCGTGCGTTGGCTTCTTACCGGCTCACGTTCGGAGCCTCGCTGATCGCGGCGCTGATCAATCTGGTTTGTGGTGTGCTCGTCGCATGGGTTGTGGTTCGCTACAAATTTCCCGCTCGCGGATTTTTCGATTCGATTGTCGATTTGCCATTTGCTCTGCCGACAGCCGTCGCCGGAATCTCTCTTACCACCCTGTATGCGCCGAATGGCTGGCTTGGTGCGCCGCTAATGAGGCTCGGCGTTCGCGCTGCCTATACGCCAATTGGGGTAACGATCGCTCTCACATTTATCGGTTTGCCGTTCGTCGTTCGGACCGTGCAGCCGGTGCTCGAAGATCTCGACAAAGAACTCGAGGAGGCAGCCGCCAGCCTTGGCGCAGGCCGCTGGCGCACGTTCACGCGCGTCTTGTTGCCGACCATTCTGCCCGCAGCGATCACCGGATTCGCGATGGCATTCGGCCGTGGAGTTGGCGAATACGGCTCCGTGATCTTCATCGCCGGCAACATGCCCATGCATACGGAAATTACGTCGCTTTTGATCGTCACCAAACTGCAGGAATTCGACTATGCCGGCGCCACGGCAATCGCCGTGGCTATGTTGATCGTGTCTTTCATTTTTCTTCTCACAATTAATCTTTTGCAGGTTTGGAGTGGCCGGCCTCGCAAAGCAAGTCCTGCGGACGATGAAATGATTCCAAGAATTGATCTCCGTCCTGCATTTGGGACGCAGGAGGCAAAGTAAAGCGCCGAAGCGCTCGAAACTTCCATGGCAGATTCAGCCGTTGCAAGCATGCCGCCTTCTTCCAAGCCGGAACACGCTGCGATCAGCGCGATTTCCGAGCCAGCGGTGGTTCGCTGGCTTCTGATCGCCGCCGCCGTTTTATTTTTGGGAATCTTTCTTTTGTTCCCGCTCGGCGTTGTCTTCGGCACGGCCCTTCAGAAGGGTTTTGCTTTCTATTTTCACACCTTCCGTGATCCGGATACGATTTCCGCAATACGGCTCACCCTGATCGCGGCCGGCATCGCCGTCCCTCTGAATCTGATTTTCGGAGTCAGCGCCGCATGGCTCATCGGAAAATTTCAGTTCGTTGGCAAAGGCCTGCTCATCACGCTCATTGATCTACCCTTTTCCGTTTCGCCGGTAGTTTCCGGATTGATTTACGTTCTTCTTTTCGGATTACAGGGCGTGCTTGGCCCGTGGTTCATCGACCATGACATTCGGATCGTCTTCGCAGTTCCGGGCATCGTTCTCGCCACTATTTTTGTAACCTTTCCATTTATCGCCCGTGAGCTGCTTCCGATGATGCAGGCGCAGGGCAATGACGAAGAGGAAGCCGCGCTTACCCTCGGTGCCAGCGGCTGGCAGACGTTTCGCAAAGTGACGCTGCCCAACGTGAAATGGGCTTTGCTTTATGGCGTGATTCTGTGCAACGCGCGCGCGATGGGAGAATTCGGAGCCGTTTCCGTCGTCTCAGGCCACATTCGTGGCCTCACGGACACGATGCCGCTGCATGTCGAAATCCTCTACAACGATTATCAGTTCGTTGCCGCATTCGCGGTCGCGTCGCTGCTGGCTTTGCTCGCTCTCGCCACGCTGGCGATCAAGAGCATTGTGGAGTGGAAATCCGGACGTCGCTTGAAAGATGAACCTTTGTACGGCCGAGGAGCGCAGGCATGAGCATCAAGGTGCGGGACATTACGAAAAAATTCGGCCGCTTTACTGCGCTCGAGCAAGTAAGCCTCGACATCAATGACGGCCAGCTCGTCGCGTTACTCGGCCCCTCTGGCTGCGGCAAAACCACGCTGCTGCGCATCATTGCCGGCCTTGAATTTCCCGATTGCGGTTCGATTCAATTCGATGGTCGGGACATTACGGATCAAACCGCCCGCGAGCGCCAGGTCGGCTTCGTCTTCCAGCATTACGCGCTGTTCCGGCATCTCACGGTTTTCGAAAACGTTGCGTTCGGTCTTCGCGTGCGTCCGCGCGCTGCAAGGTCAAACGATTCCGAAATTCGCGCAAAGGTCAAAGAGCTTCTCGCGCTGATCCAGCTTGAAAATCAGGCACAGCGCTATCCTTCGCAGCTTTCAGGAGGGCAGCGCCAGCGTGTCGCACTGGCTCGCGCGCTTGCCGTACAGCCTAAAGTGCTTTTGCTCGATGAGCCTTTCGGCGCGCTCGATGCGAAAGTGCGTCTGGAGTTGCGCCGCTGGCTCCGAAGGCTCCACGACGAAGTTCACATCACCAGTGTTTTCGTGACCCACGATCAGGAAGAAGCGCTGGAAGTGGCGGACCGCGTCGCCGTGATGAACCGTGGACAAATTGAGCAAGTGGGCAGTCCTGATGAAGTTTACGATTCGCCGGCCACGCCTTTCGTTTTCGATTTTCTCGGCAGCGTCAATATTTTCCACGGGCGCGTCGAATCGGCCGGTGTCGAGGCCGGCACCGTGAAGTTAAGTGGTCCAGGGCATGAACATGCTTTCAGCCGCACGCAAATCGCCACCTACGTCCGTCCGCACGAGCTTGAAATCAAGCGGGAACGCAACGGCGATTCATCCTCTGTCCCGGCCACCGTTGTGCAGGTTCATAAGGTCGGACCGCTGGTGCGAGTGGAATTGCGCGGGGAGGATACGAAAGACATTATCCGCGCGGAAATATCGAGAGCGGTCTTTCAGGAGCTTGCCCTACAACCCGGCGACCGGGTTTTCGTCAAGGCGCTCACTGAGCGCCGCTTTGAATCCGATTCGCCGCGTTAGAAGACGATTATCAATTCAGAGAACTGACTATTGGCCGCCGCTAACGTGCGTCTCCATTTCACGCGCAAGTTTCAAATGTTCTTGGAGCGTGGGTAACGTATCGGTCGCGAACCCTTTGACTGCAGAGTTCTGCCCATCTCTCGATTCGGTTTTGAATGCGGCGATGTCTTGCTGGTGATCCTGCACCATGTCTTTCGCATACGCGCGATCGAATGCGTCGCCAGAAAGTTTCGAAAGATGATCGTAGGTCATTTGGTCCGTTCGGTTCAGCGTTGTAGGCAAAGTAATGTTTTCCCGTGACGCGACGTCTTTCAGTGTTTCATTCGCGGCGCTGTGGTCGTCGACCATTCTCTTGCCAAAGTTCTTTACGTCTTGGCTCGCGCCTTTCTCTTCGGCCAGCTGGCCCATTTTCACCTCAGCCATTCCACCCTGCGCCGCTTTTCGTGCGAACGTCGTATCGGCAGTTGCGGGATCCGAGGCTTTCATCGCGGGGCCGCTTTCTGTCGGCAATGGCTCGGCTAGAAACATGCCCGTCAGAAACAGAAACGCCGCAACAATTACGGCCACAAACACAAAAGTGCGCATGCCACGGTAACCTTTCCTACTCATGAGACGATTGCCTCCACTGCTGAGACTAGGGACGGGGTCAGGTCGCGGCAATCAAGGAATGCGTGGACAATCACCTAGGGCAACCCTGTAGCACGGGGGATCACATGGTGCCGAAAGCTAAAGATCCATGCCCAGTTGCAGTTTGGCGGCTTCGCTCATGCGGCTAGGACTCCAGGGAGGATCGAACACGATTTCGACGTTAACCTCTCTCACGTCCGGCAGGCGTGCCAGCTTGCTTTC
>JASHRM010000334.1 GCA_030037315.1 Candidatus Acidiferrales bacterium
CAAAGGTCCTCACCTCCCTAGGTAGTTTCGTACCTAGCAACTTCCTCGAAGTAACACGTCCGCCTTTGATCTGAGTCATTCGCGAAACACACGAGGCACCCGCGTCGATCTTCGAGCGCATCCTGCGCGCCGGCGGCACCGACCGCCACGGCGAGCCGAACTTCCGAGTCGTTTGGGGAGGGTCGCGAGTCACATGGATCGGACGGCGCCGGGTTGATCGCGACGCCAGCGGCAACGTGGTCCGCGAGGCGATCGAATGGTCGCGAGAGCGGCCACGCCAGGAGAAACGAGTGGCGATTCACGAACGCGAGGCGCGTCGCGCCCGGAAATTTGAGAGCGCTTGCGAGGAAATCCTCGACGAGTCTTTGTGATTGCGCCCTGAAGGCGCGTCGTATAGCGTAGCGCGCGAAATGGGCGCGGGCAAACACGGGCTGAAACGCGAACTGCGGCTAAGGGATCTGGTTCCCATGCAGATCGCAATCATCGTCTGGCTGGGATGGATCAGTTACGCGGCGAAGCAAGGGTCTTCGCAAGTCGCGCTGTGGGTTCTGGCGATTGTCCTTTTTTATCTTCCTCTCGCTGCAGTCGTCATCAAACTGAGCCGGGCGATTCCAGTCGAAGGCGGCGTCTACCAATGGGTGAAAGAAGGCTTCTCCCCGCTCGCCGGATATATTGCCGCGTGGAATCTTACGGTGTACGGGCTGTTCGCTTTCGCCGTCGTCGGGCCGGTTATCGCGAATAGCTTTTCTTACGCGACGGGGCCCGGCCGTGCCTCGACCTTGCTCGGCAAACCTTTTACTCTGACGGCCACCGTGGCTGGCTGCCTGATTGCTTACATTTTCAATGTTCGCGGGCTGCATCTTGCGAAGTGGGCCAGCGCGGCCGGCTCGATTACTACCGTTCTCGCATTTCTTGCACTGATGTTTCTGCTCGTCCGGGCCTGGGTGGTGAAAATGCCTTTGGTGCACAACTCGTTTTCATTGGCATGGCCGCCGCTTTCGATCCTCACGTTGAACGTCTTCAGCAAAATGGCCATCGGTGCGCTGAGCGGCTTCGATAGCTCCGCTGTTTTCACCGAAGAGTGCCGCAGACCCGAAAACGATGTCGGGCGTTCTGTGGTGATTGCATCGCCATTGATCGCGCTGATGTACATCCTGGGAACCAGCGCTTTACTGGCTTACATTTCGCCCGCGAGCGCGGATTTGGCCTCTCCCGTTCCGCAAGTGATTCGTGCCGGCTTCGGCGCGCACGCCCTGGGCAACACGTTCACGATCGCGGCGAGCGTCGGCGTCACGATTTCCTTCATGGCCGCCATGGTTGTCTTCGTGGGAGTCATCGCCCGCTTGCCGATGGTCGCCGGCTGGGACGGGCTGCTGCCAAATTGGTGGAGCGAGTTGCATCCCCGCTTTCGCACGCCTTCAAAAGCGATCGCAATGGTCACGCTGACCATGGCAATCATCGGAGCTCTGATGCTGATCGGCGCCGGAAACCAGGAAGCGGTCCAAGTGGGCATCGCAGCGAGCAACGCCTCCCTGGCGATCGTTTATATGCTCATTTTCGGGATCGCGTTGGCAGGCTTTCGGTCGCGGGCGCTGCGATTCAGCGTCGGCCTGCGCGTGGCGGCGCTAGCGGGTTTTCTTGTCGGCTTGTTCGCGCTGGCTTTCGAGATCTTCCCGTTGGGCGACGTCGCAAGTCCCCTGATTTTCGGGATGAAGGTAGCTGCCGCGGTTCTTGTCACCAACGTTTTCGGCGCATTCTTATATTGGCGCGGAGCCCAACGCGTTCGCACTCTCGCGGCCAGTGCGGGATCGTGACCGCGCAACAGGCGGAACGGGACAATCAATTCAGGGGATCCGTCGATAAAGCTAAAAAGGGAAGGCTGCGGAACCGTAAACGATTTTCACCATGGCAATTCCACCGAGCATGGCGAGCACCATGCTTAGGAGCGTGCCGATGAGGAAATACTCCACGAAGCGCGCTGAACGCATCTCCTGGTAGCGCACGATCGATTTGGCGGTCAAAACCAGGCCGATGGCCGCCGGAGACCGCAAAATCATCGCGATCAGAATCAGCGTTCGTTCAAGCCAGCCGATGTACATGCCGGCATTCTGCAATTCATCGTGCGTCTGATCGCTTTCTTTCGTGGGCAGGCCACTGACCAGCGATTCCGTCAAATAGCGAATCACGTAACCAGGCGGAAAAACCGAGGCAACATAGATGACAAGTACGGCCAGAATCGCTTCGCGGTGAATGCGAAGCGGTTGCAACATGCCAACCAGGCGCACGAGCGGTAGCCGAACGCACCAAATAGTTGCGACGGCAATCGTCAACAGGTGCGCGACCTGATCGACGAGAAAAATCCAGGCGCCGTCAGTGATTCCAGGCTTTTTCGCGATATGTATCTTGCACCCGTCGATCAGAAGATGGATTGCCGTCAGCAGAAGCACTGCCGTCTGAAAGCGTCCGCTGCGCAAATAGGATGGCGATGCGACGGCCGCAATCACAACGATCGCCAGATAGTGTGTAATGCCGTGCTGAAAATAGGCGGCAGCTGCGCCTCGCTTTTTGCGCGCCACAAGCGAATGCGTTTGTAACAGGAAATCCGTCGCCAAATGGCCGAGGCATAAAATAAGAAAGACGGCGACCGATTGCACGAAAACGTCCCATTTCTGCCGATTGTACGAAAACGTACAATCAACCCTATATCTCTCGAATGATGGCTTTCATGGTGGCAGCCACTTCGGCGAGCTGCCAGTAGCTAGCTCGCTTCAGATTGCGCGACGCGGTCGAAACATCGACGCGAAGGGCGCGCGCCGTCCGATCCACGCGGCCTTTGGACAAATAGCCGTCGATGGCTCGCCACTGAGCATCAGTGACGTCGGCAAGCAAAGTATCCTGAAGTCCATATACCAGATTTGCGACCCGGTCAAAATCTTTTCTTGCCGAGCGAAATGCGGTCAGGACAGGGTAGCGGTGCAGGCTGCCGCTTTTGATTACATCCATCGCTTCGCGCGCAAAGAAAAAAGCCTCGCCGGTCAACCGATTCACCGGCGCGCGCAGAGGGCTACGAATCCTGCCGATGCCGATCCCGATGCGGAGATCCAGCGGGCGCAGGCGTCGCCGCAAATCAAGAATGAGGTCCGGTACGGCGTCAATGTGCGACGAAATTACCTGAAATTCATCGCCCGCCGTGATGGCGTAGGGAAGCCGAATCCATCTCTCGCGCAAGTGTGCTGCTGCCGCCGCCCTGAGTTTTGCGTGTAGAGTTTTCCGGAGTCGGGAACGCTTCCGGGAGTGCACTACGTCTGCGATTAAGACCGTTAAACGCCGATGGGGCGATTGCACCATTTCGTACAATTATATGTAATTGTATGTTTTCGTACAATCAGTATATTTGCAGTTGTACCGGCCATATTACGAGCTAGTTGTCAGGAAAGGATACTCCGTTGAATTCCGCTCGCTAGTCCTTGTCGGTATATTTCGCGAGACCCCTGAACGCCGAACCGGGTTCATAATTCTGAACCATGCCGGGGATCCGCAGTGGCTTGCGCCGAATCCCTCGATAGAAGGATTTATCCATGACGATACAGGAAACACTTCGCGCCAAAAAGTTCGCACGAGTTGAACTGGCGACTTTGCTGGCGATATTCACGCTTGCATCAGCGGCCATGACGCAGGCGCAAGGGTCGCGCCAAGACGATATCGTCTTTGGCACCTTAGGCCATTCAGTTGCCGGAGCGACGATCACTGTCTGCCAATCGACGGGAACCGACGCGCCGTGCTCACCGCTGGCGCCGATTTACACCGACGCGACGATGACCACGACGGCGCCGAATTCTTTCCAAGGCGACGGTTTAGAAAATTATCACTTCTACGCGCCGGCTGGACGCTACCTGGTCCAAATTACTGGACCCGGCATCACCGGCACGCTGAATTATCCGGATACGATTTTGTCCCCGGATCTTTCGTCGTCGGGCAGCAGCATTTCGGCGTTCGGATTGAATCTCGGAGGCAATCTTACGGTCGCGGGCAACGCGACGATCACTGGCACGCTGACGAGCGGCGGATTCAATCCTGGCACCCTGACTCCGAATTCGCTCAACGTAGGCGGAAACGCATCGTTTGCCGGGCCGCGTCCTTACATTGACGTCACGGCGTACGGCGCGAAGGGCGACGGAGTTACCGACGATACGGTCGCGATTCAAAACGCCATTAACGCGTATTGCAGCGCGAGTTCGCCCAGCGGCGACATCTTTTTTCCTCCCGGCCAGTTCAAGGTGAAGCAGACGCAAGCGCCGTCCACGTCTCCGATTTTCGCCACTTGCACCGGGATTCATTTCATAGGCGGCAACGGCAGCCATCAGGGCCAAGCCTTTATCCAGGCGCCGGTGACGGCGATCGTCGTGACGCCGGGCTCGAGTCCAAACGCTGCGCCAATGTTTCAGTGCAATTACCCAAGCTGCGGCGGAGGCATGAGCTGGGAAAACTTGTCGCTCAATTGCTACAACCAGTGCGTCGCGACAAACGGGTCGTCCGTTTTTCACTGGACCAATACGACGCTGGAAGTGCGCGCGACAGGGCTCACGGATAACACGCCGTTGAAATTGTCGAACGGAATCTGGTTCTTTTATGACGGCGGGCAAATCATCACCAACAGCACAACCGCAATTCCGGGCGTGCTGATGACAGCGGAGACCACGAGCAGCGGCTTCACGCAGGTGGGGCTCGCGTATTTCACCAACGTGCTCATGGGCGGCGGCGGGTTCCAATATCTTCAACGCGTGAATAATGTCGGCTCGCCCGGCGGAAACATCGTGTTGCGCAACATCACGCGCGAAGGCGCAGCAAGCGATTTTTTCACTATCCGCACCTCAGGCGGATCCGTCTTGGGAGGATTCGGTCCCATCACGTTCGATCATGTCAGCGAATCGGACATGTCGGGGTCAGGATGGGCGTTGCTCGACTTCAATGCAAACACGGCGAGCACACCGCTGAATGGCGTGTATATCAAGTTTTCCGGAGCTCCCGGTGAATATGCCATCAAAGTGGCGAACGGCGCGTTAACGAATGCCGACGTCTATCCCTGCCAATACAATTGCTCGACAGCCGTAGTGAATGGTTCGGGACAATTGCTGGGCGATTCCGTGGTGCGGAACTTCAACGGCTTCGACCAGGTGACCAATACAAGCGACAATAATTTGCGGTTGCGCAACGACACGCGGTTCGCGGGGCCTTTCGGACCCGCGCTGCGCTTGACCCCATCCGGGCAAACATTCGCCACGATGGGCCTTGACCCTGCCGGCTCGCTTTTCAGCGAAGGCAGCACCTACGGGTTCAGCTCGAAAATCAGCCAGAACGCCACCAACACGCTCGATTTCAGCTTTTCGAAATTGCTGCCGCCAACCGGAGTGGCAGGCACGGCGACAACAGGAGGGTCTCTTGCTGCCGGCGCTTACTATTATTTCATGCGCTCCACTTCGACGACTTACAGCACTCAATGCACGGATTCCACGAGTTCGCTCCCGTCGGCAGCGGTTGTTGTGAGCGGATCCAACAACGCGGTGAACGTCACTTGGACCGATCCCGCGTCCACCGGAATTGCCAACGTCGGAGGCTACTGCCTGTATCGCAGCACGCTGGCAGGGAACACCGACTATGATGGCAACGCGCTGCTCGTCGCCACCATCACTTCCGGCACAGCGACCAGTTATACGGACAATGGCGGCGGCAGTGGAGGCGCCGTGAATCCGCCCGTGCCGACCTATGTAGCGGCGCATCGATTCACTTCCAATTCGCTCGGCGTAAACACAACGAATCCGCAGTACAACCTCGATGTGAACGGCAGCGCCGCCGTGAATTCCCTAAACGGCGTCCAAAAGGCGGAGCGGTTTACAGGATCAGACGCGGCCGCGAAAATCAACGCGTGCCTCACGGCAGCTAGCACGACGAGCGGCCTTTGCGACGCGCGCGGCTTGACGGGCACGCTCACAGGCGCATCGCACATCGCCATTCCTGCGGCGACCACGCTGCTCTGGGGCCAAGCGGAACTCACCATCAATGACACGGCGCACAAAGACGCCGTGGAACTGCTCGGCGACGGCAGTTCGCTGATCGGCTACCAGGAAAGCGGTACGGGGACTGTTTCTCGCGCGGATACAAGCGGCTTCATTGCTTGCCAGCCGACCGGATGCACCACGGTGAAAAATCCAAACGCCGGCACGCGCAACATCGACTGGATTCACATCAACGGCATGAATTTGCAGGCAACCGGAGCAAGCTCGACGGTATTGAATCTAACCAGCGTGGGCCATGCGGATATTGAGAATAACCGCTTCGTGATGGGCACCGGCGGCAGCTCCTATGGAATTTTCGGCGATACGTCCACGGGCGGATTCGATTCCACGAACACACTGATCAAGCACAACGAATTCGATCCGCAATATCAAAACGACCGCTGCCTGCACCTCGCCGGCGTTTTCAACATCGTTGAGATGGAGCAGAACACTTGCATTCTGCCCGCAGCAAATGCCGGCACGGTCTGTTTTGAAATCGCAAAAGATTCAAATGGGAATTATCCGAACAACGACGAGTTTTACGGGAACGACTGTGAAGGCTCGTCCACCTCATTCGGGCAGATCGGCTATAACATCATCAACGCCGATAGCGTGACCATCGGCCCCAACAACCGCTGCGAAAACGTCTACA
>JASHRM010000335.1 GCA_030037315.1 Candidatus Acidiferrales bacterium
TGAGTTGATCCAGAACTTCGGCACGGTCAGCGGCAATTTTCTCTACCGTCCCCTCGAACGCGACGCTCAATTCGATCTTGCGGGATCGAATATCTCGCTTGAGAAAATCGGCAAGATTCAAACGCCATCGATGCCAATCGCGGGAAGGATCAATTTCTCTCTCCGCGGCAGCGGCCCCATTCTGGCGCCCACCGGCGCAGGCACATTTACCGTCGCGAATCTCAAGCTGGGAACGGAGTTCGAGGGAGATTTTAACGGTGAGCTTACTTCCGACGGAAAGAACGCGCACCTCACTCTCGCTTCCGCGCCGTCGGCCGAAAAACTTCATGGCGAACTAACGGTTGGACTTTCGGGCCAACAATCGATCAGCGGCCGGCTCGCGGTCCAACAATTCGATCTCGATCCCTTTATCGTGGCCGGACTTCACTTGCGCCAGGTCACCGGCCAAAGCACGGCGGACGGAGTCTTCACGCTTTCCGGCGCGCTTCGCCAGCCGGATTCGATCGAAGTGGATGCGGACATCGCGCGAATCTCGTTCAATTATGAATTCGTTCAGCTGACCAACGATCAGGATATTCGCATCGCCTACCGCCGCAATGAAGTTCGGATTCAGCAGGCGCATCTTCACGGTCCCGATACTGATCTCCAACTAGGCGGCACCGCGCGATTCGATCGCGATCGCCCGATCGATTTCACCGTGTCGGGGCAGGCGAATTTGCGGCTATTGCGCGGCATGATTCCCGATCTCGACGCCCAAGGCCGCGCGGAAGCGAACGTTGCGATCCAGGGTACCCTTACAACGCCACGCGTCACCGGGCAACTTAGCTTGAAAGGCGCCTCCGCGCATTATGCTGATTTTCCCGCCGGGCTCAGCAACGTCACCGGCAACCTGCTCTTTGACAAAAGCCGCTTGCTCTTCGACAAAGTCACCGCTGATTCCGGCGGAGGGCACGTCACGCTCAGCGGCAATATGACCTACGGCGAAGGTCCGCTTCGCTACGAGCTGACGGCCACAACTTCCGTCGTCCGCATCCGTTATCCCACCGGTATGAGCTGGCTTGCCGGCGGCACGCTGCAACTTTCTGGCACGAGCAGCGCCGCGCTCGTCACCGGGCACGTGCAGGTGCAGCGCGTGCTCTTCGGGCAGGGCGTGGACGTTGCCTCGTTTTTCGCAACCGCGTCGGACACAACGCCAGGCCCGACTTCGGGATCGCAGTTCCTGCAGAATCTCGTGTTCGATGTGGAGGGCCAAACCACGCCGGGCGCACGTATCGAATGGTCCGGCGCGCATGTGGATATTGACGGAGACGTTCGCCTGCGCGGCACGTGGGACCGCCCCGTGCTGCTCGGGAATATTCATCTGCTCGGCGGAGAGATGCCTTTTCGCGGAAACACTTTCGAGCTCACGCGCGGAGACATCAGCTTTTCCAATCCATTTCGCCTTGACCCGAATCTCAACGTCGAAGCCACATCCACAATCAGCCAGTATCAAGTGACGATCGATTTTTCGGGGCCGGCCAGCCACCTTCAATTGAACTACCGCTCCGATCCGCCGCTGCCTGATTCCGACATCGTCGCTTTGCTGGCTTTGGGAAGTCCGGGCGAATCGAGCGGTCTGCGCGCCGCTCCGGGCTCTGCGGAAAATTACGGCGCCACCGCGCTTCTTTCCGAAGCCATCTCAACGGGAATCGGCGGGCGCATCGAACATCTTTTCGGCATCAGCTCATTCCGCGTCGATCCATTCATCGGGGAGACGGCCACCGAATCGAACGCCGCCGCGCGCGTGACAATTCAGGAGCAAGTAACACACGATCTTTCGATCACTTATTCGACCAATGCGGCTACGACCAACCAGTATCAGCTCATTCAAGTGCAGTACACGATCAATCGGGGTCTGCTGGTGGAATTTCTCCGCGACATCAACGGGACCTACGGCTTCGACGTGAAGTTCATCAAGCACCGCAAGTAAAGCGAGCCTCTTCTCATGTGACGTCAGACCCATTTCGCTGCCCAAAAACAGGGGAGACTTGACGGGTAGACTTGACGGCTAGAAATTTTTAAGCGATTGATTCGCGGGCAGTTGGTGTCGATTCTACTCGGCAGTTTTGACGGGTAGAATTCGGTCCAGATTCATCAATTTTTCAAAGAGCAACGCGGCCCTTCCTGAGGACCCGATGACGCCGAGACTGCACGGCTTTGCGCGATGGAACGTAGCCCAGGATTGAAAGCGGAATGCAAGCAAAAGCCTGTGGACTTCTTTGACTAATATTGCGGCAGCACAAATAGCGATTCAGGCGAGAGCCGCACATGCCACGGCTGGGGGCGGTCGGCGAACTGCTTCCATTTTTCTTTGGTAATCTCAGCCTGTAAATCAGCTTCCAGCACTCCGTCGTTCGGATCGGACGGAATCTGCCGCAGCCGAAGGTACAGCGTCATTCGAAAAGGTGTTTCCGACGCGCGCAGGAGCCAGCACGGAAAAACATTGCGCGCTTTGGGATCGCCTCCCGCCGCTTCCGCGAATTCAATCTGATGAGCGCGAATCGCCACATGGCCTACGATGCGGGGCAGGGGCTGTGCCACGTGCAGCCGGCATCCCCAATCGAGCGCTTCGACTTCGTGTTCCGAAACTGCCTTCGCCTGTGAAAAATTTTTGCAGCCCGTGACGCGCGCCACTTCCAAAGTCGGCGGATGCCGGAAAATCTCGTCCTTTGCACCAAAGGCGGCCACACGCCCGCGCGAAAGCACCAGCAACTTTTCACCCATGCGGTACGCTTCCTCCACGTTGTGGGTTACCAGGAGCGTCGGCCGCTGGAACGCGGCAAAGGTTTCCTGAAGCTGAATTTCCATCTGCGCTCGCAGATGTGTATCGAGCGCGGAAAGAGGCTCATCGAGCAGCAACGCATCCGGCTCGATCGAAAGGGCGCGCGCCAAAGCTGCCCGCTGCTGCTCGCCACCGGAAAGCTCGCGCGGGTAGCGGTCTTCGAGGCCCGTGATGTGCGCGCGTTCCAATATTTTCTTCAAACGGATTTCGCGCTCGCTGCGTTCCAGTCGCGATAAACCGAACGCGACATTTTGGGCAACTGTCTTGTGCGGAAATAGCGCGTAGTGCTGGAACAGCATGCCGATGTGCCGTTTCCTGGCAGGAACTCGGACCCGCTGCGATTTGTCGAACAGCACGTGGTCGCCTAGCTGAATCCGTCCACTGTCAGGGCGTTCGAGCCCAGCGATACAGCGCAGCAGCATCGTTTTGCCGGCGCCTGACGCGCCAAGAATGCCAACAGGTTCCTCGTCCGCCGAAAAAGAAACATTCAGCGTGAAGTCCCGCAGGTCCTTGACGATTTGGACGTCGAGTGCCACGTCAGCGCTGCGCCAAGCGCGCCCGGCTGGGCCACTGGCTGCGGCTCCAGTAATAAAGGCCGCTGAGCAGCACGAGCGAAATAACCACGTCGAACACGCACCACAGGGCCGCGAGCCGCACGTCGTTGTCTTCGACGGCGAAATAAATCGCGATGGGAATCGTCGCCGTTCTGCCAGGGATGTCCCCCGCCAGCATCAGCGTCGCGCCGAATTCTCCGAGGGCCCGCGCGAATGAAAGAATGATGCCCGCGAGGATACCTGGCCATGCGAGCGGCAGCGCGACCTTCCAGAAAATTCGCCATTCGGAAGCGCCAAGCGTACGCGCCGCCTCCAGAAAATGGAGATCGACTTGTTCGAGTGCCGCGCGCGCCGTCACATACATCAGCGGAAACGCCACGACCGCCGCGGCGATCACCGTCGCGGGCCAGGAAAAGACGACGCTTGCGCCAATTCGCGCAAGCTCCTTTCCGATGGGCCCATTGCGTCCGAATAGCAGCAGAAGAAGGAATCCGACCACAGTCGGCGGCAAGACCAGTGGCAGCAGGCAAATCCCGTCGACAAACGCGAGCAACGCGCCCTTGCGCCGCGCACGCCAAGCCGCCGCGGCGAGTCCGATTAGCAGCGTTATCAGGGTGGCAACTGCGCTTGTTTCCAGGGAGATGCGCAGAGGCGACCAATCAGCGGGCGCCGTGAGAGGCATAGCTAAATTATAGCTGCCTCACGTCACTTGGCGCTTAACTTCAGCCTCCGCGCGTGGTCATTCAGCTACTCCAGCGTCACTTTGGCGTGGATGGCGCTGTCGATGATTTCGGAGTGGGGGTAGGCGCCGGTCTTTCCTCAGGGGCGGGTGCAGCGGAGCCAGGCGCGGCCGGTTCGCCGCCTTCCGGCGGCAGAATTTTTTTCAGGTCGGGATAATCAGTGGTCATGCCGCGAAGAACTTTCAGCGCCGCGGTCTGCTCGATTTCCACGCCCTGCGTTTGCGACTGCTGCACCACGTCCGGCAGCGCCTTGACGACTCGCTGGCCCAGCGGCGACTCGTAGAACTGAATGAGCGAATTAATGTCTTCCATCGAAAACGCGCGCGCGTAGATCGGCACCATCGCGTCCGTCACGGCCGCGGCCGATGCAGACGCATTGAACTGCTGCGAAAACGACTCCATAAATTTCGGAGCTGCCGCTTCTCCAACGGTTTGGTTCGCCGCCGAGCGCACCTGCGAAATGATATAAGACGCAATGTTGTCGCCGAGCTTGGAGGTCTGCGTGATGTCCATCAGATGCCGGATGCGCTCCTCCTTTGCCGGATCGACTTTTTCGGCGGACGCCTGCGACTTCGCCGATCCCGGAGTTTCTGCGGGAGCCGCAGACTGTGTGCCGGTGTGCGGCTGAGGGCGCGCAGGCGCCGCGCTGGATGGTGTTTGCGCGGCCACGAGGCCAGCGCAGCCCAGCAAAGCCAAAATCAAAGTGCAAATTTTCATTGGATCTCCTGAAAGTCGTTCGTCGCGGAACCCATCATAGCGGACGCTCCAATCCCAAGATCAATGGAACCATTTTCCCCATGCCCGGTAACCAAACATACCGGATTGGCCGCTGGAAGCTGCGGACTGCCCTGTGATAATTTCGGTCCACATGCGTCTCACCGTTTGACGGCACAGAAGTCAACTGGGGTGCGCCGCAAAGCAACTTCCTCAGTCGCGCAAAGGCTCATTTGAACTCCAATGGTAACGGCGGTTCCGGCGCTGGACCAGACTATGAGGCGGCTCGCAATCACATGGTTGCTCACCAGATTCGCGCCCGCGGCGTTCGCGATGAGAGAGTCTTGGCTGCGATGCAAACCGTTCCGCGTCATCTGTTTGTGCCCGCCTCGCACCGCGACGCCGCCTACGAAGACGAGCCGCTTCCCATCGGGGCAGGACAAACCATTTCGCAGCCTTATATCGTGGCAGCCATGACGGAAGCACTTTCGCTCACTGGCGCCGAGCGCGTTCTCGAAGTCGGCGCAGGATCGGGCTATCAGGCTGCGATCCTTTCGCGCGTCGCACGCGAAGTCATCGCCGTCGAATCGCAGACCGAGTTGATCGAGCCGGCTCGCCGGCACCTGGCTGAACTTGGCTATATAAACGCGCGAATCGAACAAGGTGATGGTTCGGCAGGCTGGCCGGAAGCCGCTCCCTATGACGCGATTTTGGTTGCCGCTGCTGCCCCAGCGATCCCTCCGCCATTGATCGAGCAACTCGCTGATGGTGGGCGCTTGGTGATTCCCGTTGGTTCCTCCGAGCAGCAAGATCTTCTTCGGATTCAGAAAACGAGGGGCCGCACGGTCCAGCAATCCGTTTGTGCCTGCCGTTTCGTCCCGCTCTTGGGCCGCTACGGATGGCCCGATACAGGGAAGCCGAGGCCCGCATGACTCCGGGCCCGGAACTTTCCATCGTTATTCCCGCATACAACGAAGAGCGGCGCTTGGGTCGCGCACTTTCGCGAATACGCGATTACTTTGCGAATCGTCCCGCGGGCACTGCAGGTGTCGAAATCGTCGTTGTGGATGATGGTTCGACAGACGCCACCGCAAGAATCGTGCAGGAGATTGCCCGCGAAAATCCCTGCGTGCGTTTGGTTTCCAACGAAGCGAATCGGGGAAAAGGTTTCAGCGTTCGCCGCGGGATGCTGGAAGCGCGCGGCCACGTCGCTCTGTTTACGGATGCCGATCTTTCGGCGCCGATTGAGGAATCTGAAAAGTTATTTGCCGCAATCAGAGCTGGAAACGATGTCGCGATCGGATCGCGTGCGCTCGATCGTTCGCTGATTGCGGTTCGCCAGTCGCGCCTGCGTGAAATCGCGGGCATGATCTTCAACGGCTTTGTCCGCCTTTTCACCGGTCTGCCTTTCTACGATACGCAGTGCGGGTTCAAGGCGTTCGCGCGCGAGCGTTGCCGCATTATTTTCGAGCAGCAACGCATCGAGGGCTTCGGATTTGATCCCGAGATTCTTTTTTTGGCGAAGCGTCACGGACTCCGCGCCGGGGAAGTGCCGGTTCGCTGGGCGCACGATGCGGCGACCAAGGTCCACGTCGTCCGCGACAGCCTGAAGATGTTAGGCGATCTGGTGTACATCCGCTGGAATTCGCTCGCCGGCCGCTATCCCCCTGCATGACTTGACCGCTCTCGGGATTGCCAACTGACAGGCTGTTACTTCCATTACTCGAAGAGCAACTTTACACTATAAAGTACTTGAAATCGTGCAGCAGCCTGCTATGCTTGCCACATGTCCGCTATCGACCCACAGCAGCCGGGCCGAAACCATCCTGTCTCCATCGACGAAAGCGCTCGCGACAATATTCGCTTCATTCGCGAGACGATGGAGCGCGCCGTCTCCTTTACAGCCGTTCCCGGCTGGGGAGGCATCGGCATGGGCGTCACAGCACTGGGTGCGGCCGTGATTGCGTCTCAGCAGAAAACTCCCGTTGCGTGGCTCCTCGCTTGGATGTGCGAAGCAGTTGTGGCCATCGCCATCGCCGTTTGGACCACGTATTCCAAAGCCCGTGAATCGGGCATGGCGATTTTTTCGGGTCCGGGGCGCCGATTCGTTTACAGCTTTGCGCCGCCGCTTCTCGTCGGAGTTTTGCTTACGGTGCTGTTCGCGCGAAGCGAATTCATCGGAGCCATCGCCGGCGTTTGGCTGCTTCTTTACGGCACTGCCGTCGTCACGGGCGGCGCATTCTCAATCCGCATCGTGCCTCTGATGGGACTCTGCTTCATGGTTCTGGGGGCCGTGGCGCTTTTTTGTCCCTGGAGCTGGGGCAACGCATTTCTTGCCGGAGGTTTTGGCGGCCTCCACATTCTTTTCGGCGCGTTGATTGCGAGCAAATATGGCGGGTAAACCAGGAGCATTCCGCGCTGCGCGCGAAGATCGGTCTCGGCGCATCGCAATCGGCAATCCGCCTGCGGTCAATCTCGATCGCATCATCCATGAACGCACCCGGCTGGCTATCATCAGTGCACTTGCTGTGAACCACTCTCTCTCTTTTAACGAGCTTAAGCAGCTCCTGCGCGTTTCAGATGGGAACCTAAGCGTCCATGCGCGCAAGCTCGAAGACGCTGGCTATGTGGGCTGCACGAAATCGTTCGCGGGGCGCGTCCCCAAAACCGAATATCGCTTGATGCCGGCGGGACGGCGCGCTCTCGAAAAATATCTGGATCACATGGAAGCTTTGATCCACGCCACCAGGGAAGGGTAAACGGGTCCAAGTTATCATGGGCAATAGCGCCGCCAAAATAATTCCACCACCAAAGATTCACGTTGCGATTTTGCTTGATGGCAACGGGCGCTGGGCCGCCTCTCGCGGTCTGGCGCGCTCCGAAGGTCATCGAGCCGGTGTTTCCGCTGTCCAACGCGTGGTACGCGCGGCGCCCGCGCTTGGCATCCACACTCTCACGCTCTACGCATTTTCATCGCGCAATTGGGACCGTCCAACGAGCGAAGTCGATTCGCTTCTGGCCCTGCTCGAAAATTACTTTCGCGCTGAAGCGCACGAGTGCGCGGCCAAAGGTGTTCGCATGCGAGTGATCGGGCGGCGCGACCGCATCCCCAAGAGTCTCGCGGATGCGATCGAATTTGCCGAACGCGTCACCGCGTCCGGGCGGAATCTGGAGTTGCGTATCGCACTCGACTACTCCTCGCGCGACGCCATCCTGCGCGCCTCGTGCTGGATGATGTCCAGCCTGGAAGTGTCTGACCGCGAATTCGCGCGCCGCCTGGGCCAAGTCACGCACGCCGGCGGTCCTGTGGACGACGTCGACTTGCTGATCCGCACCGGCGGTGAAAAGCGCCTGAGCGATTTCATGCTGTGGGAATGCGCCTACGCGGAGTTGTTTTTCACGCCGCTGATGTGGCCGGAATTCGATGGCGCGCAATTGAAAGCAGCCGTCGAGGATTTCTTCGGACGCGAGCGCCGTTTTGGACGGCTTCCCGAATCCGCGGTCGCCAGCTAGCCCTCCTCGATTTTCGGCCATTGATTTGTAGCGCATTTCGCCGGCAGATTTGGTTCGAGATGAAATCGATTCTTACTGACGCCCTCCGTTATTGGGAGCCGCGCCGGATTTTCTATAACGCGATTCTTGCAGCGACCGTGATTGGGTGGGTGGCTCTAACGTGGCCCGCTTTCCGAATACCGCATGTGCTTGCGCTGCTCGCACTGCTTGCTGTTCTAACGATGTTGGCCAACCTCTGCTATTGCGCTGCCTACGCGGTGGATATTCCGATGCAGTACTCCAATTTTCAGGAAACATGGCGCCGTTGGCGCTGGCTCGTTTGGTCCTGCGGAACGATTTTTGCGGTTATCCTGGCCAACTATTGGATCGCTGACGAAGTTTATCCGTTCCTGCACTAACTGCGTTCGGCTTTCATCTGGGCCATTTCAAACGCCTTCTGAATCACGCGTGTCGCAGTCGGAGTCAGCGAAAATCTCTCAAGATCCGAAGGAGCGGCCCAAGCCACATCCGTCACATCGCTGCCGGCGCGCGCTTCGCCCGCGACCACCTTGCACAGATAATCGAGCACGATGAAGTGAAACTGCGTCTTGCCGGTCGCGTCCTCGTTGATACGCTCAAAAACTTCAATCAATTCGAGCACGCGAACTTCTAGCCCGGTTTCTTCCAGCAATTCGCGCCGCACTCCTTCGATCAGCGTCTCGCCGGTTTCCAGCATGCCGCCCGGAATTGACCATTGGCCCTCGAGCGGCGGTGCGCCGCGACGGATCAAAAGCGCGCGCCCATGTCGAATCACTACGCCGCCCACTCCGACGAACGGCCGCTCCGGATACTCGCGATTAGGCGGCACTTTTACACAATCCTCCTCGCCAAATCCTTGACACGGGCGTTATATAATACGCTGGTCTGACGGATGTATGCGCCAGGAGGAACGAGCCCGTGACCAAGTGCCCCGAATGCGATGCCGAAATCGACTTGGACGAAGATGAAGTCGAAGAAGGCGAGATTCTCACCTGCCCCGAATGCGACGTCGAGCTCGAAGTGACGCAGACGCATCCCGTTCACCTGATCGTTCTCTCCGAAGACGAAGACGACGATGAAGACGAAGAGGGCGACGAAGATGAGGAAGACGAAGAATCAGACGATGAGAGAACTGAGGAAGACGAGGACGAGGAGTGAAAGTCTCCGCTCGCGCCTCGCGTAAGCTGTTTGGTCATGGTTTGTTCCTCCGATCACCCGCATTTTTGGCCGCACTTGGATTTTTTCTCGCATTAGCCCTGGCCGCTTCTCTGCCAGCTTCCGCTCAGGACAAAAAGACCGATGCGGAACTTCGCACCATTCACGGCAGCGCAATCGACAAAAGTGAAAACCCTGTGCCCGCAAGCGTGATCTATCTTTTGAACGTGAAAACTCAAGCGGTGCGGACTTACATTGCCGACGATATGGGGAACTATCGCTTTAGCGGACTCGATCCCAATGTCGATTACGAAATCCACGCCGAACATGATGACCTGACTTCAGCCACCCGCACGGTTTCCAGCTTTGATTCACGCCGCGACATCGAAGTAATTCTCAAACTCTCGCGCAAGAAACCCGCGAAATAGCAAAATCGCGGGCGCCATGCTTCCGGCTTAATGCTGCGAATCACGATTACTCCATCCTTCCCGGCGGTATACGTGAAATCATGTATTTGCTTCAGGCCTGTTCAAAACATATGATCCCGCGCTTCGACGGTCTGCTTGTACAGGGGACGGCTCGCATTCTTGTTAGAACATGCGCGCAGGGCGCGCAGGACAGGCACTGCTTTCACCTCGGCGGCCTCCCCAGCTCGATTGTGAGGGCGACAGCAATCAACCATGCCGGTGCGTATCCTCATTGCAGACGATCATGAAGTGGCGAGGCGCGGTATCCGCGAATTGCTCGGACAACGCCCCGATTTCCTGATTTGCGGCGAAGCAACAGACGGATTGGAAGCAGTCGAAGCGGCGCGGCAGTTTCGTCCAGACGTAATCCTAATGGACATATCGATGCCACGCATGAACGGCATCGAAGCCACTCGCATTATCCGCCGGGAATTTCCCGAAGCAGCCGTACTCATCGTTAGCCAGAACGATCCGGCGGTTGCCTCTCGCCAGGCCGGCGAAGTCGATGCTTGCGGCTTCGTTTCTAAGAATAGCGTCGGCCGCGATTTGATCGGCAGCGTTGATGCCGCGTTCGCCGCACGCGGATCAATCGGCGATAGCGCTTTGAGTCCGTCCCCGAGAAATCCATTGGCCATGGAGAATTCTTCGGACACCGAAATGGTGACGCTCATTCGCGACAAGGATTGGGCAAAAACCCGGGTGGGTCCGCCGGAGTCGTGGTCTCCCGCGTTGCGGACTGTGGTTGATTTGCTGCTTGCGAATCGTTTTCCGCTTCTGTTGTGGTGGGGACCCGACTACATCCAGTTTTACAACGATGCTTACAAGCAGATCCCGGGAACAAAACATCCGGCATCGCTTGGGCAGCCGGCACGGGAGTGTTGGCCCGAAATCTGGCACATATTGAGGCCTCTCGTCGACACTCCATTCAATGGCGGGCCCTCTACATGGAGCGAAGACCTTGAATTGGAATATCGCCGCTCGTCGTCCCTGATAGAAACTCATTTTACCGTCGCATACAGCCCGGTCCCAGACCCCAGCGCGCCGCGCGGTATTGGCGGTGTCCTTGCTACCGTGCATGAAGTCACGGGAAAGGTAATCGGTGAACGCAGGCTTGCCATGCTTCGCGAACTTGCGGCGCGAATCACGGAAGGAAAAACGGGGGAAGAGGCGTGCTCGCTTGCGGCGCAAATCGTTGCGCGATACCCCAAAGATATTCCGTTCGCTTTGTTTTACTTGTTTGATCCCGAACGCGGGCGGGCGCATTTGGCGGCCTCTGCGGGATTCGAAAACGAGGCCGTGATTCCTTCTCCGGTCGATATTTCCGACGGTTCAGAACGCGTCGGAGCGTGGCCATTCTCAGCCGCATTGCGCCAGGCCGAAATGTCGGTGGTCGAAAACGTCGGTTCTCGGCTGCGTAATGCGCCGCCAAGTCCTTGGTCTGATGCGCCGCACACAGCCGTCGTGGTTCCCATTGCATCCAATAAGCCGCACGATTCGCGGGGCGCCATCGTTTTCGGGGTGAGCGTGCGCCTCGATCTGGACAAGGATTACCGCACATTTTTCCAGCTGATTGCCGCGCAGCTATCGTCGGCTATCGCCAACGCCGAGGCGTATGAAGAGGAGAGGAAGCGAGCCGAGGCGTTAGCCGAGATCGATCGCGCGAAAACGCTCTTCTTCAGCAACGTCAGCCACGAATTCAGAACGCCGCTAACCCTCATGTTGGCGCCGCTTGAAGACGCGCTCTCTTCTGCCGACAGCTTGGAGCCGCAGCAGCGTGAGCGACTCGAAGTGGCGCATCGAAATTCTCTCCGTCTGCTCAAGCTCGTAAACACGCTTTTGGATTTCTCGCGAATTGAGGCCGGCCGCATCCAGGCTTCTTACGAGCCCATCGATCTTTCCATTGTCACGGCCGATCTGGCGAGTCTCTTCCGTTCGGCGGTCGAGCGCGCGGGTGTACGTCTGATCATCGATTGCCCGCAAATTTCAGAGCCTGTCTACGTCGACCGCGAGATGTGGGAAAAGATTGTTCTCAACCTGATCTCCAACGCTTTCAAGTTCACATTCGCGGGTGAAATCGAAATCGCGCTGCGGCAGGCGAATAGCGCAGCCGAATTGGTTGTAAGGGATACAGGGACAGGCATTCCAGCGAAAGACCTTCCGCATCTCTTTGAACGTTTTTACCGGGTGAAAGGCGTGCACGGTAGAACCTTCGAGGGAAGCGGTATTGGGCTCGCGCTGGTTCAGGAACTCGTTAAGCTTCACGGTGGCGCCGTGCATGTTGAAAGCGAATTAAACAGAGGCACCAAATTCACCGTGGCGATTCCAATGGGGAAAAGCCACCTGCCGCCGGACCGCATTAGTGGCGCGCGCCCACCTGCATCTGCGGGCTTGAGAGGCGAAACTTACGTTCAAGAGGCGCTGCGCTGGCTGCCGGATTCGCAGGGCGCGCCAGCCGAAATTTCACCGGGCGCCTCGCTCGCAACCGCCCCGCCGCTTCACAGAATTCGGGATAAGGGTCAGACGCCCACACGCATATTGCTCGCGGATGACAACGCGGACATGCGCGAATACGTGCAGCGGCTCCTGCAAGACACTTACGAAGTGATTGCCGTCACAGATGGTCAATCCGGCTTGGAAAGCGCCAGAGAGCGCCGACCTGATCTTGTCCTGAGCGACGTGATGATGCCGCGCCTCGACGGCTTTGGATTGCTTCGGGAGTTGCGCGCGGACGAGAACCTAAACACTGTTCCCGTGATTTTGGTTTCCGCTCGCGCCGGTGAGGAATCGCGAATAGAAGGGCTGCGCGCTGGAGCGGACGACTACATCGTAAAACCGTTCTCCGCTCGCGAATTGTTGGCGCGCGTCGAATCGCAACTTTCCTTGGCCAAATTGCGCCGCCGGTCCGCCGAACTGGAACGCCAACTTCGGGAGAGAGCCGAGACGCTTGCTGAAACGCTTGACGCCGAAGTGCGCGCCCGTACCCGAGAATTGGAAGAGGGTAACGCCGAAATTCTTAGACGAGCCGAGCAGGTCCGTGAGCTCTCTTGGAAGCTTTTGCACGCGCAAGACGAGGAACGCAGGCACGTCGCCCGCGAACTGCATGATAGCGCCGGCCAAACCCTCGCCGTGCTCGGAATGAACCTTGGCGCTCTCGCCGAAAATGCCGACAAGCGCCGGCCCGAACTCAGACAGTCCCTCACCCAGGCGAATGAGCTAGTCCAGCAGTTGACGAAAGAAATTCGGACCATGTCCTATCTGCTGCACCCACCTTTGCTTGACGACAACGGCTTGCCCGCGGCTCTTTCGTGGTATATCGGCGGGCTGGGAGACCGCAGCGGTCTCGACATCAGTTTCGAGATTTCCGAAGGATTTGGCCGGCTCTCGCGCGAGATGGAATTGGTTATTTTCCGCCTTGTGCAGGAGTGCCTCACCAACATTCATCGTCATTCCGGCAGCAAAACCGCGGCGATCCAGGTCATTCGAGAACCAGAACGCGTGCTTGTTGAAGTGCGCGACCAGGGCAAAGGGATTCCAGCTGAAAAACTGGCCGAGATTCAAACCCGCGGCTCAGGAGTTGGGATTCGAGGAATGCGCGAACGCTTGCGGCAATTTCACGGCGAGATGATCATTGAATCAACGAGTCTCGGAACCGTCGTTCTCGTCACCATTCCAATTTCAACGGAACGTCTCGCCAAAGATCATAGTGTCGTACACCCTACAGAGCGCAGCGCCGAATCTACGTTATAGTCTCGGGGCAAATTGCCTCGATGCGAATTTTGCTGGTTGACGACAACGATCTTGTCCGGCGCGGCATTCTAGACTACCTGCGCGAACACACAGCTTGGGACATTTGCGGCGAAGCCTCGGACGGCGGTCAGGCGTGTGAGAAAGCGCGGGACCTTCGGCCCGACCTGATTCTCCTGGACAATAGCATGCCTGGTCCGAGCGGATTCGAAACTGCCCGTGCGATTCGCCGGCAGAATTCCGAAGTGAAAATCTTGATCCTGAGCCAGGAAGATCCTCGGCGTATCTTGCCGGCCGCCATCGAATCGGGCGCGGATGGGTGCGTTGACAAGTCCCGCATCTACACGGACCTCATCCCAGCCATCCAGAAATTCGAAACCGAAGTGTAAAAACTCTATGGCAGGCCGAACACGGACACCGCGTTGCCGGCTTCGCCCACCACGTACTGTTTGCCATCCACCGCGTATGTGATTGGATTTGCGCGCACCGAATTTCCCAGCTGAATATTCCAGAGCGGCTTCCCAGTTTCCGCATCGAGTGCGAAGAAATTTCCCTGGCTATCCGCGCAGAAAACAAGGCCACCGGCAGTCGCCAGTGTGCCAGTCCACGAATCGCCGACCATTTTGAATTGCCATTTCAAATCGCCGGTCGTTGCTTCAAGCGCGCGAATCGCCGTGTACGCCACATCTCCGTTCACCAGCTTCTGCCCGCCGCCTCCGCCAATGTCGAGCGGATTATGCGGATCCATCGTAGGATTGCCCTTGAAGTAGTAAGCTCCGAGCTCGCGCGTATCGACGTACACCAGCCCCGTCAGCGGACTGTATGACGGACTCGTCCAATTCACGCTCCCCGTGATGCTTGGATAGATCAAATTGCCTTGCGTGGTCGGATCGATGTTCGGGAATTCGATCGGCCGGCCGTTTGCATCGAGTCCCTTAGCCCACGTTTCTTTCGCATATGCTTTACCGGCAATGAATTTGCCTGTCACGCGATCCAGCACGTAATAAAACGCATTCCGATTCGCCTGCACGACCAGCTTGCGCGGCTTTCCGTCGATGGTTGTGTCGATGAGAATCGGAGGCTCGGCCGCATCCCAGTCATGCGTTTCGTGCGGGGAAAACTGAAAATACCATTTCATTTTTCCGGTGTCGGCGTCGATCGCGAGCAGGGAACAGGAATACAAATTGTCGCCCTTTCGCATGTCGCCGTTCCAATCCGGAGCGGGATTGCCGGTGCCCCAGTAGATCGTGTTCAGCTCTGGATCGTATGAACCCGTGTTCCATGTGGTCGCGCCGCCGTATTTGTAGCTATCACCCTCCCACGTTTGCACGCCCGGCTCGCCCGTAGTTGGAATCGTGTAAAGCCGCCACAGCCGGTGGCCATCCTTCGCATCGTACGCGTCGATGTATCCGCGCAATCCGCCTTCGCCGCCGCCCATGCCGACGATGATTTTTCCGTTGATCGCAAGCGGCGCCTGAGTAATCGCCACAGCGTCTCTGTTGTCGCCGATCTCCACGCGCCAGCGCATCGCGCCGGTTTTTGCGTCGAGCGCGACAAGGTGCGCATCAATCGTCGCCACGTAAACCGTATCGCCTAGAATCGCCACGCCGCGATTGGTGGGGAAAAGTCCGATCGTCAGCAAATTCTTAGGTAGGTCCGCTTTCCAGCGCCAGATCGGCCGCCCGGTTCGCACGTCGAGCGCCGTCACCGTCGTCGGCGGCTCCGTCACGTACATCATTCCGTCCACCACGATTGGCGACGACTCAAAAATCCCCGAATTCCGCAGTTGGTAGACCCATTTCAGCTTCAGCTGATCCACATTTGTCTTGTTGATCTGCTTCAATTCCGAGAACCGCTGCGAGGCGTAATTACCGCCGTACGTCAGCCAATCATCCGGATGGCTCGCCGAATGCAAGATCTCGTTGTATGTCACGTCCTGCGCGCGCGAGGTTACGCCGCTCGCCAAGATCAGCGCCACCACAGCCAATCCGCACACCAAATATTTGGCTATTTTCATCGCGCGCCTCCCAAGGTCGAAAGGTACGAGACCAGATCATTTATCTGCGCGTCTGAAAGCTTGTCTTTATAGCTCGGCATGAAGCTTTTTCCGGGCTCTGGCTCGAGTTTTTCGACGTAGAACTTCTGAATCGAGTGGATATGTCCGTCCTTGTCCCGCAATTGAATCGTGAATGAATCTTCATCCACACGCATTCCTTCGACAACTTTTCCATCTTTCATCACCGCGCGATACACGAGGTACGCGGGATAATTCGCGCGTTCCTGCAATTCGGTATCGACGGGCAGGTTCGCGCCTGGATCGATCAGCGCATTTTTCAGCATCGCAACCGATCGCACTTCGCCAATCGCGGAAAGATCGGGACCCAGGTCGCCGCCTTGCCCGTCGATCATGTGGCAACTTGCGCAGCCGTTCGACGCGTAAATCTCTTTACCTTTTTGCGCGTCGCCCGTTGCGAGCGCGCCGCCCGCGTGACTGAGCGACGTCAAGTAATCGATCACGTCCCAGATTTGCTGGTCGCTCAGACTGGCGAACGACGGCATGCCCGATCCGAAAACGCCGTCGTGAATGATTCCGTAAAGCGCTTCGGGACCGAGCGTCGCGCCAACTTCGCGAATGTTCGGTCCATTCGCGCCGCTTCCATCGATCCCGTGGCAGTTCGCGCATGTGCCGGAAAAAAGTTTGTGGCCCGCTTCCACGCTTTCAGGGGTCGCCTTCGGATGAGGTTCTTTCGGCGTGGAGGGAGGACCAAATTGCGCCTGTGCAGCGCAACAGCAAATCAAAATGGCAAGGATCGGCGCAGCCGCGCGAAGCGATCGAATCGAAATCATCAGCATTCCCCCCATTTATTAGGACGCGGCTCTGGCGCTTATCGTTTGCCAGAACCTGTACTTGGCTCACATCTCGCGTTGGTTTTGTGACGGCGACTTTTCGCGCCGGCGTCTTCGGGTCACGGCAATCCAAACACGAACAGCGTGTTTCCCGCCGAGTCGACGATGTATTCTTTGCCGTCCACAGCATACGCCGCAGGATTCGATCGCACAGCCGCACCGAGCAGCAGGTGCCAGAGCGGCTCGCCCGTCTCCGCATTCAGCGCAAAGAAATTTCCCGCCGCATCGGCGGAGAAAACGAGCCCGCCGCCTGTCGCCAACGTTCCCGTCCACGAATCGCCGACCATGTTATATTCCCACTTTTTCTGTCCGGTTGTCGCTTCAAGAGCGCGAATCGAGGTGGTTGTCTCGTCCGGCCCGCTCATCCTTCCGCCGCCGCCCCCGCCGCCGATGACGCCTACGGAATTTCCTTTCTCCATCTTGCGCTCGCCCTTGATGTAGTACGCAAATCCATCGCGCGCGTTCACGTAGAAAAGTCCCGTAAGCGGGCTATAGCACGGACTCGTCCAGTTGATTCCGCCCGTCAGCGACGGATACACAAGCGTGCCCTCCACGCTCGGTTCGATCTGCGAGGCAGGGTAGGGAATCGGACGCCCTTTCGCGTCGAGTCCTTTGGCCCAGGTTTGCTTCGC
>JASHRM010000028.1 GCA_030037315.1 Candidatus Acidiferrales bacterium
TCGAAGGCGTCGTTCACGTCCACGACCTGTGGACTTTGCAACTATTCTGACAGGCAACACTTGATAACCTGAAACGCCGGAAACGGCAGTTATTGGGAAACGAGCATGGCAATCAAAGAAGTCAAATTCCCGCCGAAGGTGATGCGCCGCGCGCGCAATATCAAGGTCCTGCTGATGGATGTGGACGGAACAATGACGCCGCGCGTGGTTTGCCTCCAGGGATTTCCAGACGGCAGCGTCGCAGAGATGAAAGTCTTCAACGCGCATGACGGGGCCGGCATCAAGCTCGCGAGCATCATGGGCATTCGCACGGGACTGATTACCGGCCGCGATTCGCCGGCGACGACGCGACGCGCGCGTGAAGCGTCGATGGAATTCGTGATTCAGGGCCAGCCGAAAAAGCTGGACGCCTACAAAGCGATTCTCGTCCGCGCGGGCGTCACAGATGAAGAAGTCGCGTACGTGGGCGACGATCTGCCTGATCTTCCCATCCTCGAGCGCGCTGGCCTGGCGGTGGCCGTGGGCGACGCTGTTGTGGAAGTGAAGCGCGCAGCGCACTACATCACCACAGTAGGCGGCGGCGAAGGAGCCGTCCGAGAAGTTGTGGAGCTGATCCTGAAATCCCAGGGAAAATGGAAAAAAGCCGTTCCCCTCGCTATCGCCTGACCCTACGCACAGTATTCGCCTGACCCTTCGTACCACGGCGAAGTCTGTCCTCGCGATCTATATTCCGCTGCAAAAATGGAGCATAGCTTCGATATGTGCAATCGAGCGCAGTCCTATCTGTTTCAACGCGGCATTCGCGGCAAGTCCGCGCTGCCACGTGCGGCGCGGCAGTGGCGCTGCTCGTCGCGGCGATCGCCTTGCCTGTTTCCTCGCAGAATGGCACTCCACGCGCCACCGCGCGAATCGTGAGTGCAGATTCGAGCGATGTCTACCGGCCTTTCCAATTCGATTCTTCGGAAATGGAAATGCTGGGCCTCGTCAATCGCGATCGTGCGGCCACCACGTCGCAGGAAGAAACACGCGGCCGCGCACTGCCGCTGCAGTGGGATCCGCGGCTAGCAGCTGTGGCCCGAGCCCATTCCGAGGAAATGGCGCGCAATGGCTACTTCAGCCATCAGAGTCTCGACGGTCGCCAGCCTGACGAGCGCGTCTCCGACGCCAGAATCCCGTGGCTCGCAACCGGCGAAAATATCGCGCGCGCCAGCGACGTGACGCAGGCCGAAGCAATGTTCATGGACGAGCCTAAATTCCAGCAGAATCACCGCGGAAACATCCTCAATACGCGATTCACCCACGTCGGCATCGGAGTCGCGCGCGGATCCGATGGCAGCATTTACGTAACGCAGGAATTCGTCCAGTCTCGCTGACTTCGGCCTCGCAGGCGTCTCTTCCGCTTTCCTTCGAAATCTTCTTGACAAGATTTCTTTTGCGTTGTATTTAACCAATGGGTTAAATAAGAATGACTGCGACCCAAGATCACCTAACGATGACCTTCGCCGCGCTTGCCGATCCGACGCGCCGAGCGATTTTGGCGCGATTGATATCGCAGGAAACCTCCGTCACGGACCTGGCGAAGCCTTTCGACATGAGCCTTCCGGCTGTCTCGAAACATTTGAAGGTGCTCGAACGCGCTGGGCTGATCGAGCGCGGGCGCGAGGCGCAGTGGCGGCCGTGTCGGCTGAACGCGGAGCCGCTGCGCGAGGTATCTGATTGGGTGGAGCACTACCGGCGATTTTGGGAACAGAGTTTCGACCGTTTGGGTTTCTACCTGCAGGACCTGCAAGGGAAGCGAAAGAGGGATGGTCGCAAGAAATCGGCCCGTACTGGAAGCACAACGAATTAATTGGAGGTAAATTATGAACGCTCCCGCACCAAGAGAGATGCGCGAGGTCGTGATCACGCGAGTGCTCGATGCTCCGCGCGAACTTGTATTCAAGGCCTGGACCGATCCGAAAATGGTGCAGCAGTGGTGGGGACCGACGGGCTTCACCAATCCCGTCTGCGAAGTGGATGGACGGCTGGGTGGTCACATACGGATTCACATGCGTGCGCCAACCGGTGAGACGCATCCAATGAAAGGCGTTTTCACCGAATTCGCGCCGCCGGAAAAGATCGTCTTCACCAACATCGCTCTAGGCCCAAACGGCGAACCTATTCTGGACGGCATGACGACAGTCACATTTGAGGCGCAGGGAGACAAAACGAAGGTGACGATGAGCTCGCGGGCAACGGCAGTGGTGCCGGAAGCGGTGAAGCATCTCCAAGGCATGGAAATGGGCTGGAGCCTGACCCTGGATCGTTTGACCAATTTCGTGAATGGGCCTAAAACTGACAGCCGCTGAATCGGTTTCTCAGATCCTGCTCGAACACGTACGCACTTCCGGTCTCTTGGGGGCAAGCCATGAATACTTTCGCGCAGCCAAGTTCAATTTCGAAAGGCGCGCTTTGGACGGGGCGCGTCTTGAGCGGGATCATAGTGGCGTTTCTGCTGTTCGATTGCATCACGAAAATTCTGAAAGTTCCGCAGGTGGTGGCTGCTACTGAGCAAGTCGGATACGCCGGCAGCTTAACGAACAAAATCGGGTGCTTGTTGCTGATCGCGGTGATTCTCTACGTCATTCCACGAACGTCCATTCTCGGCGCGATTGTGCTGACCGGATATCTCGGAGGCGCGGTTGCGACCCACGTGCGGCACGGCGATCCTGTGTGGGAAATGTCAGTTCCGTTTGTGTTTGGCGTGATTGTCTGGGGAGCCTTGTGGTTTCGCGAGGCTCGCGTACGGGCGCTGATCCCGATCAAAAGCTCGGCAAACTAATTTCGCGCGAAGTGCTACCATAGCGGCACAAATTTCGTCAGATAAAACCAACCCAGTGTAGTTATCCAGGAGTTCGAAATGAGCACCGTGCGAGTTTTGGTTGGAACGCGCAAAGGCGCGTTCATCCTCACCTCCGATGGCAAGCGGCGAAATTGGGGCGTGAGCGGCCCGCACTTCACCGGTTGGGAGGTCTACCATGTGAAAGGCTCGCCCGCCGACCCGAACCGCATCTACGCGTCGCAGACGAGCGGATGGTTCGGGCAGATCATCCAACGATCGAGCGATGGCGGGAAAACCTGGGAAACGCCTGGCGGCGGAATGCAAATGGCGCCTGGTGGCATGCCGGCGGGCGAGAGCAATAAATTCGTGTACGATACCTCAGCCGGCAGCGGCAAGCCGCTCACGACGCACCAGTGGTATGACGGCACGCAGCACCCGTGGGAATTCAAGCGCGTCTGGCACCTCGAGCCTTCCTTCACCGATCCTGATACCGCATACGCAGGCGTGGAAGACGCAGCGATTTTTCGCACGACGGATGGCGGAAAGTCGTGGCACGAACTTTCCGGTTTGCGCGGACACGGGACGGGGCCGAAATGGCAGCCGGGCGCGGGCGGGATGTGCCTCCACACGATCATCCTCGATCGCACGAATCCGAAGCGGATTTATATCGCCATTTCCGCCGCGGGCGCATTCCGAACGGACGATGGCGGCGAAACATGGAAGCCGATCAATCGCGGCTTGCGTTCGCAATACATTCCGGATCCCACGGCGGAAGTCGGCCACTGCGTGCATCACGTCGCGATGCATCCTGCGCGTCCAGAGGTCCTCTATATGCAAAAGCACTGGGACGTGATGCGGAGCGATGATGCCGGCGATTCGTGGCGCGAGATCAGTGGCAATTTGCCAACGGATTTCGGATTCGTGATCGACGTTCACGCACACGAGCCGGAAACGATCTACGTGGTCCCAATCAAGAGCGATTCGGAGCATTTCGTGCATGACGGCAGACTGCGCGTCTATCGCAGCCGCACCGGCGGCAACGAATGGGAGCCGTTAACAAATGGGCTGCCGCAGGAAAATTGCTACGTCAACGTATTGCGCGATGCGATGGCGGTCGACTCGCTGGATAAATGCGGAATTTATTTCGGCACTACGGGCGGACAAGTCTACGCGTCAGCGGATTCAGGCGATTCCTGGGATCCAATCGTGCGCGACCTACCCGCTGTGCTTTCCGTTGAGGTGCAGACATTGCAGTGATCCAAGTTGCGCTTCCCGCGCACCTGCGCACGCTCGCGGGTGTGAGCGGCGACGTAAGCATCGAGGTGAGCGGCACCGTCACTCAGCGGTCCGTGCTCGACGCGCTCGAAGAGCGCTATCCGATGTTGCGCGGCACGATTCGCGACCACGTGACGAAGGAACGCCGCGCCTTCCTCAGATTTTTCGCCTGCCAGGAAGATTTAACCCACGAACCGCCTGACGCTCCTTTACCCCAGGATGTCGCCAGCGGCAAAGAACCGTTCATGATCATCGGCGCCATCGCCGGCGGCTGATTACCCACGAATAGAGTTCTTCGCCGCTACAGCGCTTTCCCTCTAACTCTCAGGGCCATCTGACCGCTGGCAAGCGATAAATTGGGTGTTGAAGATTTTTTCGCGGACTAAAAAGAGTTTCAGTCATGAAGCATCAAGCGAAAAAGCGATCCCGGTCCACCCGTTCTAATAACACTGCCACTTTTGAATGCGATTTGTCGCAGCACTCCACGCCCTTTTTGCACGCATGGGAACACACTGTAGGCAGCGGCCACGCGCCCTCGTGTCTGCGCGCCGATTGGCAGCAGCAGCTCACGCGTTGCCAGAAGGAGCTGGGCGTCAAATACGCCCGCTTCCGCGCGCTGCTTTCGGACGAGACGGGCACGCTGGTGCGCGAAAAAGGGGAGCTGCTCTACTGTTTTTTCAACGCGGATCAGATATTCGATTTCCTGCGCTCGATCAACGTGCGGCCATTCGTCGAGCTCAGCTTCATGCCAAGAGCGATCGCCGCGATTCGCTGCACGACGAACCGTTCGCCGCTGCGTACTCGCCGAAAATAATTCTGCAAAATACTGGACTTTCGGAGTCGTACAGCTTTTGGACGTTCAGCGACATCTTTAATGAGAACTATTTTCCAGCGCTGCCGTTTCACGGCGGCTTCGGCTTGCTGAATTTGCACAATATCGCCAAGCCGGTTTACCGGGAATTTGAATTGCTTCACCGTTTGGGTAACGAGCAGCTGAACGTTGAAGGCGAGCACGACACAGTGAGTGCGTGGGCCTTTCGCAAAGATCGATCGCTCACGATGATGCTCGTGAATCATGCAATGCCAGGCAAGCGAATCCGGACGATCGAAGTCGCCGTGCATTTTCTGGGTGCGCCGCAGCCGAGGCGCTGTTACGTTGAACGAGTCGACGAAGCACACGCGAATCCAAGAGCATTATGGGAAGCGATGGGCAAGCCGACGTATCTCGACCGAGTCCAAGTAGAGCAGTTGAAGAAAGCCTCCGAACTAGTGAAAAAAGAGCAACGCTAAACCTGGGAAACCGCCACTGCGGAGATGACAATCAAGATGCCGCCCCATTCGGTTGCTAGGTTGACCATGGAGTTTGCCTAAACTCAATCGCGCTTATGCCCGATCCCAAAACTCGCTGGAGCCATCTATCCAACAACACGATCCTCCACGAATTGCAATTGGAGTCTTTCGAATATTTCAACCAGGAAACAAATTTCAAAAACGGCATGGTGCGCGACCGCTCGTTTAGGAAATCTCCCGCGAGCATCGCGTGTATCGGCTTGGCGCTGTCGGCGTATCCGGTGGCCGTGGAGCGAAAATTCATTTCGCGCCGCACCGCCGTTCGCCGGACTTTGAACACTCTCCGTTTTTTTGCGAACAGCGAACAGAGCAAGGGCGCTCGCGCAACAGGCTACAACGGCTTTTATTACCATTTTCTGAGCCAGCTCAGCGGGCGGCGCGTGTGGAGGTGCGAGCTTTCCACCATCGACACCGCAATTCTTCTGGCCGGCGTCCTCGTCGCGGCAAGTTACTTTCGGCGCGATACCCCCGACGAGCGCGAGATTCGTGAGGCGGCAGACTCGCTCTATCTCCGCACGGATTGGCAGTGGGCGCTGAACAACGGGCGCACGGTTTCGCACGGCTGGAAGCCGCGCCATGGATTCATCAAGTATCGCTGGAAAGGCTATAACGAGGCGCTGCTTCTGTATATTCTCGCGCTCGGCTCGCCGACGTACCCGCTGCCGCAAAGCACTTACAAAGAGTGGACTGCGGGATTTGAGTGGAAGCGGATTTTCGGGCGTTCGCATGTCTACGCAGGCCCGCTGTTTATTCACCAGCTTCCCCAAGTCTGGCTCGACCTGCGCGGCGTTCAAGATGACTGCATGCGAAAAAAACGCAGCGACTATTTCAAAAATAGCTGTCACGCAACTCTAATTCAGCAGCAATACGCCGTGAAAAATCCCGGAAAATTCGCCCACTATGGGAGACATTGCTGGGGAATTACCGCGAGCGACGGTCCGGGCAACGTGACCGTGTGGATCGACGGTATTAGGCGGAGGTTTTACGATTATCTCGCGCGCGGTGTGCCGTTTGGCCCGGATGATGGAACAATTTCGCCGTGGGCCGCGGTTGCCTCACTTCCCTTTGCGCCAGGAGCCGTGCTGCCAACCATCCGGAATTTTGACAATCTGCGATTGCGGGAAAGAGCGCCGTATGGCTTCGAGGCGTCCTTCAATCCCACATTTCCGGTTAAGGGAAGTCCCAATGGCTGGACCGCGCAATATCATTACGGGCTGAATCAGGGACCCGTCGTGCTGATGATCGAAAATTATCGCAGCGGCCTGCTCTGGCGCCTGATGCGAAATTGCCCTTACATCAGAGTTGGTTTGCGGCGCGCAGGCTTTCGCGGCGGCTGGCTCAACACCGCGCCAATCTTATGATTCCTTCTCCTGATTCAATGTGATCCGCAGCGGCGGCCTGTCAATTTTGACAGTATCAAGCTGCGAACCCCGGTGGTCCTCTAGACGCATGCGCGCCCCCTTCGGGCGCGGCCCCATGCGAATAAGATCTGCCCTCGTTGCCATCTTGTTGATCTACCTGTTGCTTTTTCAGGACTTCGCCCCGCTCGTCTCAGCGCAAACGCAAGCCGCGCCGCCGCCACCCCCTACGCCGCAGCAGCTGGACCAACTGCTCGCACCGATCGCTCTCTATCCGGATTCGCTGCTTGCTCAGATCACCACGGCATCAACCAATCCACAGGAGATTCTGGACGTTGATAGCTGGCTGCAACAGAACAGCAACCTGAAAGGCGACGCTCTCACCAACGCAGCGCAGGCGCAAGGATTCGACCCCGCATTTATTGCCCTCGTCAATTTTCCGCAGGTGCTGGATATGATGGCGCAACACATCAACGATTACGCCGCCATCGGGCAGGCCGTCACCGCCGCCCAAGCG
>JASHRM010000336.1 GCA_030037315.1 Candidatus Acidiferrales bacterium
CTCAAGGAATTTATCGAAAAGAACAAATGACGGAACAAGACGGAGTAGCCCGCCCACGAAGATTCGAGACGAGGTGAATTTTGCTTGGCTGTCTGGGTTCACCACGCGATTGCGGCGTCCGCGTTCGTGTTCGTAGCAGTTTGGTTGTGCTTCTGGCTCGCAAATCGCCTTCCCAATTACTATTTTGAGGCTCAGGACTTGGTTAAGTATGGGAACGGGAACAGTAGAAAGCCTCCCGCGTCAGCCGGGACAGGAACGTACGCGCCAATGCTTCACAACTACATTAGCGTTTCACAGCTACTGATTACGGTTGCTGCCGCCTCAATCGCGTTTGGCGGACGCCAGGCGAGTCTTGGTAGCCTGTGCGGCCCGAAATTGTTTCTCGCATGCAGCATTCTTTACGGAATATCGTTTTGCGCATTCCTGCTTTACCGATATGACGAGTACAGCCAAGACGCTGCAACCTACACCCGTTTTTGGTACTGCACCGTCGAATCATTCGGTTTCGCGGCACTGATTTGCTTCGGCACGGGCTACCTGCTCTGGGCATTGCAGGGCTAGGCCAGGTACACGTTCCGGATTCGTCAGGTCGGTCTGACGTCACCAGCGCGTCTCCAGGCAGACTAAGTCCACACCAACAACGTCCTTGCGCTGCTTTCCCAGCGTGCTAGCCTGCTGATGCGCCAAATTGCGATAAAATGGCGAGATTGAGTGCCGCTGGCTGACGTTGACGTAGGGCGGGCGTCTCGCCCGCGGTTTTCGCTGAAAGGTTTGGGCGTCGGCGAGAAAAATGAATTCCCGCCTCGAAAGCGCGAGTTTCTAACCGGCACACTGGCGATTAAAAATCGCCCTAAATAAAAGAAAACAAAGGAAGGCCGGACCGCTAATCGGCACGGTTCCCGGCGCAGAAATTGAATGCCAAAAGTTGGATTTGTCAGTCTCGGTTGCCCGAAAAACCTCGTCGATAGCGAGGTGATGATGGGCACGCTCGCGCACGCGGGCTACGAAATCACTCCGCGCGCGGACGAAGCCGACGTGATCGTTGTCAATACGTGCAGCTTCATCGCGCCCGCGCAGCAGGAATCCGTCAACTCAATTCTTGAAATGGCCGAGTACAAAAAATTCGGCCGCGCGCAGAAATTGATTGTCGCGGGATGCCTTGTGGAACGCTATCGCAACGAAATTCGCGCGCAAATTCCCGAAGTCGACGCGGTGATCGGCACCGGCGAAGTGGAAAAAATTCTCGAAGTCTGCGACGGCGAAATTCGCCCGGACGATTCGAGCGCCGAATCGCCCACGTATCTCTATCACGACCTCACGCCGCGCATCCTTGCGACGCCGCGCCACACCGCTTACATAAAAATCAACGAGGGCTGCGACCACCCTTGCACCTTCTGCGTGATCCCGCAGTTGCGCGGAAAATTTCGCAGCCGGCGTTTCGAATCCGTGGTGCGCGAAGCGGAAAATCTTGCCGCCAGCGGCGTGCGCGAAATCAACCTGATCGGCCAGGACACGACTTTTTACGGCGAAGACCTCGGGATTCGCGACGGCCTGCCGACTTTGCTCGCGCGCCTCGCGCAGGTCGAAGACTTGCACTGGATTCGCTTCCTTTACTGCTATCCGAATCGCACCACGCCGAAACTGCTCGATACGATTGCCGCGCATCGGCGCCTGGTGAAATATCTCGATATCCCGCTGCAGCACGCCAGTCGCAACGTGCTCGCGCGCATGAAGCGCGGCTCGAATGCGGACGCATTCCTGAAAACGCTGGAACAAATTCGCAGAGCGATTCCCGGCGTTTCGTTGCGCACGTCTTTCATCGTCGGCTTTCCCGGCGAGACTCAATCCGATTTTCGCGAGCTTTGCGACTTTGTCCGCGCAGCCGAATTCGATTGGATGGGCGTTTTCTCCTATTCCGACGAAGATGCGGCGAAAAGTTTCGCGCTCGATAGCAAAATCGACGCGGAAACCATCGCCGAACGCAAAAATGAATTGATGGCGCTGCAGAAGAAAATTTCGCATCGAAAATTGCGCGCGAAAATCGGGCGCAAAATCCAGGTGATGCTCGAAGGACCGTCCGCGGACACGGATGTCGTCTGGGAAGCGCGCCACGAAGGCATGGCGCCCGAAATTGACGGCAAAGTTTACGTCACCGAATTTGCGGGCGTCACAGACGTCGCGCAGCTTCCCGCACCCGGCACTCTTGCCACGCTCGAAGTGACCGGCGCAAAGGATTACGACCTGATCGGCCGCGTTACCGAATTCACGCAGCAGGGCTCCCTTGCGCTTTTATCCTCGAACGAGAAAAATCTGTTGCCGATCCTTGCATCCCACTAGAATGTCGCCGGAAACGAAACCATTACGATGAGCTCAGTCGTCAGCCAACAGGTTGTGCCCGTTCCCGAGCCGAACCTTACGCCCGAGGAAATGATCCAGCGCGCAGCCGCGCTGCAATCGCGCCTGCGCGCCGAGCAGGACGCAACGGAACGTCGCGGCGTCCATTCCGAAGAAATCCATCGCGAATTTCAGAAGGCGGGATTTTATCGCTGCCTGCAGCCGCGCCGTTTTGGCGGCTACGAATTCGACTTGAAAACCTACTACCGCATCGGCATCGAGATTTCGCGCGGCGATCCGTCGGTGGGCTGGTGCCTGATTGTGGGAGCGGGCCACGCCCTGATGATCGGCTCGTACTTCAGCGAAGAGGCGCAGGCGGAGGCATTCGGCCCGACCGGCGATTTTTCCGCGCCGTCGGTGGCGGCACCCACCGGCACTGCGACGCCGGTCGATGGCGGCTGGCTCATCAAAGGCAAATGGGGGTATGCGAGCGGCGCTCCTTACGCGACGCACTTCATGCCCAGCGTGCTGATCCAGGATGGCGGGCCACCGCGCGCGGGAGTTGCGCTGATTCCGCGCTCAGAGTGGAAAATGCTCGACGACTGGGGCGCGATCCTCGGAATGCGCGGCAGCGGCTCCAACTCGATCGAGGTCCCGGCCGCGCGCGTCCCTAAGAATCACGTGATCGAGCTGGACATGCTGAACGTGGACGTCTCGCACGGAACTCCCGGCGGGCGGCTTTATGGCAACCCGATGTACGTCGGGCGATGCCTTTCGTTTTTCCGCGCAGAACTGGACGCGATTCTGGTCGGCACGGGCTACGCCGCGCTCGATGAATACGAGCAAATCATTCGCACGAAAAAGACGCTGTATCCGCCGATGCAGTTGCGCTATTTGCATGCCGATTTTCAGCGGAACCTGGGCCTGGCGATGGGAATGCTCGCCGCAGCGAAGAGAATCGTTCTCAGCGCGGCTGACGTTTACATGGAATACACCCGGCGGGGATTCGAGGGTGGCAAGGCGTTCACGCTGGAGGAAGATCTCGAACTCGTCGCGAGCCTGCAGCACGCGGGACGAATGTCCTGGGAGGCGATCGAATTGCTTGCGCGGACTTCCAGCTCGAGCGCGGCAAAGGATGGCGAGCGCATGCAGCGCTATTACCGCGACGCGTCAATCTATCGCAGCCATCTTTCTTCGCAGTTCGACATGCTGGCGCAACGCCTCGGCATGATTCATCTCGGGCTCGATCCCGTTATGTCGACCACGGATCGCGGCGCCGCGCCTAAGGCTTCATGAAGCGAAAGTGTCCCGTTTGCGGCAAGTCAACGGATTCTGCGACTGACGCGGATTTCCCGTTTTGCGGCGAACGCTGCCGCACGCTCGATCTGGGGAATTGGGCGAGCGAGAAATACGTGATCAGCTCGCCCGCATTTGACGAATCGATGTTCGAGGAACTCGAACGCGATCTTGAGAAACACGATTCCGGCGAAAAAGAATGACCGCGGGCGCCGAATCACCGTCGGAATCTGCGCAGAACGCCGCCACGGCGCGCAAACCCCGCTTCGCGATTTTCATCGCAACCGCCTGCGGCCTCGGCTACATCCCGAAAGCGCCGGGAACCTTTGGCGCTCTCCTCGGCGCTGCGATCTATGCGCGGGTAGCCGTCGCGTTCCCGCTCGCTGTCGTGCCAGATATCGGCCGTCCGACCTTAGGCATGAGCGCCGGATGGCTCGCGTTGACCGAGCTTCCGGTTGCTATCGCGATCGCCATCATCGGTGTTTGGGCATCCGGCCGTACTGCGCGGTACCATGGTGCAAAGGATCCCCAATTCGTTGTGATCGATGAAGTTTCGGGACAAAATCTCACGAATCTGCTCGGGCTTGCTCCCGCTAACTGGAAATATCTGCTACTGGGCTTTATACTTTTTCGGTTGTTCGACATTTGGAAGCCATTTCCCGTGCGGCAGGCGGAATCGCTGCCTGGCGGCTGGGGAATCATGGCGGACGATTGGGTCGCCGCAATTTACGCGGCGATCGGATTGTGGATCGCGCGAGCCGCGGGACTTTAGCGGCGCATCCACGCACGCTTCTTCGAGCCGGCATCTAATAATCGAACTGCCTTTGCCTGGAATTGACTACCGTGAACCTGCTGAGAATGAACGGCGCGCCGCGAATTGAAAGCGTAAAGCCCGGCGCAGCGCTGCCCGGCGGCGAAATCGCAATTCAAGGCAGTGGCTTCGGCTCGCGCAATCACACGCGTGCGCAGGTGCAGTTCGGCACCACGGACGCGAACGTGATGCTCGCCGCCGAAAACCGCCTGATCGCCGCGGTTCCCGAAGGCGCGAGCGGCGGCGCTGTGCGCGTGCGCATGGGCACGGTCGAAAGCGCGCCGTATCCAATTGCGCTGGGCACGCAGATCGCGGACAATCTGCATCCGGTCGGAAGTCCCGCCGTCGACTCGGAAGGAAACATCTACGTCACTTTCAGCGGACAGCGCGGACAAAAAGTTCCCGTATCGCTCTACAAGATCACGCCGAACCACACCGTGAAGCCCTTCATCACTGAGCTGATGAATCCTACCGGGCTTGTGATGGGCCGCGACGGCTACCTTTATGTTTCATGCCGGCACGACGGCACGATTCACCGCATTTCTCCCGACGGCCGCGCGACGCAGTGGATCGAAGGTATGGGCATCGCGACGGGACTCGCGTTCGACGGCGCCGGAAATTTGTACGTCGGCGACCGCAGCGGCACGATCTTCAAAATTGGCGAAGACCGGCAGATTTTCGTTTTCGCCACGCTCGAACCCTCGCTATCGGCATATCACCTTGCGTTCAGCCCGTCGGGTGATCTCTTCGTTACCGGGCCGACCACGTCGAGCTACGAGCGCGTGTACAAAATTTCTCCAGCGGGTGAAGTGGGAATTTTCTTCCGCGGGCTGGGACGCCCGCAAGGTCTCGCGTTCGACCGGCGCGGAAACCTTTACGTCGCGGGGTCGCTTGGCGGCAAGCGCGGAATCATCCGGCTCACGCCACGCGCGGAAGCGGAAGTCGTCGCGGGCGGCAGCAACATCGTCGGCCTGGCGCTTCTGCCTTCGCACCGCGCGCTCATCACCACCAACAACGCGATCTTTTCCCTCGATTGGGACGTCGAAGGCTTGCCTCTCCACGGCTAAACTCTCCCTCTCCTGTCTTAAGTCCGAGCACTTTGTGCAGTGCGGCGGCTTGCCGCCGCTTTTCTAGAAAGTGTGAGCGACATTCGATCTTGTTGCCTCTGCAATTAAAGATAGAGACGCCCGCCTAAAAGCGGCCGCTACAGAAACTCAAAAACCGATTTTCTGAGGTGGTTATGTAGCGGTGGCCCTTTAGGCCGGCGGCTTTTGTTTTCGCCTTGAGCTACGTGCAACCGCGTGCTCGCGGCTTGCGCTGGCTCTGCGGGATGCGCGAAACTCTTGTGCGATGAAAGCGGAAATCATCGCGGTCGGTTCCGAATTGCTCACTCCCTTTCGAACCGACACGAATTCTCTCTACCTCACCGCGGAATTGAATCAGGTCGGCATCGAGGTGGTACATAAAGCGATCGTGGGCGACGGGCCGGACGAAATGCGCTCTTCCTTTCAACACGCGCTAGACCGCGCCGAAGTGGTCCTCTCCTGCGGCGGGCTTGGCCCAACCGATGACGACCGTACGCGTGGCACGGTGGCTCAACTGCTCGGCCGTAAGCTGATCCGCGACGAAGCGACCTACCGCAAAATCCAGGAACGCTTTCGGCGCTTCAATCGCGCGATGCCGGAGATCAACGCGCGGCAAGCGCTGGTGATCGAAGGGGCAGACGTTTTGCCGAATCCGCGCGGCACCGCTCCCGGCCAGTGGATTGAGGCGCGCGGAAGAATTCTGATTTTGCTTCCCGGCGTGCCCAACGAAATGCGCGGCCTGATGGAACTTGAGGTAAAGCCGCGCCTCGCGCGGCTTGGCGTGAAGCAACGCCTGTATTCGCGCGATCTGCGAATCGTCGGCCTTTTCGAATCGGAAGTGGATCAGCGCGTGATGCCGCTCTACGCGGAATATTCGGACACGGAGACGACGATTCTCGCGACCGCCGGCGGAATTCAGCTGCATCCTCGCATCTGGTCGGCCGATCCCGCGTATGCGCAAGCGCGGCTCGACGAATTGGTGCGCCGCATATCGCTGGTACTCGGCGAAAATTTAATTTCCATGAACGGCGAGATGATTGAAGAGATCGTTGCGCGCCTGCTGACCGAAAATCGCGCCACGATTGCTGTCGCAGAAAGCTGCACCGGCGGATTGCTCGCCGAAAAACTGACCAGCATTTCCGGCAGCTCTGCATACTTTCTCGGCGGCGTGGTCTGCTACAGCAATGAACTGAAGACAAATCTCGTTGGCGTGCCTCCCGAGCTGATTGCAGCGAAAGGAGCGGTCAGCTCCGAGGTCGCGCTGGCGCTTGCAGAGGGAATTCGCAAGCGCACCGGCGCCACAATCGGAGTTGGCGTTACAGGAATTGCCGGGCCGACCGGCGGAACACCGGAAAAACCGGTTGGGCTGGTGCACATCGGCATCGCGAACGAGCATGGCGCGCGCGAAAAGAGCTTTCGCTTTCCCGGTGACCGCGAGCGCATCCGGTTTTTCGCGTCGCAAAACGCGCTGGATGCCGTGCGCCGCCATTTTTTGTTTCCGCAGCGGAACCAGTAGCGCCTCGCTCGATGAGACTCTTCGTCGCACTGGAAATTCCCAGCGAAATCCGGATTCGCTTGCGCGATCTGATCGCGGAGTTGCGTCCGATATGCAAAGATGCACGTTGGGCCGCGCCCGAACAGATGCACGTCACGCTAAAGTTCATCGGCCACGCGATTGACCGGCCGGAGAGCGAAAATTTCGCTGCTCTCCGCAGCGCGCTCGGCGGCATCCGATCCGCCGCGCCCGTGGAGTGCGATTTTCGCGGCCTGGGATTTTTTCCGAATGTGCGCCGCCCGCGCGTTTTCTGGTGCGGCATTGAAGCGTCCGCAAATCTTTCGCAGATCGCGGCGGACATCGACCGGTCGCTTAAGCCGATCGGCATTCCGGCTGAAACGCGCGACTTCAAACCTCATCTGACGCTCGCTCGATTCAAAACTCCGCAGAGCGTTCCACGCCTCGCGCGTTTCGCCGAAGAAAATGCACCGCGCGAATTCGGCTCTATGCACGCGGTGGAATTACACCTCTTCGAAAGCATCACGAAACCCTCGGGCGCGGAATATCGAAAACTCGCAAGCTACGCATTCGTGAAACCAAGCGCATGAAAACGATCTGGCTCATTCCGGTAATCGCATATTTCCTGGGATCGATTCCGTTTGGCCTGCTGATCGCAAAAGTTTTTGGCGGAGACGACATTCGCGCCGTCGGCAGCGGAAATATCGGAGCTGCGAATGTGGCGCGCAACGCGGGTCCGGTCGCCGGAGTCCTGACGCTGCTGCTCGACGGGGGCAAAGGCTACATGGCCGTTTGGCTCGCCGAACGGTTGAGCCATGGCAACATTCGCTGGGCGATGATCGCCGCGGTCGCTGCGGTAATCGGCCACGTCTTCCCGGTTTGGCTGAAATTCAAAGGCGGAAAAGGAGTGGCGACCGGCCTCGGCGTATTCCTGCCGATTTGCCCGCTCGCCGTGGGAGCCGCAACCGCTTTCTGGATACTCGTCGTCGCGTTCTGGAGATACTCCTCGCTTGGATCGATTGTGGCGGCTGTGGCGCTGCCGGTGGTTGTCTATTGGCTTTATGCGCCGGGCCACGCACCCCCAGACTCGGTCGTCGCGGGTACGGTTTTGATCTCTCTGCTCGTTTTGGTCAAGCATCGCGAAAACATGCGCCGCCTGGTTGCCGGCGAAGAGGCTCGCCTCGGCAGCCGCCGCCAAAGGGGTTAGCGCCGGCTGCTATGTATAATAAGCAACCGTAGTACCACAGTTCCGTTGTGCCGCTCGGTCCCGTTCGATAGCATTTTTGAGCGGGATTCCATGCCCTTTGAAGCCCTCAGGCAGCTCACAACGCGGAAGCTGCGCATCCTCTGGATTGTGCTCGGCGCGCTTTTGCTCGTCAGCGTGACTCCGCTATGGCTTTATCACCGCCAGGCGCTGCGCCTGAGCGAAGAGAAGCTGCAAGATACCGAGCGTGTGCAGCAAAGCGAGATTACTCGCTCGCTCGCCAGCGAAACTTTGCAATTCGAAGAGAGTTTGCGCCAGCAACTTCTGAATCAGCGCCAAATGCTCGCGCTTACGGGCTGGATTGCAAATGTGGACGATCCGGTGCACGGCCCGCAGCTTTCGCGCATGCTGCAGGACTTCGCCGAAAATAATTCCGACATTCTTTACGTCACCGCTGTGGGGCGCCAGGCGAAAGGCGAATCCGCGGGCAGCTTCAGCGCGGATCGCGACCCATTCGTCGGCGCCGCTCTAAAACGCGCATTTACCCTGAGCATTCAAGGCGTCGATTCGATCAGCGAGCCTTTTGCGCTTGGCCGCGACAATCACCCGGCGCTCGTGATGTCCGTGCCGCTGCTCGCTGACGGCCAATTTGCGGGCATGATCGCCGCCGTTGTTTCGCTCGACCCCGTGCAAGCGCGGCTGCGTGACGCCAGCGTGCGCGACCGCACGGTCTACGTCGTGAGCTGCGTGCACGGTCGCATCGTCGCATATCCCAACACCCGCGAACTCGTTCCCGGCAGCGACGTGACGGCGACTTCGCCGCTGGTCAAACAAGTTTCGGAGCTGCCGCAGGAATTGCGCGCCACGCAGACCAGCAATTTTCTGGTGCCTTCAACAGACAAGCGCCACAAAGTGGAAATGATCGGAACCTACAGCACCATTCCTGAACTGCGCTGGGCGGTGATCGCGCAGCGAAGCCTGGACGATGCGCGTATCGACGCGGGCATGCAGGAACTTACGTCCGAGGCGTTGCAATTCGTTGTCGGCGTCACATTCGTCGCGCTGATTCTCGGATATTTTTTCGCGGTGGGAATCACGCGCCCGATTCGCGGGCTTGTTGAATCCACGCGCGCGATCAGCCGCGCGGAATTTCACGAACGCGCGCAGGTCCGCGGCGCCGCCGAAATCGGCGAACTGGCCGAGACCTTCAACAACATGGCCACGGACATCGAGCAGTACATCGACAAGCTCAAAGACGCCGCGCAGGAAAATCACGATCTTTTCTTGGGCTCGATCCGCATGCTCGCGGCCGCCATCGACGAAAAGGACCCCTACACCCGCGGCCATTCCGGGCGCGTCGCAAAATATTCGCTGATTCTTGGTGAACGCCTGGGCATGAAGGCCGAGGATTTGGATCGCCTGCGCATTTCCGCACTGCTGCATGACGTGGGCAAAATCGGCGTCGACGACCGCGTCTTAAAAAAGCCCGGCAAGCTCACCGAAGAAGAATTCGAGCTGATGAAGCAGCACACCGTGAAGGGCGCGAACATCATGCGTCCCGTTGCGAAATTGAAAGACGTGCTGCCCGGAATCGAGCTGCACCATGAGCGCATGGACGGCGGCGGCTATCCCTACGGCTTGACCGGCGACAAGATTCCGCTGATGGCGCGCATCATCGCCGTCGCCGATACGCTCGACGCGATCACCACGAATCGTCCCTACCAATCCGCGATGGATCTTCAGTACGCGCTCGACCGCATCCGTTCGCTGGCCGTTACGCGCTTCGACGCAAAAGTTGTCGA
>JASHRM010000337.1 GCA_030037315.1 Candidatus Acidiferrales bacterium
GCGTATTTCGAGTGCCTGCACGAACTGAAATTGATTGTGGACCTCATGTACGAGGGTGGTATTGCAGAAATGCATAAATTCGTCAGTGAGACGGCGAAGTACGGCGACCTGACGCGCGGAAACCGAGTGATCGACGATCACGTTCGCCAGTCGATGAAGAAAATTCTCGATGAGATTCAGACCGGGCAATTCGCGAAGGAGTGGATCAACGAGGACAAAACCGGACGCGCGAACTACACGAAACTGCTCGAAGACGACAAGAAACATCCCATCGAAGGCATTGGTAAAGAATTGCGTGCGCAAATGGCGTGGCTAAAGCCTGAAACCACGGCGGTAGGCAGCGGCAAAAAGTAATGACGCTGAAACGCCAGCGATCGCGGTAGGCATGGCCAGCGCAATTCCCTTTCGCCGCGTCGCCATCATTGGAACGGGCTTGATCGGCGGCTCGTTCGCGCTTAGACTGCGACAGCGATTTCCCGGAATTTCCGTCGCCGGATACGACCGCGCGGCAGTGGAGAGCGCAAAGCGCCGAGGCGCGATTGATGAAGTTGCGCCAGACCTGAAGAGCGCCCTTCGCGGCGCGGATCTCGTTTACGTCGCGCTGCCGATTGGCGCCACAATCGAAGCAATTCCCGCCATAGCCGCCGCTGCGGAGCCTCAGGCGCTCGTCACAGATGCGGGAAGCACCAAGACCTCGATCTGTCGCGCGGCGCATGGCCACTTTCGCGGCGGTGCTCTGTTTCTTGGCGGCCATCCCATGGCCGGAAGAGAGAATTCCGGCATCGAACACGCCGATCCGGAACTATTTCGCGGCGCGACCTACGTATTGATGGGTACGGAAGCGACGGCGGATTCGCGAGCGAAGAACTTTGCGGGGCTGCTAGAAGCAATCGGCGCACGACCTGTGTGGTCGGACCCTGAAACTCACGATTGGGCCGCCAGCATCGTCTCGCATCTTCCGCAACTGCTTTCGGTGGCGCTTGCAAGCGTGGTGCAGGACGAAACGGACGAATCGGGCTTGCCGCTCACCTTCGCGGGAACAGGTTTACAAGATATGCTGCGGCTCTCAGGCAGTCCTTACGAGGTCTGGCGCGATATTTTACTGACGAACCGCCACAATATTTCCCGCGCGCTCGACCGGTTGACGCAAGCCGTCGATCATTTGCGAATGAATCTTGCCAGTAAAGAGCTAAAGAGCGCGTTCGAGACCGCCAACGATCTCTATAAGCAAACCCGCAAGCCATAGCGAATCCTATCGTTTTTGGACCACTTTTGGCGCGGGCTCTACAACGGGCTCGCGAACGCCTTCGCGCGCGAGTGTCACGAATGCAGCTGCGGAGCGCGGAAGAGTCCGGTCGCGGCGGTAAACAATCCCAAGTTCGCGCCAGATTTCCATATCGGAAATTGGAATCAGCTTTGCCTGGCCAGCGCGAGCCTCATCTTGCGCGAAACTTTCGCTGATCACCGAGACACCCAGACCTGCCGCGACAAACCGTTTGATCATGCCCACACTGGCAAGCTCCATCGTGACGCGCAGACGCGAGCGAAACGGCCGAAATTGCTTGTCGAGCACCTGGCGCGTGAATCCCATCTTCGGAAAGATGAGCGGCTGCTCGGCAACATCGCTGGTCCGAACGCTTTTAAAAGACGCCAGCGGGCTGCTCGGGCTGCACATCAGCACCAACCGGTCGCGAAAGATGTTGTGAACCTTGAGACTGGGCGATTTCACGGGCAGCGTGACAACCCCTACATCCACCGCGCCGTCTTCCACTTTTTCCAAAACCTTATGGCTGAAATTGCGATAGATGCTGATCTGCACGGCAGGATAACGGCGGCTATATTCCGCGAAAATATCGGGCAGGACGTAAAGGCAAGTAGCTTCGTTCGCGCCGATTGAAAGCGTGCCGTGCGGGTTGCTCGATTGGTCCGCCACAGCGCGCAGGGATTCATTGCGCAGCTCGAGCAGCTTGCCCGCGTATTCAAGAAGGGTCTCGCCGGCAACTGTGAGTCTTACGGACTTTCCCACCCGGTCGAAAAGCTTCTGGCCGTATTCCTGCTCGAGCTGGCGGATCTGCGCGCTCACCGCGGGTTGCGAGCGATAAAGCTTTTGGCCCGCGCGCGAAAAACTCCCCTGCTTTGCGATTTCGAGAAAAGTGACTAAATGATCAAAGTCCATATTGTGGAGGTACTGGGGGATCCCCAAAACCTAGCGCGGATTATAGCAAAACAATCCGCGAGGGAATGTAAGCATCCGTTATTCGCCAATCGAGACGATTCAGGAGGATGCTGTCGCAGGCTGTGGCTGCGGCCGGACAATGCGATGCAGGCTATTTCCGGCTGTCGGATCGCGCCACTCGCGTCCTTCGCGATGCAGAAGCTCGTCAGCTTGAGCGGGTCCCCAGGAGCCAGCCGCGTAGTTCGGAAAATCGCGCGGCGGCAATGCCTTCCAAACGTCGAGGACCGGCTGGACGACCGTCCACGCTGCTTCCACCATTTCGGCGGGCTGGAACAGCGTCGGATCGCCCATCATGCAATCGTAGATCAGCGTCTCGTAGCCTGTGGACGGAGTGCTGCCGAAATAATCCGAGTATTGAAAGTCCATATTGACCGCGCCAAGGCGCACGGACGGGCCAGGGATTTTCGCCTCGAAATTGAGGGAAATGCCTTCGTCCGGCTGAATGCTGATTACAAGTTCATTGGGCGTGAGCTTATCGACCGAGGTATTGCGAAACAGCACGAGCGGCGGACGCCGAAAACGTACGACGATTTGCGTGGAGCGCTTCGACAGCCGCTTGCCAGTCCGGAGATAAAATGGCACGCCCGCCCACCGCCAGCTATCGATGTGCAGAGCCATGGCGACGTAAGTGGGAGTTTGCGAATCCTGTGCGACGTGCGGTTCGTTGCGATACGCAATCACATGCTTGCCGTCAATCATTCCCTCGCCATACTGCCCGCGAACTGCCTGGTCGAGCACTCGCTCGGGGCTATAGGGCTGAATCGCGCGCAAAACTTTGGTTTGCTCGTCGTGAACAGCATCGGCGTCGAATGAGGTGGGCGGCTCCATGGCAGAGAGCGTGATGAGCTGAAAAATGTGGTTCGGAACCATGTCGCGCAGCGCGCCAGCCGTTTCGTAGTATCCGCCGCGCAGTTCTACACCCAATTCCTCCGCAACGGTCACTTGCACGTGATCGACGTAACGCCGGTTCCAAACCGGCTCGAAAATGCCGTTCGCGAACCGGAAGGCGAGAATGTTCTGGACGGTTTCCTTGCCGAGATAATGGTCGATTCGATAGACCTGCTTTTCTTCCAGCACCTGGCCGATCGAATGATTCAGCTCGATTGCAGACGGAAGATCGTGACCGAAGGGCTTTTCAATCACCACGCGGCGCCATTTTCCGTTTTCCTGTTTCGTCAGGCCCGCGGCGCCGAGATTCTGGACCACGATTGGGAAAAATTGCGGACTGGTTGCCAAGTAAAAGAGGCAATTGCCCTGGGTGCTCTGGTCTTTCTCGGCCTTGTCCAGGCAGTCTTTCAGTTTCTTGTAAGTATTTCCATCCTGAAAATCGCCCGAAACGTAGTAGATGCGCTTCGAGAACCAATCCCATGATTTCGCGTCGACGCCGCCTGTCGCAAATTCGTGGATCTCCTTTGTGGTGCGCTCGCGGAATTGGTCGGTGGAGAAGTTTTCGATCGACACGCCAATGATCGCAAACTGATCGGGCAGCATTCTCCCCTTGGCCAAGTTGTACAGCGCGGGGATCAACATGCGCTTCGTCAAATCGCCCGCCGCGCCGAAAATCACCATCGCGCACGGACCCGGCGGCCGCCCTAGCGACTCCTGTGTCACGTTTGCAGGATCACTCAATTGCATTTGAATCTACCTCCGAAGACCGACATCGATGGACTCGGCCTGTACGCTTCAAGAGCGCAGATTAGAAAAATTGCCCGCTGCTTGAACAGCAGTTCGCCAAAAATCGGCGTCAGGAAAGCGCTTGCTGGACGGCTTGCTGAAGTTTCGCAAGGCCAGCCTTCACGTCAGAGCCAAGGTGCACGCGCAGTGCACGCCGGCCGCGCTCGGCGAGCACCTGAAAATCTCCTCGCGCTTGGGCTGCCTTGACCACGCCGAAAGTATATTTCTGGCCGGGAACGGGGAGATCAGCAGCTTCGTCGCTCGTAATCTGAAGAAAAACGCCAGAGTTCGGACCACCCTTATAGGCCTGTCCGGTAGAATGAAGGAATCGCGGTCCGAAGCCGAGACACGTTGCCACGCGTTTTGTGTCGCGGACGGCGTGGCGGATCGACTGAAGCGAAGATTCATTCGCGTCGTTCATTTCAATAAAGCCAAGCAGCGCGAAATAATCGCCAGCCTTGATTCGGTTGAGATGCGCGCGGAGATAGGAGGCGAGGTTTGCGCCTTTGCTGACAGCTTGCTTCAAATCGGACGCGTTCTTTTCATCGGTGAAGAGCTTGATTCCGCCTTCTTCGTAAAACGGCGATTCTTGCGGCAGCGAACCGGACTTTTCGTACTCATCGGTCAGCTTGCGAGTCTCAATTTTGCTGGCTTCCACATCGGGCTGATTGAACGCGTTGATTCCTATTACCGAGCCCGCGACTGCGGTTGCGATTTCCCAGCGGAAAAACTCCTGCCCAAGATCGTACGTGTCTGTCATATGAATTCGCACGACAGGCTGGCCCGATTTCTCGATCGCATCAACAGCCGCATCCTGTTTCGCATCCGGCGCGGAACTGAGCCGCACATAAGCGAAAACACGATCGTTGCCGTAGACATTTGGCGAGCCAATTTCCTCGCGATCGACAGGAATCAGGCCGCGGCCTTCTTTTCCGGTGGACTCAGCCAGCAATTGCTCCAGCCACGCCCCCAGATCGGAAATTCCGGGTGAAGTAAAAATCGTGACTTTGTCGTGGCCGTTCCTCTGCAAAGTGCCGAGAATTGCGCCGAGAATCACTCCAGGATTCTGGTCCGCGGGATTCGAAGCCGTGCAGGCGTGGACCATTTCTTCCGTGCGATCGAGAAACTTTTCGATGTCGATTCCCTGTATGGCTCCGGGAATGACTCCGAAATTCGAAAGGGCCGAATAGCGGCCGCCGATACTGGGAACGCCGAAATAAATGTGACGGAATCCGTCGCTCTCCGCGACTTTTTGCATGTGGGAGCCGGGATCGGTGATGGCGATAAATTGCTTTCCCGCATTGGCAGCGCCTGAAACCTGCTTTACGCGCTCGAAAAAGTACTGTTTGAAAATATTCGGCTCGAGCGTGCTGCCTGATTTGCTGGAAACGACGAAAAGCGTCTTCGCGATGTCGATTTTCGACTCGATCGCTTTGATCTGGGCGGGAGAAGTCGAGTCCAGCACCATGACCTGGGGCGCCCCGTCGATCTTTCCAAAGGTCTTACTTAGAACCTCGACGCAAAGGCTCGATCCGCCCATGCCAAGCAGCAACAAGTACTTGAAACCGGCGCTTCGAATTTCGCGTGAGACTTCGTCAAAGCGCTTGCGATTCGCGATGTCTTCTTCGGCGATTCCCAGCCAGCCGAGCCATTTGTTCTCGTCCGTGTTGGTCCAGAGTGACGCGTCGCGCGACCAGAGGCGCTTTACTTTGTCGTTCGCCTTCCAGTCTTCAAGCGTGGCGATGACAGCCTTGGCCAGATTTTCCGGCAGACGATACGTTAGCTTCTCAATCGCTATGGGCTGTTTTTTTTTTGTGCTTTTCTCAACGGCGGCGAGCAGCTTATCGAACGCATCCTCGAAAAGCTTCACGCCGTCTTCGGTGAGCTTGTCGGTGACTTCGGTGAGCGAAATGCCGACGCGCTGGAGATCGGCGAGTGTTTCTCGCGCCTGCTCGATTCCCTCTTCGAGGCTTGGGCGCGGCTTGCCATGATCGCGGTAGGCGTCGTATGTAGCGGGGGGAATGGTGTCGACAGTATCGGGGCCGATCAGCTCTTCGACGTACAAAATATCGCTGTATTTCGGATTTTTTGTGCCTGTGCTTGCCCAGAGAAGCCGCTGCGTCGTCGCTCCTCGCGCCGCCAGCGCCTGCCATCGCGGGCTCAGGAAAACTTCCTTATATCTCTGGTAAGCAAGTTTCGCATTGGCTATCGCAACTTTGCCCTGCAACTGCTGGAGCAAATTCTTGTCGGCGCCAGCGGGCGGATTTTTCGCCAAGTCGGCGAGTTTGCTGTCTACCGCAGTATCGATGCGGCTGACGAAAAAACTCGCGACGCTCGCGATTTTGTTTACGTCGCCGCCGTTCTTCGCGCGCTCTTCGAGGCCGGAAATAAACGCTTCTATGACCCTTTCGTAGACTTCCTGGGCGAAAAGCAAAGTGACGTTGACGTTGATTCCGCGGCTGATGAGTTCGCGAATGGCCGGAATTCCCTCCGCTGTGCCGGGAACTTTGATCATGAGGTTTTCGCGGCCGACGGCGTTCCACAGGCGCGTGGCCTCGTCAATCGTTTCCCGCGTTTTATGGGCCAGGTACGGCGACACTTCCAGACTTACGTAGCCATCGCGGCGCTTTGTCTGTTCATATACGCCGCGAAAGGTATCCGTTGCATCCTGAATGTCACGAATCGCCAAATGTTCGAAGATGGCTTTCGCGTCGAGACTGCTGTCCTTGGCAAGTTCATCCAGTAATTGCGTGTAGTCGTTGCTTCCTGCTATAGCTTTTTCGAAAATCGTGGGATTGGAGGTCATTCCGCGCAGGCCGTCTTCCTTGATCATTCTGGCGAGTTCGCCGGACGAAATTAGGTTCCTGCGGATGTAGTCGAGCCAAACGGACTGCCCGAAGCGGTTCAGCGCCTTGAGTGGATTTTCTGCCTGCTTGCCATCAGGGGTTGATACTGCAGGCTTCACGGTCAGGCTCATAGGACCTCCCAAAAGCTGCTAGTTGATTTTACCGCACGTATCAGGAACGAATCCAAGATTCCTGTTGATAACTCGAGGAGCGGCAAGTTGCTAGATGCTCGCCACCGAGCCGCCGTCCACGCGGTAGTTCGAGCCTGTGATGAAAGACGCCTGCTCCGATGCGAGAAATACCACAATGCCGGCCGTTTCTTCCGGCTTACCTGCGCGTCCCAGTAAAATATTGGGACGGAATTCGCGCAACACAACTTTTTCGGCTTCGTCGACGCTGATCTCTCGTTCCCGGGCTCTCTGCTCAAGCAGGCCATCGAGAAGCGGCGTCCGAATAAAAGCTGGAGAAACCGTATTCACAAGGATGTTGTCTTTGCCGTAAGCCTTCGAAAGGCTCTTCGTGAAGCTGTTCAAGGCCGATTTGGCCGCGTTGTAATGCGGCATGATCGGATCGGGTTGGACACCCGATTCGGACGAGATATTGATCACGCGGCCCCAGCGCTGCTTCTGCATGTAGGGCAGCGCAGCACGCGTGATACGCACCGCCGAGAGAACGTTCAGTTTGTACGCGTCGAGCCATTCCTCATCGGTAAGATCCTCGAAGGCTCCGAAACGGCTGGCGCCACCCGCGTTATTGACCAGTACGTGAATTGTGCCAAATCGCCGCACCGTTTCCTGGACGGTGCGTTTTGCGCCTTCCGCCTCGGTCACGTCCGCTGTCACCCAATGCACTTTCCCGCCAAGTTCGCGAGCTGTTGCTTCCAGTTCTTCCTTATGGCGGCCATTGATCACGACGCTCGAACCTTCGCGAACGAATGCTTCCGCAATCGCTCGACCGATTCCCTTGCCTGATCCGGTGACGAGGACCACTTTGCTCGCTAATCCCAATTCCATGGCTCTTCCTTCTCGCGATGATGTTGAATGGAGATTAAAACAATGTGATGAGTTGCGTGCAGGCCCGGTCGCAGCAATCCTGACCCGACGAGGCCCAAAACACAAACGCGGCGAACGCCGGTTGGCATCCGCCGCGTTTTGCGCCCTTGGGAGTAAAGAGTTAGCCGTTAATGTCCAGCGTTTTGCCAGCAACCACGTTCACCTGCTCCTTGAAGAATGTGTGGCCGCTTGGATCGCGCAGTTCGATTTCATGCGTTCCCGCGCGTAGATGGAACTTCTTCAGCTTGCCGGATACCCCAGCGTAGCCTCCATCGATGTAGACCGTGGCGTCTTTCGCCTTGGTATCAAGTTTCACCTGGCCAGTTTTCGGTGCGTCATACCCGTAGCCGTAGTCATAAGGCCCATAATACGGACCCCAATAGGCAGGTCCATACCAACCCCACCCAGGGCCCCAGCCCCAGCCGCCGCCGATGAAAACTCGTGGCGGACGGGCCGACGCCACCGGCGCTAACATGGCAAAGCCAAGCGTGCAGATCGCTAAAGCCTTTAAGAATCGCGACATACGTATTAGCCCTCACTTTCTGACCCGTTTCCAGCATCTCTTCGGGCCCACCTATAAGATGCACAAGGGCGGTATTATGTTGCGCTCGTAAATAACAGATTGTGAAAGGTTTAGAGAGCTATAGGTCCTTTCCCGGACTGGCGTCCGATCGGCTTGCAAGGCCATACTTCCGCAGGAGTCGCACGGGCCGTAGCGCCAAATACAGCGGGGCGAGCGAGTTGGGCAACCTGAGCATTTCCCAATCTTCTTCAGCCGGGACGGTGGCGAGGCGCAGTGAATAGCGCCATCCCTTGAGGGCCCCAGACAGCATCTGACGACGAAAACGAAAGCGTCCGGGGCCACTGAGTGAACTAGGGCCCCGCGCGAGCAGCCGTTGCTCCACTTCTCCGGCAACCGAATCCGCGACTCGATCGGCACGAAGCTTGGACAGGACTTCGGTTGGCAGCTCAAGTTCGAAAAGCTTGACGCCGAGTGATAACCCGACATGGAGCATGCGAGTGGCGCCAAAGCGCTCTGCACCGCGATAGCAAGCGTCCCAGTCGAGCAACGGCTGGCTTCGCGCGAATTGCGCGACATCGGCAGCCCAAGAAAGGCGCTCCCAAAAATCCTTCGAGCCGTGAATACACAACAGCACCAAGCCGTCCTCAGCGCCAAAAGTTTCGACGGGATGTCCGCTGAATGAAACGGTTACGAGCCTTTTGGAAAGTTCGTCAATATCGGGAGCAATTGGAAAATGTCGAAGTGTGCGCTCTGTATGAAGCTCGACCATCATTCGGCGGCGATCGTCGCGATAGTTGTATTCGCCGGGAACCACCGCGGAAGGGGCATCGGCGGAAAGGATCCACGAATATTTGGGTTTGTAGCCGAGAGAAACTACGATTTCATTCGCCTTCTTCATGTCCCGTTGTCTGAGGACTAGATCCAAATCCTCGAATTCGCGCAGCGTTACATCGCCGTAGGCTTGAGCGGCAAGAACCGGCCCCTTATACGGAATCGCTTGGATGCCCGCATCGCGAAACAAATTCAAGACTGTGATCAGCTCCGCGGCGATTACCAGGTTTCGCATGGTCAACGCGCGCCTGAATTCTTTCAATTGCACGATGCGTTTCGCGTCTAAAAGATCATTCGCAATTTCAAGAAGATGATTGCAAAGCAACGGCGTGATGGAATTTTCTGCGGCGTCAGACAGCAAAAAGTCCCAATCCAAGGGCTTCGAGACGATGTCGCGCACGATTTCTATTTCGCGCGAATGGAGGTCGCGTTGAGCGCAATAAACTTGGAGACGCTTTTCCGGGATGGCGGTTTCGCGAAAAGGGGCAGGCATCAATGGTCAGAGGTATCGCAGCGGAAATTCTACGATATTCGCCGGGCTGGGCCCGGGGATTCTTGCTTTGGAAAACCGAGGAAGGCCCTAGTGGACAGGTTCGAGCGCTAGAATCTCGCGCAGCTTGCCAGCGAGCGTCGCCAGCGTGAAGGGCTTTTGAAGCAGCACGGCCTCGCCGTCGAGCATGCCCTGATGCACGGCCCGATCTGTGTAACCGGACATGTACAGGATCTTGATGTCGGGACGAATCAATCGGACGCGGTCAGACAATTCTTTGCCGTTGATGCCCGGCATGACTACGTCCGTCATCAAGAGGTGAATTGGGCCGGCATGCATTGCGGCCAATTCGAGGGCAGTATGCCCATCTTCGGCCACGAGTGTCGTGTAGCCGCTCATCTCAAGGTATTCCCGCGCCAAATCTCGAACGCCCGCTTCGTCTTCCACAAGCAGCACCACTTCCGACCCGCGCGGAAGCGCTCGTGGTTCCCCCCTGGGGTCGCGCGCGTCGGTCGAGACTTCCTCTTCAATTCTCGGGAGATAAACCTTGAACGTGGTGCCGTGCCCGGGCTCGCTGTAGACCCAAACGTAACCGCCGCTTTGTTTGACCACGCCGTAGACTGTGGCCAAACCTAGTCCGGTTCCCTTGCCTTTCTCTTTCGTGGTGAAAAAAGGCTCGAAGATGTGCGCCTGAGTTTTCGCATCCATGCCGCAGCCGTTATCGGTAACCGCTAGCATCACGTATTTGCCGGGAGTTACAGAGCCCTGTCCGTGTGGCGTGGCCGAGTCGAATTCGACGTTCGCCGCCTCGAGCATCAGGCGGCCGCCTTTTGGCATGGCGTCGCGCGCATTCACCACAAGGTTCAAGATAACCTGTTCGATCTGGCTCTTATCAGCCTTCACGAGACCCAGATCGCGGGAAGAAGCGGTCTGAAGCTCGATATCCTCGCCAATCACACGGCGCAGCATTTTTTCCATGTCTGCCACCACGCTTTGAACGTTGAGCACCTTGGGCGCAAGGATTTGTTTCCGGCTGAAGGCAAGCAGCTGTTGCGTGAGGCCAGCGGCGCGCTGGGCAGCGCCCTGAATCTGTTCGGCGTTGCGCCGCAGCGGATCGGTAGGAGTCAGGCGATCCGCCAGTAAATCTGCGTACCCTTGAATGACCATCAGCAGGTTATTGAAATCGTGGGCGATACCCCCAGCAAGCCGCCCGACAGCTTCCATTTTCTGCGCCTGGCGGAACTGCTCTTCAAGTTTCTTGCGGTCGGTCACGTCGAGCGCCATGCAAATCGCGCCTTGCAGTTCACCGGCGGCGTTGCGTAAAGGCTCTACGTGACATGCGTACGATCCCTCTTTCCACTCGACGGGAAACGTGACAGGCTCGCCCGCCAGCGCGCGGCGATGCGCGGCAATTGGCGCGAAGTTTTCGTCGTGGCTTTCGAAAAATTCCGCAAGCGACATTCCGTTGATCTGGCTGGGCTTCAATCCGAGGCGCGCTAATCCGGAACCCATTGCGGAGGTTAATCTGAGTTTGCGATTGATCGTCCAAATGACAGCCGGCAACTGCTCGATGAGGAGGCGCAATCGGGCTTCGCTCTGGCGCACTCGCTCCTCGCTGCGCTTTCGCTCGATAGCGAGCGCGATCTGC
>JASHRM010000338.1 GCA_030037315.1 Candidatus Acidiferrales bacterium
CAATCAACTGCATTACGTCAGTGTGTCGCGCTGAGATAATAACCACCGCGTGTATCGACGGTAAGGCCGGGGTGGTCTACGCGCACTTCGACATCGTGGTAGTCCTGGGTCGTATGGATATCCTGCGGCGAGAACGTGAGCGTGTACAGGTTGCGGGCTTCTTCCGTCACGTCTGAATAGAGCCGCTCGAGATCAGGATCTTTCGAGCCATAGTAAGTATCACCGCCGGTTGCGTACGCGTACTTGACGAGCTCGGCTGCGCCTTTCTCCCCAGCCAGTTTGCGCCCGATGGGTAGCGAGCGATTGACGGAAATCGAATAGACGATGATGTCGTTTTCGAGCAATAGGTGCAGCGTCTGATCGAATGTATGTTCATTGCGGCTGTCAGCTCCGTCGGAAATTATGAAAATGATTTTCCGACGATCGTGCCCGCGGCTCTTTAGCATCTCCGCGGCGGCAAAAATGGCGTCGTCCAGCGCGTTTACATTTTTATAGCGGCCCGATCCGTGGAGCGCGATTCCGGTACCGTTGCTCGGTGGTGAGCCCATGCCTCCGATGGAAGGCTGGCCGTTTATTATGGGCCCGGCCGTGGTTGGATCGACGATCGATTGATTACTGTGTGTGCCGAGTTCGAGGCGTTTCAGTTTGGTGAAGAGCAAGTCATTGTCGGTGGAAAAATCGGAAACAGTCTCGGGGAATTGCTCGTAGGTGACGAGCGCCGCTTCGTCATCAGGCCCGAACGCCGCAGCGATCGATACGAGGCTCTTTTGCACTTGAGGCTGCACGCGGTCGTTGAGATCGTTATCGATCAGCACGACGGCGGATAGCGGCACGGGGTCCGCCGAAAAGTTACCGATGGCTTGTTCGACGTCGTCGGAGAAAACGCGAAAGTCGTCCTTAGTGAGGCCGCCGACTAATTGCCCCTTGCTGTCCTTCACGGTCACCGGGACAATAACGGTCGAAGTTGTGGTACTGATGTGCGGCGGGTTTTCGCGTTGCGGCTGGTTCTGCGGACGAGTCGCCGGCTGCGAGAGCGTCGGCGGCGGAGCCGATTGCGGCGCCTGAGCCAGCGTCATGGCAGGAGCCAGGAGCAAGATTGTGCCTGCGAAAATGAGTCTCGGGTTCATCGATATTTTCCGTTGGCGCGCGGGTGAGTCCGCTTGCTTCGATTCGTGCGCCGAGCCCAGGCTAAACATCCGTGCGGCGTCCCAGCGCATCGTATCTCTTTCAAACCTGTCCCCAGAGGAAATTATACAATGCGCCTGACCACTATCGCGGCGGGTATTCTCGGCGTGGCAGTCGGAGCTTATTCGCTCGGCGCCAGCTTCGAGTCCCGAGCCTACGCACGAAACGCTTCGCCACAGGATGAGTCTCCGCGAGGGCCAATGCTGCCTCCGGGCGCTTCCAATGCGCCGCGCCAAGGGCAGCAAGAACCACCGCCAGAACCTCCCCAGGCGCCCGGCAAGATCGAGAGCCAGACGACAATCGTCAACGTGTTCGCCACGGTCCGCGACAGGAAAAATGAGATCGTAAGCGATTTGACCAAGGACGATTTCAAAGTGTACGAAGACGGGGTCGAGCAGAAAGTTGCCTACTTTACCAAAGAAGTCGATATGCCGATTTCACTGGCGCTGCTGATGGATACGAGCGGCAGCATGTATTACATCATGAATGCCGAGCAGGACGCCGCGGCCAGTTTCGTGGATGAAGTAATGCACAAGAAAGACGAAGCGCTGGTGATGACGTTCGACACAGACGTGAACTTGCTCGCCGATTTCACCGAGGATAAAGGTGAATTGCGGCGTGCGATTCGCCGCGCTGAAGTCAACGCAGCGGGACCGATGGTTACTCCGGGTACGATCCCGACGAGCGGCGGCGGGACGAACCTATATGACGCGGTTTACCTGGCGTGCCACGATGAGCTTGCCAACGAAGCTGGGCGCAAAGCAATCGTATTGATCACGGACGGCGAAGACAACGGCAGCAAGATCAGCCTGCAAGATGCGGCGGAAGCCGCGCAGCGGGCGGATACGGTGCTCCATTTTCTGCTGGTCATCGATCCGCGGGCCACGGAGGGCTACGGCGCCGGAGTGGCGGCGCGGCTCGCGCAAGATACTGGCGGTCGCGTCGTCAACGTCCGCAGCGAGAAATCGCTCGACAAGGCTTTCGACATTATCTCCGAAGAATTGCGCTCGCAATACGTGCTTGGCTATTACCCGTCGAACACGAATCGCGACGGCACCTTCCGGAAAATCAAGGTGGAAGTCTCCCGGCCCGACGCGAAGATTCTGGCGCGCAAGGGATACTACGCACCGTCGCATTAGACCAGCTCCTTGTTGGCGAATCCAGGAAAGCTGCGAAGCTTATTGCGCGGAGGCGGGGGCTGCGTAGTAACCCTTGCGAGTGCGAACGGTCAGGCCCTTCCGGTCCGTTTCCACGTCGATCTTGCGATATTGGCTCGTCGCTGTGGTAGAAGGAGGCGGGGCATAGGCGATGAAATACTGGCTGCGCAACTCGGTGCCGATATCGAGGAAAGATTCCGCTAGGTCATCCGTGCTGTAGGGGAAAAACGCGTATCCGCCGGTCTGATCCGCAAACTGCTGCATCACCCTGTCGCCCTCGTCTTTGTTGTACTTGCTGGGTTTGTTCGCATCGTCGATGGCGAGCCAATCGGTATTCGTGCTGACCGTGAAAATCGCAGCCTCTGAGCGAATGGAAGCGTCAATCGCGTCGCTGAGCGCCTTGTCGCTCAGATTATCTTTCCCGTCGGATATCACTACGATTACGCGGCGTATATCGGAATCGGGCCCCTTGGGCAGCGGCGCATGCGAAAGCTTTTCGGATGCGAGGCAGATCGCGTCGTTCAGAGCGGTGCCGCCGCCCGCGCGCTGCTCGCGAATCGCCTCGCTCATCACATCGGTATCGTTTGTGTAATCCTGAATCACTTCGGGCTCGTTATCGAACGTCATCAAAAACGCGAGGTCACGATCGCGCCGGATCACCTTGGTGAGAAAGTCGGTCGCGGCATCCTTTTCAAAATCGAGGCGCGGGCGAATGCTGTTTGAGGTGTCGAGCAGCAGCGCGATCCGCAGCGGCAGACCGGTTTCGCGGCCAAAGAAGCGAATATCCTGCGGCGCACCGTTTTCAAGGACCTTGAAATCGGTTTTGTCGAGGTCGGTGATGAAGTTGTGCTTTTTATCGGTGACGGTAACGATGAGGTGCACGAGATTCGTCGTGCTGACGATCGGCGTCTGCTGCTGCGCTTGCGGCGGCTTGGCTTGATCGGCTGGAGGCGCCGTTTGGGTGGCGCCGGAATTCGGCTGCTGTTGCGCGGCCGGAGCCTGCCACGTTAGCGCGCGCCCCGGCATTAGGAGGCAGGCAAATCCGAGTGCCGCGCACACCTTCAGGGATTTCGCGACGAAGCGGGATTTCACATAACAGATTATAGGAATTCCCGCAGAGCAGCGTCAATCAAAGTCGGATCGGCCTTCAAGGCGTGCGCCAGCGCTAACAGAAAATTCACCAGCTCGGCGGGCAGCGGAGCGCGAACGTCGATCTTCGCGCCCGAGCGGGGATGCTCGAATGAAAGCCGCGCGGCGTGAAGGAAATTGCGCTTCAGGGCCGGAAGCGTAACTGACTGCACCCGCTCTTGCTTGGGCGCGCCATAGAGTGTGTCGCCCACTACCGGGCATCCTAGCGCGGAAAAATGGACGCGGATCTGATGCGTCCTGCCGGTGTGCAGATCGGCTTCGATCAAGCTGAAACCGTCGAGGCGCTCGCGAATGCGCCAGTCGGTGCGAGCTTCGCGGCCCTCGCGACGGCGCGCCGTCATGCGCGAGCGGCGGCGCAAATCGCGCGCGACCGGCAGCTCGATCGAGCTGCGCTCCCCTTTGATCCGTCCGTGAAGCAGAGCGATATAGGTCTTCTCGACGCGGCGCTCCCGAAATTCCTCGACTAACTTTCTGTGGGCCGTGTCGGTGCGCGCGACGAGAATTGCCCCGGAGGTTCCTTTGTCGAGTCGGTGAACGATTCCGGGCCGAAGCGGGCCGCCAACGGTCGAGAGCCGCCGGCCAAAGCGGTGAAGAAGGGCAGAAACCATGGTTCCAGATTCCGCGCCGGCGCCCGGATGAACGATCATCCCGGCCGGCTTGTTTATCACCGCGACGTCTTCGTCTTCGTAGAGAACCTCGAGCGGAATCGGCTGCCCGGCTACCGCGGCAGCGGACGGCGGAGGAATGTCGATGGAGACGGATTCGCCTTCGGAAATTCGGTGCGATGCTTTTCGAGCGGCGCCGTCTACGAGGACTCGGCCTTCGTCCATCAGCGACTGGATGCGCGAGCGGCTGAGTTCGGGGAGCTGCCCCACGATGAAGCGGTCGAGGCGCTCGCCTGCGCGTTCAGCCGCGACGACGAATTTCAGATGGCGGGACATTTTCTTCGGTTCTTCTTGCGCGATTAAGAAGAGACTTTCGACTACATGCTGCGGGAACTCAAACCTATGAGACCGCTCGAACGCGGTGCGAAGGCGTGCGGCCCGGAACTGGGGCGATCGGTGCGGCGCCACGGAGCCCGCGCCACCACAAACTTGCGCCCGTGATGATGAGCGCGACGCTAACGATTTGCATCAGCGAAATCGCGCCGTGGAACATCAGCGTGCGTCCCGGATCGCCGCGGAAGAATTCGATCGTGCCGCGCTCGATGCCGTACAGAATGAAATACGCGCCGATGAGCTGTCCGGTGAACCGCTGCCGCGCTCCCAATAGCAGCAAAATCAAGAAATTCAGGAACTCCGCCGCAGCTTCGTAGAGTTGCGTGGGGTGAAGAGGAACGTTCAACGGCGTGCCGGCGATGCGCTCCGCCACAGGGCTCGTGAATGTGACGCCCCAGGGCAGAGTGGTCGGCTTGCCGTAGCAGCAGCCGGCTACGAAGCAGCCGATGCGGCCAATGCCGTGACCAAGAGCGACGGGCGCCGCCGAAACGTCGAGCACCGAAAGAAAAGGCATGCGCTGAAAGCGCGTATAAAGAATCACCCAGACGATTCCGCCCAGGATGCCGCCATAAAATGTGCCGGCGGATTCGAAGGTTTGAATGCTGAAGATTTGTCCCGGATTTGCGCGGTAGTAATCCCACGCGCTGAAAATGAGCCAGATTTTCGAGCTCGCCAGCGCGATCAAAATTCCGTAAATGCCGAGATTCCAAATTTTATTTGGATCGAGTCCCGTGCGTGGCGCCTGGCGGTAGGCGTACCAGAGGCCGATCAGGAATCCGGCGGCGGCCAATACCCCGTATGTGTAGACGGTGAGCGAGCCGACTTGGAAAAGAACTGGGTGCACGTCAAGCGCGCTCCTGCGCTGTCTGCCGCCAATCGCGGAGAAGCTCGAAGATTACCATCGCAGCACCGACCACGATCGCGGAATCGGCAAGATTGAACGTGTACCAGTGATAGCCGTGGACGTAGAAGTCGATGAAATCGGTAACGCTGTCGCGAGCGATGCGGTCCACCACGTTTCCGGCAGCGCCGGCGAGAATCAACGTCATGCCGCAGCGGCCAAGCCAGCCGCCGGCGCGGTCCGTTTTCAGTAGCCAGGCGATCAGGCAGATCACGATGAGGGCGAAAACGATCAGGATCGGCGCTCGCCACGGTCCCACGACATCCGCGAACAATCCAAAAGCGACGCCGGGATTATCCGTGTGGACGAGATTCAGCGCACCGGGGATTAGGACGTGAGTCGAGCCGGCGACCGTAAATTTTTCGACGGCGTACTTGCTGATTTGGTCCGCTGCAAGGACCAGCACAGCGACGATCGCCAGCGCCCAGCCCGATGGTGAAGCGTAGTTCCTCACGACGCGGCGCTTTCCTGCGACAATCCGCCGTTGCGCTCGATTTCTTCGAGAGCGGCGAGGCAACGGTCGCAGACCGTTGGGTAGCGAGCACTCTCCCCTACGTGCACCGAATAATTCCAGCAGCGATTGCATTTTGCGCCGAGAGCTTTATCGGCCTTGATTAGCAGGTCAGGCAGATTTGCAGCGGGTTGAGCGCCGGGCACCGGGCCGTCCGCGATTTCGACTTGAGAGACGATGAAAAGCGCCGGGAGCTGCGCCGCATATTGCTTGAGGAGCAGTTGTAGATCGCCGCTTGCGGCGAGCGTGACGCGGGCTTCGAGGTTGGCTGAGATGGTTTTGGCGGCGCGCAAGGGCTCCAGAGCCTTTAAAACTTCCTCACGCACAGCGAGGAGGCGATCCCAACTTTTCGTGCGAGTCGCGTCGAATGCGTTCTCGAATTGATCGGCGCCGGGAAAAAGCGACATGTGGACGCTCGGTTGCGAAGTCGACCCAGCCGGCAGATATTTCCAGATCTCCTCAGACGTGAAGACCAGAATCGGCGCGATCAGGCGCACCAGGGCTTTCCCGATGTGATAGACGGCTGTTTGCGCGGACCGCCGTCCGCGATTGTTTGGCGCAAACGTGTAGAGACGATCTTTGAGGACGTCGAAGTAAAAAGCGCTAAGCTCAACGGCACAGAAGTCGTGAAGCTCGTGGTAGACGCGATGAAATTCGAAGTTCGCGTACCATTCAAGGCATTGCCGCACCAAAGCGCCGGTGCGGCGCAGCATCCAAGCGTCGATTTCCCACATATCGGCGTCGTGGACCACGTTTCGTTTCGGATCGAAATCGGAAAGATTCGAAAGCGCGAAGCGGAATGTGTTGCGAATCTTGCGATACGCTTCCGCGATTTGCGTCATCATCGCGGGCGAATTGCGCATGTCCGCCGTGTAATCTTGCGAGACGACCCAAAGGCGCAATAGGTCGGCACCCCACTTTTCGACGATTTCGTTGGGGTAGAGAGCGTTGCCGAGCGATTTCGACATCGGCGCGCCTTTTTCGTCGAGCGTCCAGCCGTGCGTCACAACCTGCCGGTATGGCGCGGAGCCGCGCGTGCCGATTGCGTTGAGCAGGGAACTCTGGAACCAGCCCCGAAACTGGTCGGGACCTTCGAGGTAAACATCCGCCGGCCACGTGCCTTCCTTTTGGCTGAGGACGGCGAGATGCGTCGAGCCTGAATCAAACCACACGTCGAGAATGTCCGATTCTTTGCGCCATTTCGCGGCGCCGCAGGAGCATTTTGTCCCCGCCGGCAGCAAGTCTTCCGCCGAGTGCGTGTACCAGGCATCCGCGCCCTCGCGTTCGAAAAAGGGAAGCACATGGCGCAGTGCGGCGAAATCGGGCAGTTGCTTGCTGCACGCGTCGCAATAGAAAACGATGAGGGGCACTCCCCAGAAACGCTGTCGCGAGATGCACCAGTCGGGACGGTCCGCGAGCATTTCGCGCATGCGCTCGCGGCCCCAGCCGGGCAGCCACTTCACTTTTTCGATTTCTTCGAGCGCACGCCGGCGAAGCGGCGGAGCCGAAGGCGGCGGCACGGTTGTGCTGCCGTTATCCATTTGAATGAACCACTGCTCGGTAGCGCGGAAAATCACCGGATTGTGGCAACGCCAGCAGTGCGGATAGCTGTGCGAGAGCTTGCGTTCGGCAACGAGCATTCCGCGATTCTTCAAAATTTCGACGACGATCGGATTCGCCTCGAAAACGGTTTTGCCTTTGTACTCCGGCAAGCCGTCGACGAAACGGCCGTCGTCGCCTTGTGGCGCGTACGCCTCGAGATTGTATTTTTGGCCGGTGCGAAAATCGTCCGCGCCGTGGCCGGGAGCGGTGTGGACGATGCCGGTGCCCGCGTCGAGCGTGACGTAATCGGCGAGCACGCCGGGGACCGTGTAATCGAGGAACGGGTGCTGAAATTGCGCGCCCTCGAAATCTTTGCCTCTCCCGCCGCGATGGACGGCCGTCGGCTCGAGTTTCAATTCCTCGGCGAGCGTGCGGACGCGATCCGCGGCAACAAGCAGCTTGCCAACGTCCGTTTCGATGACCACGTACTCGTAGTCTGGATGAAACGCGAGCGCGCGGTTGGCAGGCAGCGTCCAGGGAGTCGTCGTCCAAATCAGCGCGGAAACGTCACTGCCAAGTGCGGTCGTTTTCGGTCCGGCCACAATCGGGAATTTCACCCAAATTGACGGGCTGGTGTGGTCCTCGTATTCGACTTCGGCTTCAGCGAGCGCCGTACGGTCGTAGATGCACCAGTAGACGGGCTTGAGCCCGCGATAGACGTATCCTTTTTCGAGAAAATCGATGAAGGCGGAAGCGATGCACGCTTCCATGCCCGGATCCATCGTGAGGTACGGCTTATCCCACTGGCCAAAAATCCCGAGCCGACGAAATTCGCGCTTGTGCGTTTCCACGTACCGCGCGGCAAATTCGCGGCACATCTTGCGAAATTTCTCCGCGGAAACTTTTTCCTTTCCACCCAATTCCTTTTCGACTTTCGTTTCGATGGGCAGGCCATGGCAATCCCAGCCGGGAACATAAGGCGAACGAAAGCCGGCCATGGTTTTCGACTTCACGATCATATCTTTCAGAGTCTTATTCAGGCCGGTGCCGAGGTGGATTTCGCCCGTGGGATACGGTGGCCCGTCATGAAGGACGAAAAGCGGCTTCCCTGCGCGTGCCTCCAGAATGCGGTCATAGAGCCGCATTTTCTCCCACGCCGCCAATTGATCAGGCTCGCGCTCCGGCAGACGCGCTTTCATCGGAAAGTCTGTCTTCGGCAGGTTCAGCGTGCTTTTTACGTCGATTGTGTTGGCCTCTTGGGGGATGGGAAAGCCTTTCGTCGAGCGCCTGTTAAGGCTCGCAGTAGCGGGATATACCCGCTTATGCTACAAGTTTCGCGGTGGAAACCCAAAATTTGCGCTGCACGTCGTATGTTACAATGAACCACTTGAGCGTGTCAGCCGCGCCAGCACCCATACATCCTTTTCTGTACCGGCGCGTCTAACATTTGGAGCCGCGCGAGGGTGCCAGGCAGCACATAGGCAGCACAAATGTCCGATTCAAATCCCAAGCCGGAAAGTATCAACTCTGAAAGTCGGCTGAGGCTGGAAAAGCTGGCTGCGCCGGGGCGCCAAGCGTCGCTCGCCTCCAACCTGAAGGATTTTCTGACCGAGCGGCCCGCAAAAGTTCGCGCAGGCACGCCGACTGCGTTCGATATCCCACGTTTTGGCGACGGGTTCGGCGCAAACTTCAAAGAGATTTTCAAGACGGGCGCTCGCGGAAGCGTCAAGTCTCCGCTGCTGGTGAACTGGAGCGCCGAAGGCACCGGCTTGTGGCGCAATTTGCGCGATTGGATCTCGCCGCCTAAGCTGCCGCCTCTGGAAACGACGAGCCAGCCCGTAGACGTTCCGGAAATCTGGACCAAAGACACCCAGATGCCGAAGACGCAGCTGATTTCGATCCTCGTGCACGTCACCGTGATTGCGCTAATCGTGATTGTGCCGCTGCTTTTCCCGGGAATCATTTCGCCGCCTGCGACAAAGGCAAGCGGCATCGTCGATACGGACGTCAGCGTGTCGCCGTATCTTGCGCACCTGAAGCCTGCGGCTCAGAAGGCTGGCGGAGGCGGCGGCGCACACGACAACGCGCCTGCTATGAGAGGTAAGGCGCCGAAATTTGCGCTGACTCAATTTGCTGCGCCGCTGGCGCATCCGGTGCCACACCCACAATTGGCAATGACGCCGACGATCGTCGGAAATCCCGACATTCACTTGCCCGATCCTGCCGTGAACAACTACGGCGACCCGTTTAGCCATAGCGGCGTTGATTCCATGGGCAACGGCCACGGTAGCGGTGTCGGGAACGGCAATGGCTCGGGGCTTGGTCCCGGCGAAGGCTGGAACACGGGCGGCGGTTTGCCATACGCCGGGGCTGGCGGATATGGACAGCCTGCGTGCTTCTACATGCCGAAAGCCGATTACACTGACGAAGCCATGAAGCTGAAAATCCAGGGCAGTGTCGTGCTCAATGCCGTGGTTACCGCCGACGGCCGCGTGACGAATCCGGAAGTCGCGAAGGGCCTTGGATATGGGCTTGACGAAAAGGCCAGAGATGTTGTCCGCACCTGGCGCTGCACTCCGGCTCGCGGGCCGGACGGCAAGCCTGCCGCCGTGCGCGTCGTAATTGAAGCCAACTTCCAGCTGTTCTAGCTTCGGCTATTGGGCTGCTCTCTTCCAAATTGTTATTCCGAACCGAGCGATTTTCGCGAGTGTGGGAATCTGCTTTGGTTCTTTCGCTCCAGGGATGAAATGATCAGGGATCCCAACTCCCTCTCCAGAATCAGGCGTTAACCAACTAGTCCCATACGCGCAGGTTATATCCGCTCATCCGCTCCATCTTGCTAGGATTCCCCACATGAAGAGAAATGTTTGCGGTTTCCTGCTTGTGTTCATTGCCCTGCTGGCCGTTGCGCCGCGCAGCCGCGCGCAGGCCGGTTCCATCGAATTTGTGGCACGCGTCACACCGTCGGGCGGAGTAGAAGAGCCCGTGCGCGGATTTCCGTTTTATCTGCTGAGTAAGAGCTACGAGGAAATCGCGAAGGAAGTGGACGCGGCCGAACCGAAACCCGACATGGACGCGTTCATCGACAAACTGGATTCGCACTCCTATTCGCCCGAATTGAAAGCGTGGATGAAAAAGCATTCGTGCGTATCGTTTGCGGGCGACGAATTTATCAAAAAGCTGACGGCGGACGACATCCTCCACGTCCCGGAATTTCGCAAGGCTTATATGGATCGCAATGCCGGCGACCAATCCGTGAATTTTCCCAAGTCAAAAGCCAATCCGGCGGATGAAAAGAAACATCCTGAAAAATTCAAGAAGCTTTCCGATGAATATGCAGACGCCGTGCACCATTTCATCGACCAGCATCCGGAAAGCGTAGACGGCATTGACCTGGGCCTGTCAGAGATCGATCCGGGGCCGAAATGGCATGCCGTGCTCGAAAAGCGCGTCCCTGAAATTCAGCGGCGCACGGTCGACCTGGCGCAGTCGAAATACCTAGTCGCGCGCGCGCAAACTGATTTGCAGGGCCAAGCCGTTCTCGAAAACATTCCGGTCGGAACTTATTGGATCAGCACTCTGAACGTGGTCGCCAACGTCGGCGACGCTCGTCCGCGATGGAACGTTCCCGTAAAGGTGGC
>JASHRM010000339.1 GCA_030037315.1 Candidatus Acidiferrales bacterium
AGTTACGGTCTCTGGGCTGGTCTCGGCGTCGACAATACTGCCGAAGCGACTGCGGCCGGCGCGCTCTATTCCGACGCAGCTGGCAAAGTCGCCGTTTTGGCAAAGACCGCGCGGAATGCCTTGATCGGCTTCGTCGTGCTGGCCTATGCGATTCGCTGGGCGCGCAAGCAGCACACCGGCGGCGTTGGCAACAAAGCGGCGTTTCTCTGGCAGAAATTCCCAAAATTCGTGCTTGGATTCCTGTTGATCTCCGCCCTCGCAACTGTGAAGGTGTTCAACCCAGCGCAGCTCGCCAGCCTCGGCAACCTTTCTCGTTGGGCCTTCCTGTTGACATTCGCAGGAGTCGGCCTGCGCACAAACGTTGGCGAACTGCGCAAACAAGGTTTGCGTCCATTTCTCGTGGGGGCAGTTGGAGAGATCGCAATCGCCGGCCTCACGCTGGGCCTCGTGATCGCCTCCTCTCACTTCATTCATTCGTGAAGCGAAGTGGATGCGGCGTCACTTACTTCAACCCGCAGCGATCGCCCATAGCCTGGCGATGAATCCAACAGGCGTTGCCGATACTGAGGATCGGGGAACGTGAGCGATAGAACGCAGGTTGACAAGTGATTGGGCTCCCTTCCAATCCTGTTATTCTGGCGGCCAGCGATTTGATGCCGCTTGAGTTGACGGTTCATTGTAGGAGTAGCAAGGTTTTGGAAAGGCTCGGATTTGCACATGCTTTCCCACCCCTTGAAATAGCAGCCAAGATCGGTGTGTCTTTGGGAATTGGCCTGCTCGTCGGTCTGGAGCGCGAGTGGGCCCACAAAGACTTGGATGTTTGACCACAATCATAGGCATTGATTTTACGTCTGACAGCAGGCTCGTCTCAAAAGACGTTATATCGGCGGGTATGCGATTTTCGCTCAGGAAACGGGCATCACGAGGGCAACTCCGGCGGTGACAATCAACGCCGCGGCCCAAACCAAATCGAGATTCACCCAAGCCCTTCGCAACAGATTCAGTCCGAACCTTTCGTATACGAGGAACGCTACTGCTCCTGTCACCAGCAAATACCCAAGCGTGTGGACCAAAACGGCTGCCGCGCCCAGCCAAGGACCACCCGACATTATCAGCGCGTGCATCCGCATATCGTGATGCGCGTAACCCATCGCCGACATGCCCAGCAGCACTGGAAGCAACATCAGTCCAGCGCCATGCGCAGTCGCCATCAGAAAGGACCAGATCGTGAGGTCGCGAAATCCGACCTGCATTCCGCCCCAATGCGGGTGCCTCTGCCGAACGAGCCGGTAAATCGCAAGGCCTAAAAGCACGGCCGCGACGACGTATTTCACGTAGGTTTGTGGCAAAGCCACACCCACCGCGAGTGCGATGCTCACCAGGAGGCCGATCGAGAGCGCGTGCCCGGCTGCAATCGGTAGCAACGACTCCCAAACGACGCGTCCGCTGTGCTTCTGCATCCCGAGAGCGACAGCGAACAGCCATCCCATACCGGGATTAATTCCGTGGTACGCGCCCAGCAGGAAAAGGATCGCCCAAGCCCATGTGTGAGCGTGGATCATGAGTAGCAGTAGGAGTCCGACGAAGCATCGCCTCCCTCCAAGCGAACCTGATGGCTTCGCAAGTCCTTAAATTCAAGAAAAAATCTGGGATCGAATTCGAGTCCTCCCTCGGGTTTCGCATCCAGCTTTACAAGCCAGCTGTGAATTCCGTCAGGATAGAACTGCACGTCCCACGGAGAGTATAAAGAGTTGGTGAAATAAATTCGGCGACCATCGCGACTCACTTCCACCATTTGAGGTCCGCCATTGAGACGCGCTGACGGATTTTTCGGATGAGCACCGCGACGAACAATTCCGCCCAGATGGACTGAGCCGGTCAACTTCGGATGGAACGGATCCGAGACATCATATTGGCGAAATTCACCTGTTCCCCAGCAGGAGATATAGAGAAAGCGGTCGTCAAGCGACAAATTAATATCCGTCACCAGTGGAGGAACCGCTTTGAACCCTTTCAGCAGCGGTGGGAGTGCGTCGAGATCGGCGGGTTCGGCGGGAATCTCAATTACTTTTTGGATGGCCCACTTTCCATTGTCTCGATGCCAGATCCAGATGGAAGACGAGAGGTCTTTGAGAGAGACAACCACGCCGACGAAACCATAGGCGCGTCCGGGATCGTGGGCGGGGCGGAGCTCCAGCGCCATTTGCTGTTCGGCACCCAAGTCGAGCGTTTGAACGTGGCGGCGCCTGCGCAGGTCCCATACGTGGAGGGCGTGGCCGTATTTTCCTTTCAGCAACAGGTCTGGGTCGACGCCAGACTCGACCATATTCGGCGTTCCCCATTCGCTGGTAATCAGCGTGTCGTAACCGAGATGCCACCAGAAGTCGTACGCTAGATATTGAGGGCCTCTGTCGATTTCCCATTTGCCCAACACATCAAAGCTCTCGGGATCGATGACAAAAATTCCGCCAGGCCCGTCCCCGTTGGGCGCTCCAAGAGCGCTGACGAAAATTCCCGAAGGGCCGCAGTGGACCGTGTGAGGCTTGCTCTATCCGGTCCGGGTCGC
>JASHRM010000029.1 GCA_030037315.1 Candidatus Acidiferrales bacterium
GCTCAACAGTACGGCTCGTCCGTCACGCAGGCGCGCCAGCTCCTGCTCAAGGTCAAAGCTAGCGACGGAGTGCGCTGGATCTTCATTCCCGATGGTCGCGACATCTCCCATCTACCCAAGTGGGTGCGAACTCCAAAGCAAACCACCGACGGGCACCTCGCTGGGCTAGCCGGTGCGAACGAGGCTGTCTTAGCCACGCTGGACCGTCGAATCCCAGGTGCGTTTGTCATCCCCCAGAGCCGCCATTCATAAAGAGCCCGGGAATCTCGCTGGGTTGCAGCTCAGCGGTTCTAAGATCGTCAACTAGGGCCCACCAATCTTTTCAACTCATTAGCGCCGGTGGATTTTTCCTCGCAAAACAAAGCCGCCTGAAGACACAACGATGCTCTGTTTCCGGGCGAAAGCCTGTCGGAGACACTATCTCAAACGGTCGTGTGAAGCTTCACATGCGCCCGAGCAAGCACGAAGAGGCCAGCACATAGCCAAACTCGCAAGCATTTGAATCGACGCTTCAAGCGATCGAAGTTTGAAAACGGATATTGAGTAGATATTTGCTTTTGTAAAGGTGAGCAAAGTTCATGAAACGCGAGCCTAAGACAGCCGGAGAACCAATTGGCGAGCGGCTACTAACGCTCAGGGAAGCAGCGGAGGTATTGCGCCTGAGCAACCGAACCGTCCGGGAGTACGTAAAACGCGGCGAAATCGGCGGAAGAATCATCGGAAATCGCTGGAGATTTCGGCGTGCAGACCTTGAATTCGTGGGTCGAGCGAGCCTAGCTTTCCCTGGAAACCGCTGATTTGGTTTCAGTGGAGCGAAGAAGCGGGAGTTAGGGCGCAGCCGAAATGCGGGTCAGGAAGCGGCCCTGGCTGTCGAAGATTGAAACGATGAGGTGATCGCCCAGCGGAACGCCCTGGCTGCGGACGGTGAGATCGCAGGACACCGCGGGCTCGCTGATATTTTCCGCAAGGTTCGTAATGCTTGAATAGCCCGTGCAATTCGCTGCAGCGGACGAGAGCGCAGCGGGGCGCATCTCCATGTCGCGTTTCCACTTCAGATCAAACCCTACAGAGTAAGACCCATCATAAAATATCCGGACGGGCGAGCTTGAATCTGACGCGGCGCATGGAGCACCGAGAATGCGAATCGACGCAGTCACCGTCTCAGGATATTTCGTAACACTTTTGCCATGCTTTTTGAATTCAATTGTTCCGGCGTCGTCTCTGCGAGTAAGACCGTCGAAAAAATCGCCGCTGGCGATGGTGCCGCGGATGGATACGCAGCCACCATCGAGCTGAATGAGTTGATTGCCGAAACTTATGTGCTCGTCGTCGGCAAAATTGCGCGTGCGGGCGCTAGCGACGGTTGCGAGCAGGATCATCAGGCAACCGGTTGCAAGCATCAGCGGATATCGGAATCGACGCATTTCGGTGGTTGACGGTGAACGTCACGTGCACTCGAATCACACCGCCTTGCCATTCAGATTCTATATGCAGCAGATCAACAGTGAAGTGATTTTATCCTTATATCTCGCCAATCAATTTTGTGAATGATCGTAATCTGGTTTTGCCGACGTGGCCTCATATCCCGCCCTTAGATGTCCCTTATTCCGGCCTTACGTTATTCGTATCCGTTTTTCTTATCGTTCCTCTCATAGGCCTGCGACACATCAGCGACTCGGATCGCAGGCGAACAGAATTCGAGGAGAAACCATGAAAAGGAAAGCGATTGTTGGAGTGCTCATGCTGTCGGCCGTGCTTGTATTCTCAGGGATTAGTGGCTGGCTTTACGCTGCGCCCGTCACGCAGCATGTGAGCCTAACCGGCTACGTCAGCTGCACAACCTGCGTGATGCCGAACGCATGTAAGGCGCAGACGCGTCTCGCCTGCACGCAGTGGGGCATCAGCCAGGGAGCGTCCTACGTGCTGGTGGTTGGCAACGACCACTACACGCTGGTCGGATTCGAGGAGGAGCTTGCGAAAGCGGCCGCCGTAAGTTCCGTTACGATAAGCGGCGATTTGACGGGGCGCGAGCTGGTGGTATCGAGCGTCGACTTCAACCGTGTGGCCAAGTAGTGAAAGCATGCGGCCGATTCAGTGCTTCGCGGCGGTCCTGAGCTTTTCGCCGATGATCGTCGCGAAGCTTTTTTCTTCAGGCAGCTGCTTGGCTGGAACCGTACGGTTCAAACAGTTGGCACATCCAGCTGCGGTTTTTCAGCTTTCCTCTTCAGAATCTTCGAAGCGGTATCCCACCCAGGGTTCGGTGAGTATGTAGCGGGGTTTCGCCGGATTGGTTTCTATTTTCTTCCGCACCTGATTTACCAGAACTCGTAGCGATTCCATTTCTTCGCCGTAGTCCGGACCCCATACCGATTGAAGAAGCCAGCGATGCGTGAGGGTTCTGCCTTTATTTGATACGAGTTGACGAAGAAGCTCAAATTCCTTGGGCGTGAGGCGGAAGCGGCGGGATTTCAGGGAAACCGTTCGGCGTTCGAAATCGATCACCAGGCCGTCGCGCGTGAAAGTCGATAAGCCGTTAGGCGCTGTTCTTCGAAACGCGGCGCGGACACGAGCAAGAAGCTCATCGCCTCCAAAAGGCTTCACGACGTAGTCATCGGCGCCGGCGTCGAACGCTTGAATTTTGTCGCGTTCGCTGGCGCGCACGCTGAGCATGATTACGGGAACCGTGCTCGTCCTTCGAATTTCTTTGCAAGTTTCAAATCCGGACATGCCTGGAAGATTCACGTCCAGGAGGATTAGATCAACATGCTCGTGACGAATCACGTCGAGTGCTTCCTCTCCAGTACGAGCGTCGACAATCGTGTAGCCCCTCGGCACTAATAGAGCCCGAAGGGCGCGACGAATTTGGGGATTGTCATCGACAATCAGAATCGGTTCGGCAGAGCTTTCAGCTGGAGAGAAAGATCGCGTCGAATCGCGGGATGAATTGAAAGGCTGCGTAGGTTCTTTCCTTTCGCTTTCCGAAAGCGACATGTATTGCGCCAAGGTCAGCTCCTTGAATTGCGCTTGCTCGGTCTCTTGATTTCCGGCTCGAATCGATATCCGAACTGGTGCTCCGTATGGATGTAGCAGATGCGTTCGGGATCGAGCTCGATCTTGCGGCGCAGTTGATTGATGGTGACGCGAACTCGCTGAATTTCGTTGGTGTGCTCGGGCCCCCACAAAGACTGCAACAACGTCTGGTGGGTGACCGGCTTACCCTCGTTCAGCACCAGGTACCGAAGCAATTCGAATTCACTGGGCGTGAGATGCACGGGCTGGTCGTTCACGGTTACGCGACGCCGCTCGAAATCGATTTTCAAACCCGCAGACTGAAACGGAGGCGTCGGTTCAGATCCGGACACCCGGCGCTTCAATGCATGGATTCGAGAGAGCAGCTCCTGTATTCCGAACGGCTTTACAAGATAATCGTCTGCACCGGCGTCAAAGGCTTGCACTTTTTCGTCCTGATTTCGCAAGACGCTGATAACGAGGATCGGTACATCGGAAACTTTACGGATTCTGTTGCAGGCTTCGACGCCTCCGATTCCGGGCATCTTCAGGTCGAGCAGGATCATGTTCATAGAGCCATCCACTTGAATCTCCTCGATGGCTTCTTCGCCGGTTCTTGCTTCGACCACGGTGTAACCCGCGCTTGTCAGCGTGGCGCGCAGAGCACGGCGCACCTGCGCATCATCATCAACCAGAAGAATCTTGATAGTTGTGGCTGCGGCGGCTCTTCCGCGGGTTGTTGAAGGTGATAGCTCCAGAGAATGAGGCATCGGGGCCTACAGTAAAGGTTCAAGCCTTTGCTGCCTGATGCTGCATTCTTGCAGGGCCATATAAGAGAACCGTTAGCTTACGCTAAGGATTCCATAAAGCTTTTCCGATTAAGAGGGCTTATGAGAAAGGTAAGCAGATCTTCGGTGTGACTCGATTAGCGCAATCAAATTATTGAGTTTGACCGCAGTAAGAACTCACCTTACTGTCAGTCGCGAATTCTAGAAATTTTTAATTAACAGGAACATCGCATGAAAGAACGGCTGAAAGGCCGGTTGCTCGAAGTGTGTCTACCGGCAGCGGATCGTCACTGGCGTAGTACCGATTTGGCCTTTCCGGAAACAAAAGTCGAGGCGCTTACGAAACCCTTATTCGCTTTTTATGCGTTTCGTAAGTGTGAGGCGTAAAAAACCAACATGGAATTCAACCATCTGAGCCGCGATGAATTTGAGCAGACGAAAGCCGGCTTTGCTTTGCGAGATTCCGCGAAACGATTCGCTTCGTTTAAGCCGATCGATGTGGCGCAAACGGGGAATCAGGAACGTCGCGGAGGCAGGCGTCGCCTCGGCCACGACGCCTGCACAGTTTCTACGATCAGGAATGCAGTCGCTTTCAAGGGAGAAGCGCCCAATGAAAATCGATGAGAAGTGCGGACGAGCACGCGCTGCCGCTCCACAAACAGGAGGCGTTGAAAGACCGGGCAATACAAAAGCTACGGTCACTCTGCACGTGATGGTTTTGCTGTTGCTAGTTCTCGTTCAAGCGCGAAAATGCTCGGGGCAAGTCGAATCCCGAATCCTTTTGCCGAATGAGTTGGCGAAGGTAAGCGACTCTGCGCAACCTGCGGCGGCCTCGGCGTCGAGTGCTGCTGCCTCTACGGCGAACACTACGTCGAGCGCTTCAACGGCAGCGCCAGCCACATCTGCTACGGCACCCGCCACGCCTGCACCGGCGAAGAAAGATGGTTCGGCCTCCTCGGAAAATTCGAACGAGGCGGGCGTCTCGCCGGCTGTGGCGAAGCAGCTGGCGGACATGGAGAAGCGAATCGAGGAATTGGAAGCGGCTTTGAAGGCTCGCGATGCCGCGCCGCCATCCTCCGCGCAACCCGCAGTAGTCGGTTCAACCGACAGCGCGTCACCAGCAGTCGCAGCGCCGGACGCGCAAAATTCGGCGCCCCCGAATCCAACGCAAGCAACGGAGCCGGTCGCGGCAACTGCGGCTCCGGCAAAAATAGCGCCTTTCTCGGATTGGGACTGGACTTGGTTAAATGGCAATCCGCGGAACAAAGACACTGCATTCGATTCGAAATTTTTCACGCCGGAAATCAGAGCGGACCTGACGTATACGTACGACTTCAACAAGCCGGTGGACGATTCGATGGGAGGATCCAGCGAATTATTCCGGTCCAACGAACTTCAGCTCGAACAGCTCGGCATCGGCGGCGATTTTCATTATGACAATGTCCGGGCGCGTTTCATGACGCAGTTCGGCATGTATTCCACCTCGACGGTTCGCAACGATCCAAGCTATCAGAAAGGGCAGTGGAACGTTGACGACGCCGATCGGTATCTCTCCGAAGCATACGGGGGCTATCACATTGATGCGCTCGACGGCATCAATATCGATGCCGGGATCTTCATGTCGTATATCGGACTATTCAGCTACTACAACTTCGACAATTGGGCTTATCAGCCGTCGTACGTTTCTTCGAACACTCCGTGGTTTTTCGAAGGAGTGCGAATCCAAATTTTCCCGACACCTCACCTGAAGATCGAACCCTGGATTATCAACGGCTGGCAGTCGTATGGGTCTTCCAACTCGCGCAAAGGTCTGGGAGGCCAGGTTAAATGGACGCCGAGGCCGTGGATCAACATCGTTTCGAATAACTACGGACTTGGCCACGACGATCTTTACACACCCAATCGAGGCCGCATCCATACGGATAACAGCGTCGAGGTCAAATACTTCGACAAGCCAGACAACGAGATCGACAAAATGGCTTTCACTTTCACCGGCGATCTTGGCTGCGAGTTCGGAGGGGGTGTGAGTTGCTACGGAAACACCAAAGGCGGACCAAAGCAGAGTTTTGTTGGCTACATGCTGTACGACCGGACGTGGTTTCGCGGCGACAAATACGCGATCACCATCGGCGGCGGGCAGATCAACAACCCGGGTCGCTACCTGGTCCTCATCCCGCCGATCAACGGCGAGACGGCCGGCTCGGCCGCGATCAATTCTCCGTACTTCAGTGAATCGCCGGGCTCACCGTTCAAGGCTTGGGACACGTCGTTTACGTTCGATTACATGCCAAGGCAGTTCCTCACTTTCCGCTGGGAGTATGACTACCGGCACGCGAATGTGCCCTACTGGAGCGGCCCTGGCGGCGTAACACCACCGACTGCCTTGGGTGCTGGAACCTACGCCAATAACGGGGATCCCGTCGACTGGACCTGCATGGATGGCAGTTCGGTGTACGCCGTTGGCGTATACGCGGAGACGCAGGGTCAGGCTGCGTTGACGTGTAGCGGAAGCAATTTAGCACCGCCTGTCATAGGAAACTCAACCATCGCCAATCACGGCGGACTTTGGACGCCGGATCTTCGCCGCGATGAATCGCTGATCGATATCGACATCATGGTGAAGTTCTAAGGAGCCTGCGGAGCCGAAGTTGAAGCCAGCTTTGGCTCCGCCGTCCTCTTTTTTGTGCCCAGGGATTTACGAAGGCTTTAGGAAGTTCTTAGGCAGTTCGTACACGGCACGTCGTTTCATATAGTCGCTCGGATTTTTGGTGTTGGGACCTTCGATGGAATTGCTGCTCAACTCTCTCTGGCTCGCGGTATGCGCGTTTTCTTTCGGTGCTTGGTACATCAGCGGCGGAAAGCAGAAGGGGTCTGAGCCAATTACGCGCATTCCTCACGAGGTGTTCGCGCTTGGCTCAGCCTTAATCCTGCTCTTCTTTCCGATATCGCTCACGGACGATTTACATCCTGAAATCGCATTAGTCGCTGATAGCTTGTCTCAGCGGCGAGTTGCGCCGACTCTTTGCGCCGTCAAGGCACTTCCTCACCCAGCACGGGACCACAGCGCCCAAGTAGAGGCTGCTTTCCGCACAAAAACGTATTTCTCTCCCGTGTTCGCAGGCTTGGTCGAGGTCTCTGGTTGGGTAGGTACATCATCTGCGATCGATGCGAAGCAGAGCCGCGCTCCACCGCCTCGGTAGATCACCACAGCTAATTTCTATCAGAGTAGCCCTTTATCTTTTTGTTCGCTGCTCGTCTGTCCCCGAAGCGCACGAGCAGACGAAAACGATCGCAGTGGGAACCGAAACGAGGCATCAAATGATCTCCGTTCGTGACTGGTGGAGAACAACGCTAGCAATTGGACTTGTCGTCGTCAGCGCGGCGGCAGCCGGATGCAGGCAAAAAGTAGACGAAGCGGCCGAGGCGCCGCCGGCACCAAGGATTGAGAGCCAGCAGGATGGCCTTGTGGAGGTTGCGAATGCTGCCCAATTTCCCCTTGTTGCGGCCACGGAACACGTTGCCGCGTCGCAGCTCGTCGTAACCGGGGTTGTAAATCCCGATATCACACGCACCGTGCCGGTTGTGACTTTGGCGTCCGGGCGAGCAGTTAACGTGCGCGCGCGCCTTGGGGACACAGTTCAGGAAGGGCAGCTGTTGTTGCAGATCCGCAGCAGTGACGTTGCCGGCGGTTATTCTGATTATCGCAAAGCCGTCGCTGACGAACTCCTCGCACGCAAGGAGCTTGACCGCGCCAAGGATCTTTACGCTCACGGCGCCGTTGCGGAGGCCGATGTCGAGGCTGCTCAGGATGCGGAAGACGATGCGAAGGTGACGGTTGAGACCGCGACAGAACATCTTCGACTCTTGGGCAACGATCCGGACCATCCTTCTGGGCTCGTGAATATTTTCGCTCCGATTTCCGGAGTGATCACCGATCAGCAGGTAGTGGAGGGAAGCACGATACAGAGCTATTCCGCCAATCCCTTCACGATTTCAGATTTGTCGTCCGTGTGGATTGTCTGTGACGTCTACGAAAACGACATCACAACCTTGCATCTCGGGGAAACGGCGGATATCCGTCTAAGCGCCAATCCCAATCTCACGCTCAAAGGAGTAATCAGCAACATAGGCGAAATTCTTGACCCGAACCTACGAACGGCGAAAGTACGCATCGCGGTCAGGAACCCCGGTTTTATTCGGATAGGGATGTTTGCAACGGCCGTGTTTCACGGATTGATAAAGCAGCCGCGTGCGGCCGTGCCTGCTGCGGCAGTCCTGCATCTCCATGATCGAGATTGGATTTATGTGCCAGCGGGAGCTACGGATTTTCGGCGCGTCGAAGTGACCTCAGGCTCTGCGCTGCCCGACAAAATGCAGGAAATTTCTTCCGGAGTGAAGCCAGGCGACCGTGTCGTCGCGAACGCGCTGGCGCTCCAAAACGCTGTCGATAACGAGTGAGAGTCTAGGGGTCGTCCCGAAGCACAACGATGATTCGCGCCCTCGTAGATTTCGCCCTTAACAACCGTTTCGTGATTTTCGCGATGGCTCTAATGCTGTTGCTTTGGGGCGCAATCTCGTTCCATAACCTTCCCGTCGAAGCCTATCCGGACGTGGCAGACAATTACGTGGAAATCATCACGCAGTGGCCGGGAATTTCTGCGGAGCAGATCGAGCAACAGGTAACGATTCCGCTTGAGATCGTGATGAACGGAATCCCGCACGTTACGCACCTGAGGTCGTTCTCCCTTTTCGGCCTGTCAGATATAAAGCTCATCTTCGATGACGAGGAAGCGAATGCCTGGGACCGCGAGCGCGCGCTCGAAAGGCTCACTCAGGTGACTTTACCGCCTGGGGTGACGCCCCAGATGGGAACGGATTGGAGTCCAGTTGGTCAGATCTACTTTTTTACGCTGGAAAGCACCAATCCCAGCTACGACGTGATGGAGTTGAAATCGCTCGAAGATTGGGTTGTCGAGAAGAATTTCAAAGCCGTCTCGGATGTTGTGGACGTTTCGAGCTTCGGGGGGCCGACGCGCGAATACCAGGTTCGTCTCGATCCCGACCAGTTGATTTCGCACGGACTCAGCATCAGCCAGGTCGAGCAGCAATTAACCAACAACAACACAAATGCCGGCGGCAGCTTTATCGAAGCGGGCTTGCAGCAAATCAACGTGAATGAAGTCGGGCTTGTGCGCACTACGCAAGATATCGAAAACACCGTCATTATCAACAAAGCCGGTACTCCGCTAAGAGTGAAAGATATCGCGGCAGTGGAGCAAGGCCCGAAGATACGTTTAGGCCAGTTTGGCCGCGCAGCGCATATAGCGGACGGCCGAATTCTCGACAATGATGATGTGGTTTCCGGTATCGTTCTGCTGCGCAAGGGAGCAAACGCAGAGACTGCGCTTGCCGGAATTCATAAAAAGGTCGCCGAGCTAAACAACTATATCCTGCCGTCTGGTGTCAAGGTTGTGCCGTTCATCGACCGGAGCGATCTGGTCCACTTCACCACGCACACCGTTCTCCACAATTTGACGGAAGGCATCATTCTGGTGGTTGTGATTTTGTTTCTGTTCCTGGGCAACGCGCGAGGTGCGCTCATTGTTGCCCTAACGATTCCGTTTTCACTGCTCTTTGCCGCCGCATGCCTGAACCTCAAAGGGATTCCGGCAAATCTGCTGTCGCTTGGTGCATTGGATTTCGGAATGGTGGTTGATGGTGCAGTCGTGATGGTCGAAAACATCGTTCGGCACCTGAGTCACCGCCATTCCGGTGAAACGGCGAAGACGCCTATGGTCGCGATTCGCGAAGCGTGCCACGAAGTACAGAGGCCGGTCTTCTACGCGATCGCCATCATTATTACCGCGTACATGCCGATCTTCACGCTCCAGCGCGTCGAAGGTCGGCTCTTCAAGCCGATGGCGTGGACCGTCGCTTTCGCGCTCCTCGGCGCCATGACGTTCTCGATCCTGATTGCTCCGGTGCTTTCAAGTCTGGTGTTTCGCAAGGGCGTGAAAGAGTGGCAAAACCCCGCGATGACGTTTCTGACGGACAGGTATCGTCGCTCTGTGCGTTGGGCCGTGGAACATCGCAAATATCCTTTGGCCGGTGCAGGAATTGCGCTGTGCATCACGCTCTTTCTTAGTTTCAGCAAACGGATCGGCTCGGAGTTTCTTCCGCACCTTGACGAAGGCGCTCTTTGGGTGCGCGGCACGCTCGCCCCGAGCACGGGGCCAACCGAGGGTATTCGCGTGTCGAACCAAGCCCGCATCGTTCTTTGTTCTTTTCCCGAAGTGCCTCAGTGCACCAGCCAGACCGGACGCCCAGACGACGGAACCGATACAACGGGTTTTTTCAATACGGAATACTTCGTTGACCTGAAGCCGAAGAGTCAGTGGCGCCCGGTGTTTCACCAAGATAAAGACGAGCTTATCGCCGCAATGAACCGGGAACTGAACAAAATTCCGGGAGTCGTTTGGGGATTTTCGCAACCAATTGAAGACAACATGGAGGAAGCCGTCAGCGGGGTGAAGGGCGAACTCGCAACGAAAATCTACGGCGATGACCTCAAAGTTCTGGAGCAAAAAGCGGACGAGACAGTCGAGGTAATGCGCCGGATCCCGGGCATTGAAGATCTCGGCGTTTTTCACGTTCTTGGACAGCCGAATCTGAACATCACGGTCGATCGAGAACGCGCAGCACGCTACCAGATCAACGTTGCAGACGTGCAAGACGCGATACAGACCGCTGTGGGTGGAAGTGCTCTGACCCAAGTGCTCCAAGGCGAAGCACGGTATGACCTGGTCTTGCGATATTTGCCGCAGTACCGCGATACGAAAGACGCCATCGAGAATATCCGCTTGCTGGCCCCATCAGGCGAGCGGGTGTCTCTTGGTCAGCTCTGCATTATAAGCGTCACAGATGGCGGCTCGGAAATTTACCGCGAAAGTAACCAGCGATACATCGCGATCAAATACAGCGTACGAGGCCGGGACTTGGGCGGAGCCGTTGAGGAAGCCATTCAGAAAGTCACTTCGCAAGTGCGGCTGCCGCGGGGATATCACCTGGTCTGGGAAGGCGAATACGAGAGTGAAAAGCGCGCGGCAGCAAGGTTGGGCGTCATCGTTCCTTTAACGGTCCTTCTGATTTTCGTGATTTTGTACACGATGTTCGGTTCGATGAAATGGGCGGCCGTCATTTTGGCCGTCGTTGCTATGGCTCCGATCGGAGGATTGTTGGCCCTATGGATCACGGGCACTCACTTCAGCGTTTCGTCCGGCGTTGGTTTTCTGGCGCTGTTCGGAGTTTCCGTCCAAACGGGCGTGATCATGCTGGAGTACATCAACCAATTGCGCGCGCGAGGTTACATCGTCGCGGATGCGGCGGTTGAAGGCGCCGTGCTCCGGTTGCGTCCCATCATGATGACGATGCTTGTGGCAACGTTCGGACTCTTGCCGGCGGCCGCATCTCATGCCATCGGATCTGATTCACAGCGCCCGTTTGCAATCGTGATCGTTGGAGGGTTGATGGGTGCGTTGGCGATCAGCGTGTTCCTCCTTCCCACCCTATACGTTTTGGTCGCGCGCGAAGGCGACAAGTTGCCGCCGCCGGAGGAACCACTTGAGGCCTAGCCAAGATTCGGCTGCATCATGCGCGCGAGGGCAGGTTGCCACTCGCACCATTATTTTGCTCATCGCCTTTCTTGGGGCCTGCATTCCACCCCCTGCTCGATCGCAGGGAAATGCCTCGCTACAAGGCCCCGTGAAAATCACACTGGATGAAGCCATTCAATTGGCGCTGAAACATAACCATGCGCTTTTGGCTGCCCGAACCACGATTGACCAGGATGAGGCGCTGGAGGTACAGGCGAATTTACGCCCCAATCCGACGATTTTTGGAGACTGGGAATATTTGCCGCTCTTCTCGCCGAGCGCGTGGTCTGGTTCGTATCTGCAAAACTCGACAGAGGCCGACCTTGGCCTGAGTTATCTCTTCGAGCGCGGGAAGAAGCGTCAGCATCGACTGCGAGCTGCGAGGGACGTGACGGCGCAGGCTCGTTCTCTGGTTGCCGATAATGAGCGCACGCTAACGTTCAACGTGGCGTCCCAGTTCTTCAACGTCGAACTCGCAGAATCGACTCTGGAACTTGCCGAACGCGATGTCAAAAGCTTTCAACAAACTGTGGACGTCAGCGAAATCACCTACAAAGCCGGAGGAATGAGCGAAGACGATTACCTCAAGATCGAACTCCAGCTGCTTCAGTATCAGACTGACTATGAACAGTCGCTGATGGCCAAGGACCAGGAACTGGACGACCTGCGAAACATGCTTGGATACGATGCGGTGCCTACGGACTACGACGTAGCGGGAACTCTGGCGTATGAACCGCTGACGGCCAAGATGGAAGATCTACAACTTAAGGCTCTGCAGAATCGACCGGATCTTCGCGCGGCGCAGCAGGGCGTCACGGCTGCTAGAAGCCAGTGGGAACTGCAAAAGTCAGAAGGCAAAGTCGATGTGACGGGGCAATTCAATTATTCGCACGTCAGCGATCTCAACACCGCTACGGTATACGTCAGCGTGCCTTTGCCCGTCTTCAATCGCAACCAGGGCAACATCGCGCAGGCTCGCTACGCCATTACGCAAACGCAAGAACAAGAGAAGGGAACCGCCGATCAGGTCATGACAGATGTCCACGACGCTTACATGAGCCTGCTCGAGAACGAACGCATCGTTCAGCTCTACGAATCGCGATATTTACAAGCGGCCGAAAAAGACCGCGAGATCAGCGAATTCGCCTATAAGCACGGCGCCGCGAGCCTGCTGGACTATCTCGATGCGGAACGCACATACAGAGCGACGCAGTTGGCGTATCGTCAGGCGCTGGCGTCGTATTTGACGGCATTGGAACAGCTTCGCGAAGCGGTTGGCACCAGGAATCTGCCGTGAGGCGATTCCTTTGACTGAAGGTTCCGATGTTATTAACGGGACGGACGAGAGGAGATACTGGTGAGCCGAGAGGAAGTACGCGCACGCGTGCTCGAGATCGGAATTATCCCAGCCGTTCGTGTGTCATCTGAGCATGTGGCGCGATTTGCCGCCGAGGCTGTGGCGCGCGGCGGGATCCCCATCGTCGAGATTGAGATGACGGTTCCGGGCGCGACAGACGTGATCGGATATTTGGTAAGGCATACGCCGGATATGATCGTCGGGGCAGGCAGCGTTTACGATACAGAAACAGCGCGACGCTGTATCGGTGCGGGAGCAAGGTTTCTTACCACCGATGGATTTGACTTGAGCATCGTCGACTTTGCGAACCGGGAGGAAATAGCGGTCTGGCCCGCCGCGTTGACGCCCACTGAGATTATTACCGCATGGAAGGCGGGGCCCGATTTTGTGAAGGTGTTTCCGTGCGCTCCGGTCGGCGGCGAAAGCTACATCCGAACGATAAAGAAGGCTCTCATGCATGTGCCGCTGATCGCCGCGGGCGGCGTGAATCAGAAAACCGCTCACAATTTCGTACTGGCGGGCGCATCGGCGCTCGGTATCGGCGGAGATTTGATTCCGGAGGATGCGCTGCGATTGAAGCAATCCGAAAGAATTCGAGAACTGGCGCAGAGGTTTCGGCGATTTGTGACGGAAGCTCGCGGGCAGATAGCAGCCTTAAATAAGGCGTCTCGCGCCTAGCCATTTTGAGATGCGAGCGCGACTTTAGACTAGCGACCGGTCGATCGGCAGGCTGAAGGTAAACGTAGATCCCTTACCAGGAGTGCTCACCGCAGTAAGCGTTCCGCTGTGCGCTTCGGCGATTGCTCTCGCAATCGCGAGACCCATGCCTGTGCCCTGAATCTGGCATCGGTGGTCTTTGCCTCGGTAGAACTTTTCGAAGATTCTGCCGAGCTCGCTCGGATCGATACCGGGTCCAACATCAGAGATATGGAAGAATACGAATCCTTTGTTGGTTTCCGTCTTGATCGTGATGTGGCCGTTTGGAATGGAATAGAGGTTGGCGTTCATCAACAGGTGGACAAGGATTTTATTCGCCCAGGCCAGATCGGCGCGAATGGGAACATCCTCATTTGCCACGTGCCTCTCAATGGGCCGTCCTCCTAAGGCTGCTCCATAGCTTGCAAAGGCCGTGTCGATCAATTCCCCGACGGTATGTGGTGCAAGTTCCAGCCGCACGTCGCCGGTTTCGAGGCGCGACATTTGCGAAACTTCGTCGACGAGCTGGTCAATTCGGTCGCAGCCTTCGTCGATCATTCCGAGTAATTCGCGACACTGCTCTCGGTCGAAGTTCAGATCGGAAAGCATTCCTGTAACAGACAGCTTCATCGCCGTCAGCGGGGTTCTAAATTCGTGAGTAATTGCATCCAGCAAGGCCGCTTTCAGCTTTTCGCTTTCTCGCAGCGCTTCGATTTTGCCAACTTGCTCGATGGCCCGGGCTCGTTCGATGGCGATGGTAATCAGGGGGCCGATGGATTCGAGCGTCTCGAACGAAAGCTCTCTTCCAGCAATGCCGATTACTCCCAGCACTCGCATGCCGAGCCGGAGCGGGACAAAATAGAGATGATGTTGTCTGTTCACCTTGACCGTTTTCTCAGACAGACTGGCTTTAAGCTCGGCTGCGTCGAAAAGATGAGACGCACCGGCAGAATAAAAGACGGTTTGATCCTCGCTGAGAAGCAGGGCGGCTCCCTCAGTCTGAAATGAATCCGTGAGGTGTTGTGGAATGGCATTGCAAAGTGCCAAGGAATCAGGCGCACTGAGCAACCCCTGACTCAATTCGTAAAGCTCAATTGCCTCCTCACGTTGCGACTCGGCACGGCGCGTCTGTCGCCGCGCCGCAACAGAAAGCGTGCTGCCGATCGCAGCTGTTAAGAGGAATGCGAACAGCGCGACCCAGTCACGGGGATCGGTAATGTTCCAAGTATTGACGGGCGGTATGAAGAAATAGTCGTAGCACAAGGTAGCCGCTACGGACATCACCAGCGACGTACTGAAGCCGCCAATAATCGCCGCGACGAGAATCGCAAGCAGGAACGTAAAGCCAACGGTCGTCACGTTGGCCCATGGCTCGTGCCGGTAGATTTCTGTGATTGCGGAAATGGCGGCCAGGCCGGCAACATGGGAGAAAACTGCTCTTGCGAGGCGACTGTGAAGCACATCCGTGCCGGTTTCAGTCTTGGCGGTTTGATTGCGTCCAGGCCATAGCTTGGCTAGACGGGCCGAAAGCTCCACGTAGTGAGTAGCGGATCGCATAAGCATTTGCCTCCCACCCCCTAGCGCAACTAGGATACGCATTGCGCTGTGGAAATGATATCTCTCGATATTACGCAGTCAAATTCATCAAACGGATGCTTCGCATCGCGCAAAAGCATCCGGCCGACGGTCGTGTTGTTTTTGTTTCGTCAGACGATCGCTAAGAACGAGGCATGCGATGAGACCTACCGGTCAGAACAGCAGGCTACCAGCTGAAACTCTCGAAATAGGCGTTCAGATGAGCCAAGGTTCACGATCCCAAAGACTGTGCCCCATTTTGTGCCCACCCTAGGTCAAAAACCATCACAATCCCTAACCACACGCAACTCCGTATCCACTTGAAAAACGTACTCCATAGCACTTGGTTCCTATGTTTCCATGACAGCTGATAAGGGCGAGGTCGGTTGTTTAACTCAACCCAGGCCCACTAGTCTTTGCTTTCCGTCAGCGCGGTGGGTTCTTTCCGAGGACTGGCTCAAAAACGGGCCTCGTGATCG
>JASHRM010000030.1 GCA_030037315.1 Candidatus Acidiferrales bacterium
CGTCAAGCCAGACCCATGTGTGAGGGTTGGTCCACTCAAATTGCCTCACAGTGCCGGTGATCTGCTTACGCTGGGAGGTATCGTAGACCGCGAACCCGTGATGCGCGCTTGCAAAACGCGCTACGACGCAAATCATTGCGGCGAGCATCAGCGCCGCCAGCGCCACTCGCCTGATTTGTGCATTCATAATTTGGAGATGCCTCCTCATCCGATGCAAAGAATCTATTTCTGCTCGGCCGCAGGTGCGGGCGGTGGCGTCAGGTTGATGCCGGCCTTGCCGTTTTTATCCACATAATTGCGGTTGTTTTGCTCGCAAATATATTCGGCAATCGTCCAGCTGCGGTGCCGCTTCAAAATTCGGTTTGATACGAAAGGCTGCGTGAGCGCTTCAGGATCCGTAATGGTCGTCTCAATGTTCATCGTATCCGGGTCGACGAGCCGGAATTTTTCCAGAATGCGCATTCTGTCGCTATGCGGCGTATGAAAAGTCAGCTCGGTCTGCGGCGAAAATCCCACGGACTGCACGACGAGCGTATCGCCCTCCCAGTGTCCGATCGATGTGCCGAAAAAAGTCGGATCAGGATCGTCGGGAAGCCGCCGTCCGTCCGTATAAATGTGCCGGACCATCGAGTACGCCTCGATCACGATCGTCACCTGGCCCGGCGTGAGTAGAAATTCCATCGGATACGGCTGTCCCATAATCCCCGGCATGCCTGGAGGCAGGCAGTTGGCAGTCGTGTTGTCCTGGCCGGCGTTCGCCAGTAATTCTTGGCTCTTTTTTGCGTACTCGGGAGTCAGGGAAGGCCCGGAAAATTGCATTCCGCCACCGCCGGGTCCGTCCATGGGCACTTCCCACACACCGGTGAAGTCTGGAAGCTTTGCCAGCGCGGCCCAATCCGCAGCTGTGGGCGCAGGGCGCTTGAAATTCTGATTCTGCGCGGGCGCGATGGGAGCAAGAGTTAACAGAGCGAATGTTCCGAACGCCACTAACCGAGACACTTTCATTCCGCGTGCCATTGCGTAATTCCTCGCTAGACCGCCGCAGCCTGAGCCGCCAGAACGGATTTCACCGCGTCCACGATTTTCTGCTCGCTGGGCAGAACGAAGCTTTCCATCGGCTCGCTGTAGGGAACTGACGTATCGAGCGCCGTGACCATTTTCACCGGCGCCTTCAAATACTTGAATCCCTGCTCGGCCACTTCTCCTGCTATCACTACGGCTGCGGAGGCATGCTTTGGCGCCTGATCGACGAGCACTAACCGGCCCGTTTTCTTCACGGAGTCGATGATCGTTTTCGTGTCGAGCGGCGAGAGCGTCCGCGGATCGACAACCTCTGCGCTGATTCCCTCCTTTGCCAGAATTTCGGCGGCCGCGAGCGATTTTTTCACCATCCACGCCGTGGCGACGATAGTTACATCCGTCCCGGCGCGCTTTACATCGGCAACACCGAAAGGCACCAGATGCTCGCCGTCGGGCACCGGTCCTTTGTCGATGGTGAGCATGTAGTGGTGGAAGTACACGACGGGATTGTCGTCGCGGATCGCGGCGCGCATCAGGCCCATGGCGTCGGCCGAAGTGGAAGGCAGCGCGATTTTCAGGCCGGGGATGCCCATCATTGCGTGATACGTGCAATTTGAGTGTTGCCCGGCCCAGCCCGCTGCGAATCCGAAGCCGGCCTTGAAAACCACGGGCACTTTCACTTGTCCGCCGGACATGTAGCGAAGGCGCGGCGCTTCGTTGACCACTTCATCAAAAGCCACCAGCATGAATTCGGCCATGTAGAGTTCGACGATGGGCCGCAAACCGCTCATGGCTGCCCCAATGGCAATGCCGAGTTCTGCCGTTTCCGAAATCGGTGTGATGCGCACGCGGTCCTTGCCGAATTTGCGAACGAATGGATCGCGGTCGGTCATCGCCATGTTCTGGCCGTAAAACACGACATTCGGGTCGCGCTGCATTTCTTCCGTGATGGCCACGGCAATCGCTTCGGCAAACATCATTTCGCGCGGCATGCTTCCTCCGTTTCAACCGCTATCCACTATCCCATCCATATTTCATCCCGAACCCGCTCGTTTTTGGAGCGGTGTGAGGGATCTGCTGTTGATTTCTCTCAATACGCCAAGCTTGATTTGCTACGCCCAAACGTAATTCAAAGCGTCCTCGCCTTTCGGCAAAGGACTCGCGAGGGCGAATTTCACCACGTCTTCCATTTCATTCCGGACGCCTTCTTCAATTCGCTTCGCGTCGGCTTCCGTGAGTGTGCCGTTTCCGATCAGCAGCTCGCGGAATTTCACGATTCCGTCGTTCTTCTTCGCCGCGGCGAACTCGTCCTTGCGGCCGTAAACCTCGATGGATTCGTGTTCCTGGAATTGCGTCGGCACTGGCGGCACGGTGATCGCGTTTCCGTGCGGGCTTAGCCGGTAAAATTGCGACTCGATCAACGTGGGCCCTTGACCCGCACGAGCGCGCTCGGCGGCTTTGCCGACCTCATCGTAAACCTTCCGCACGTCCGTGCCGTCGACGGTTACGCCCGGAATGCTGTACGCCTTCGCTTTTTGCGAAAGCGGCTCGCCGGCGATTGCGTTGGCGTCTTCGAGACTGATGTGCGTGTAAGCCTGGTATTGGTTGTTTTCGAGGATGAATACCACCGGCAACTTCCAGACGGCAGCCAGGTTGAGCGTTTCGTGAAACGCGCCTTGCTTCGATGAGCCGTCTCCGAAGAATGAGTAAACGATTTGTCCTGTTTTTTTCACTTGCGCCGCGTATGCTGCGCCGGCGGCGTGGGCGATTCCTTGTCCAATGATTCCAGAGGCCGTAGGGAAATGATGCGCGGGATCAGCAAGATGCATCGAGCCGCCGAATCCTTTGCAGATGCCGTCTTTCCGCTGATAAATCTCGGCCATCAGCGCGCGCGCAGGTGTTCCGAGCACCAGCGGATATCCATGGCAGCGATAGCTTGGCATCACCAGATCGGTTTCGTTGCGTGTCGCCAGCGCGCCCACGATGCTCGCCTCGGCGCCGTCGCCTAAATGGGCGTGGCCGCGAATTACGCCCGGATGCTCGACGAACGTGCGCTTCACGCGCTCTTCGAATTCGCGGATGCGCAGCATCTGCGTGTACATCCAGATCAATTTGTCTTTGCTGAGATCTTTCGATGTCGCCGCCATGTCCACTCCTTCACATACTTAACGCCGCATAACAGTCGGAGCTTGCGCTGATTTGTCATCCCGAACCCGCTCGTTTTTTGAGCGGTGTGAGGGATCCGCTTTTCCTTTTCTGCGCCCTTACAAGGCAACTCTACGACGCGGGAATCTTGTCGCCCGGTTGCCCTATGTAGCCCAGCAGGCCCCCAACATCCACTTCCGCCGGTTCGCGCACCGCGATTTTCAGCAGCACGCCGTCGACGGGCGCATCCAACTCGTAATTCACTTTCTCCGTTTCTAATTCCACGACAGGCTCGCCCTGTTTCAGGGCGTCGCCTTCATTCTTAAGCCATTTGACGACGTTGACTTTCGTCGTATTCATTCCGCCTGTCTTGGGGACTAACAGATTCGTGAGGATGGCCGGCCTTCCTTGCTCGCAATTGCGCGCTGAATCAGTGGCGGATGATAACCTGAAATCTTCGGGGACTGAAGAGTTTGCCGTCCACCCACGGCCTCGAAATTTATAGTCGGATCGAGCGGCGAAGTCAACGCGCCATGCGGTTCTGGAGATGCCTGACACTCGTCGCTCGAACAATCCCTTGGAGGGCGGCTTTAACAGCGGCCAAGAATTTTCTTTCTCATGGAGATCGAAACGCGCGGCGGTAGAATGCCGTCCAAACCAAGGGTTGCCATCTGTAATTCGGGGGGATTATGCGCAGGCATCATCCGCAAATGGTGTTGTTGACGTTGATTCTGCTCAGCATCGCTCCGCTTTCGCTCGCCCGTCCACAATCTGACGACAGCCCCGCGCGTGCTGCGCAACAAGGCACGCAAGCGCAAAAGACCGAATTCGCATCAATGGTACCCGGGGATAAGCTCGCGAATCGATGCGGGCCCGATATTATGCGGGCTGTAGTGCTAGGAGGATCGTGGCCCGGGTGGGGCAATGGTCCGGAGAATTGGCGTTATCAAACTACCGATGCGGCCGGTATCACTGCGACGGACGTTCCAAAGCTCAAATTGAAATGGGCGTTCGGCATTCCCAACGTCAGAATGGTTCGCTCGCAGCCCGCAATTTATCGCGGACGCGTTTACGTGAGCGGAAATGATGGCAGCGTTTATTCCCTGGATGCCGCGACCGGTTGCACATTCTGGGCAACGACCGCAACAAAACCGGTGCGTTCCGGAATTGTGATCGGAGGTGCGGGTTCTGGCGAGGCAGTTTTCTTTGGCGATGCTGGCGGCGGTGTAACCGCGCTTGATCTGCAATCCGGAAAACTTCTGTGGCACACGCAGGCCGACCCGCATCCCGCTGCGACGATTACGGGCACGCCAACGTATTTCAACGGCAAGCTGTACGTTCCCGTTTCTTCCGGCGAAGAGCAGTCGCGGCGTCGTCCCGAGTACGAGTGTTGCACCTTCCGCGGCAGCGTGGTGGCGATGAATGCCGCGACTGGAAAAATTATCTGGCAGTCGTACATGGCGGCTGAAACTCCTTCGCCGCACGGAAAAACTCCGCAAGGTCGCACGATCATTGGCCCTTCTGGCATGGCGATCTGGTCGGCGCCCACAGTGGACGCGCAGAAAGGCCGAGTCTACGTTGGCACAGGAGACAATTATTCCGAGCCGGATACGAAAACCAGCGACGCTGTCGTCGCGCTCGATTTGAAAACCGGCAAAATCCTGTGGTCCGCGCAATTCGATAAGGACGATATTTACAAAATCGAATGCGGCGCACCACCCGCGGCTGGATGTTCGCCGCCGACGGTGCCGGAATTCGACATCGGTGCGTCGCCGATTCTCGTTTCATTGTCCCATCACAAGCGCGCGCTGCTGCTGGGGCAAAAATCGGGAATGATTTACGCCGTCGATCCCGATGCGCAGGGAAAATTGCTGTGGCATGCGCGTGCCGGCGCAGGTGGGCTTCTTGGCGGCGTGCAATGGGGGCCTGCGACGGACGGAAAAGTCTTCTACGTCGCGGTGTCCGATCTCGCTTTT
>JASHRM010000031.1 GCA_030037315.1 Candidatus Acidiferrales bacterium
CCCGCGAATTCCCCATAAGTTATCGCCGACGGAGGATGCCAATCCGTGCAATGCGGAGTGGTGAAGCCCGGCGTTTTCGAATGCGGCGCGGAAAGCATGACGCTTGCTGACCACGCAGTTCTTCAACCGGAACACGAGGAGAACGAAGATGACTCTCAGAGCTGCAATTCTTTCAGCGATCCTGTTGTTGTGGGGAGGCACGGCGCTTGCGCAAGATGCGTCGAAAGTGGACGTTTGGCTGGATTATTCCTACGCACGCTTCAATCCGCAGAACAACAACATCATTCACCCGTTTTCGCTGAACGGCGGCGGTGGCGGAGTCGCTTATTTTTTTAATAAATACATAGGGATTCAGGGCGATCTCCAGGGCTACGGCAGTTTCACCAAAATCTTCGCTATTCCACTGGGGAATCCCGATTGTCCGGTCACGCTTACAAACACCGCACCCTGCATCCTCACCGCGGAGGGAAATCTTTTCACCTATAACTTTGGTCCGATCATAAGGGTTCCCACTCACCACGTTGAACCATTCGTCGAAGCGCTGACGGGCGGAGCTCACTCGAACTTTTACGGCAGGCTGTTCACAGATTGCCACGTTGTTTCGGGTTGCCTCGTGACCGGCAGATCTCCAGATAACAACGCTTGGGATTTTCTGATCGGGGGCGGTCTCGATATTCCATTCACCCCGCATTTTTCTCTAAGACTATTTCAGGTGGATTATCTACTCACGCGGTTTGGCAATAGCTTCACGTTTGGTCATAACAACCAAAGCAGCTTCCGCGCACAAGCCGGTTTGGTCTTCCGGTTTGGCAGCATTACGCCTCCTCCGGCTCCGAATCGGCCGCCGACGGCGTCATGCTCCGCAAGCCCGACAGTGGTTTACGCGGGTGCAAGCGACAACGTTACCGTACAAGCAAACGCAGCCGATCCCGATAATGACACGCTGAACTATTCCTGGACGGCGACAGGGGGCACAGTCGATGGCACAGGGCCCGAGGTGCGCTGGAACTATGCGGGTCTCGCCGTCGGCACCTATTCCTTAACGGCGCGCGTGGATGATGGCCGAGGTGGGGTCACAACTTGCGCCGCTGAGATTCGAGTAAACCCACGGCCGAATCGCCCACCCACGATCGCATGCAACGCGAATCCGGCCACCGTTCACCCGGGAGACCACGTTCACATTACGTCGGCGGCCAGCGATCCAGATAATGATCCGCTTACCTTCAGCTGGCAAGCAACCGGTGGCACCGTGAATGGATCCGGAGCGGATGTCGATCTTGATACAACCGGCGCTGCACCCGCGCATTATACGGTTACGGGCCGCGTCGACGATGGGCGCGGCGGCACAGCGGAATGCCAGGCAGAATTCAGTGTGGAGGCGGTTCCGCCTCCCGCGGTTGAAGCGAGGCTGGCAATCCGCAGCATCTATTTCCCGACTGCAAGGCCCACAGCCGCAAAACCGACCGAGGGCCTGGTCGAAAGCCAGCAGCAGACGCTCACCTCTCTTGCCGCCGATTTCAAAGAGTATCTGACGACTCATCCCGACGCCCATCTTGTTCTGGAAGGACACGCGGATCAACGGGGAGCGACGGGTTTCAATCAGGCACTTTCAGAGCGGCGCGTCGAACTGGCGAAAGAGTTCCTGGTTGGCCAGGGAATCCCGGAATCCAATCTCGAAACCAAAGCGTACGGCGAGGAGCAAAACCTGACGCAAGATGAAGTGAAAGAGCTCGTGGAGCAGCACCCGAATCTGACTCAGGAGCAGCGCGACAGGATCTTGGCCAACCTGCGGACGGTGACTCTCGCACAAAACCGGCGCGTCGACATCACACTGAGCAGCACCGGGCAACAATCGATTCGTCAATTCCCGTTTAACGCGCAGGACTCGCTGACCCTGCTCAGCCCCAAAGCGGGAGGGGCGAAGTAAAAGGCGCTCGGACTGGATGCATCGGCGAATGGAAGTTTTGTGCGACCGGCAAAGGAGAAACTTCTGCCATGAGAAAGATCGATCCATGGGTTCGGGTCGCGATTGCGGCTGCTTTACTGCTCCTAACCGGCCTCCCGGGAGCTGGAAAGAACGAGGCGCGCCCCGCTACGTATCAGGCGCAGGCGATAGGACAAGGAACGGAATTCGGTCGGACTTTTAACATTACGATCAACCTGCAAGGCTACTCCACGCCGGAAGAGCGCCAAGCTCTGATCGATGCCTTCAATAAGAATGGGTCCCAGGGCCTTTACAACGCCTTGTACAAAATGCCCTCGAAAGGCCGCATCGCAATCACCGGCACTCTCGGATACGACATCAGCTATGCGAGAAGCGTCTCCACGGCTGACGGCAAGAAGATCCGCATCTTGACCAACCGGCCGATCAACTTCGGAGAGGCCTGGGTAGATGGACGCTCGATGGACTACAACCTTTCGTACCTGGAATTGAACTTGAATGACGACATCGGAAAAAGCACCGGGTCTCTAATTCCCGCGTGCCAATTCAAAATCGACAAGAAAACCAGCGAGGTTGTCGTCGAAGCCTTTAAGAACCCGTGGAGCCTGTCGAATATTCTCGATCGAAGCAAGGAATGAGACTGTATTTCTCAAGGAACATCGCTTCGCCGTTGCTGACATGAGACGGCTTCACAAACGCGAAAGACACACCCATACGGTCTGCGTGAGATTCCGCTTCGTGGAGCCCTTCAAAAAATGATTCCTGTGATGTTCTACGCCTTCGACTTGTTTATCGGCGAGGCTTTGTCCAAAGTACTGAGCAGTTTTGACGCGCAGGCTGGCGCTGGCTGCGCGCCTTGCAGTACTACGGCCTTGGCGTCAACTTTTGTGCCGTAGAGATTCTTGTTCGCATCGTTGTCAGGACGCAGCGTTGAACCCTCCAAAGAAACGCCGGCGAAAAGTCCTCGGGCGCGAGAATAAGTCAGAATCTCGGCGCGCATCGTAGCGTCTGTTTCCGCTGAGGCATCGCGGCCAACAGGACCCGCCGCGGCAGATGCGTCGCCGCCAAGTTTCACCTTGCTCGTGAGAATTCCTGTCGCGGAGCGGGGGCTCATCAGCAGCAGAACAAAATCGGTCGCCTGTCCGCCCAGCTGCAGGCCTGCGCTGCCGCCTTCGAGGGCCATCATCGTGGGAGCTCCCCATTTCCCCCTGAAATTGCTGCCGCGTCGGCACGTCATCACTCCGCGGCCGTAGCTTCCGCCGATCCCGATTGCGAACTTCACCACCGAGGGCAGCACTACCACGCAATCCGCTTTGTCGAGCACGCTGCGCGGGATACTGTCCGGTGCGTTGAGAATTTCCTGCATCACGGTGCCAGCGTTTTCCACCCTTTCCTGCTCCTTTTCCTGGGCCGCAGCTGAAGTCGCAAGCGCCGCAGCCAATCCAATAGACAGCCAAGTTTTTCGCATGTTTCTCCTTTGCCGCGCTTCCGACCGGGCGGCACACCACTTTCTGGTTCCAACCTAAATCGCCTGCAAGCAAGGCCCTACTGTCACAACTGACAGTCTGGGAGTGTGGCTTTAGAGGGCTTCGCCGATGCCGAATGCGTGGCCGTCCCTGAGCCGCCGATGCTCGCCTTGGGCCACAAGCATATAACGATTGAAGTATTTCCCGGCAGTGTATCCACGGCAAGACAGCGCCCAAAGGCCGCCTCTTCTTTCCCTCGTGGGTTTCAAGCTCATCCGGAGGCGGTAGAGTCAGCATCCTCGCGCCCATCACACTGTTAGAACCAACAGCCCGGCGAGTCGAAGCTGCTGAATGCCGCGTCAGATGACACACCTGTTAGCGTTGACAGTCGCTGCCGTCG
>JASHRM010000032.1 GCA_030037315.1 Candidatus Acidiferrales bacterium
GCGAATTTACTCGGCGGGTTACTGATCGCGCGGCGGCAGTGGTCCAATCGCTACCTGCGATATTTCATCGCGCTGGGTGCGGGATTCATGCTGGCGACGGCACTCCTGGAAATGATTCCGGCGTCGCTGCGGGTGGGCACGTTCGACCTGACGGTGTCGAGAGCGTCGGGCTTGCACGTCCCGGTGCTCAACGGGACGTTCGTGCTGGTGATGGCCGGGTATTTCGTGGTGCATTTCTTCGAGCATACGGTCGCGCCGCATTTTCATTTCGGTGAGGAAACGCATCGCGACGAGATTTCTCACGCCCATGCGAGCTACGCCGCGCTGCTCGGCTTGGTAATCCACACATTTTTTGACGGAGTCGCGATCGCATCCGGATTGCTGGTTTCGACGTGGCTTGGCGCCGTGATTTTCGTGGCGGTGTTTCTGCACAAGTTGCCCGAGGGATTTACGGTAGCGTCGCTGATGCTGGCCAGCGGCCAAAGCAAGCGTGCGGCGTTGGCATCGTCGGCGATGCTCGGCGCGGCAACGCTGCTCGGAGTCGGACTGATGTATGCGGTGCGCGGCGCCGTCGGTGAGGCGCTGCCGTTTTCGGCCGGCGTGACGTTGTACGTCGCCGCTTCCGATTTGATTCCGGAAGTGAACCGCGAGCACGGCGTTGGGATGGCCGTTCTTGTGTTCCTTGGCGTGGCGATTTTCATCGCGCTGAAGCTCGCTTTTCATGTCGAGGTTTAGCGCATTCGCAAAAAGATGCGGACACTAGCGTTCAAAGCGGATCGAGATGCGATTGCGGCGCGAATCTCCGCGCTAGCGCCGCAAGATCGCCGGCTCTCGGGGGAAGATGTCTGTCGATCAGATGATTTGCCACCTGTCTGACGCATACAAATCCCATGTTTCCCCCGGTTAATTAGTTGAGCTGCAACGATTTATAGAGGCTTTAGAACCCCAGAAGGGTTGCCAGATCGCACCTAGCGGTTTCGTGAGGCCGGCCGAGCCGCAACTTTTTGGTGCGGAACGTGTTAGATAGACTGTGGAGGCTATGGCGAGGACTGACGTCCAACTGATGCTGGACGTGAAAGCCGGGGACGACGCGTCTTTCGACTTTCTCTTGCAGAAGTATCGCTCGCCGCTGGTGAATTTCTTATACCGGATGGTTCGGGACACAGCGACGGCGGAGGATCTGGCACAGGAAGTCTTTCTGCGAGTCTACCGGGCGCGGAAACAATATAGTCCCAGCGCGAAGTTCACCACGTGGCTTTTCCGCATCGCAACGAATGTGGCGCTCAATTCCGTCCGCGACAACAGGCATCAAAAGATGCAGGTTTCGCTGGATGCGCCAATCGATGATGATTCCACGCCGCGCGAGATTCCGGCAAAGCAATTGAGAGTCGACGAGCGGATGGTCGAGCGCGACCGAACGGTTTTTATTCGCAAAGCCATCTGGGCGCTGCCGGAAAAACAGCGGGCGGCCGTGGTGCTCCACAAGTACGAGGAAATGGATTACGCGGAGATCGCGAAAATTTTGGAATGCTCGGAAAGCGCGCTGAAATCGCTGCTATTCCGGGCTTACGAGAACCTGCGAGTGCAACTGGCACCGCTCGTCACCCAGCCCGTGGCATATCGCGAAGGAGAAAGAAGGCCGTCATGAAGTGCGAAGAAGTTTCCGAGGGATTAGTTGCGTACATGGATGGACGCGCCAGCGCCGCCGAAAGACAGGGAATCGAGCAGCACCTTGCCGTATGCCCGGCTTGCCGGACTCGCGCGGAAGAGTTTCGGGCCGTCTGGAACGCGCTCGAGGCAGTCCCGGCGATCGACCCGTCATTTGGATTTGACGCGCGCGTGCGGCAGCGCATTGCGGCCGGGCCGAAGCGGCGTTGGTTTGAGATTCTGATTCCGCAGCCGAGGCTTGCGCTGTCGGCTGCCTTGCTGATTTTGCTGACGGTTCTCGTGGTGAAGCTGCCGCTGAGCAAGCCGGTGCCTGCGCCAGTTCAGGCAAGCGAACAGGATTTCAATGTGATCAAGAATCTCCGCGTGCTTGAGAACTACGATGTCGTGACAGGAATGGATGCGCTTTCCCAGCTGGCTCCCGATGATTCGACGCAGCCGGCGAAGCAGTCCAGCAACGATGGCGCAGAATCCAACGATTAACGGAGCACTCAGTTGAAGCGAATTGGCGTCGGATGCGGATTGCTGATCGCGCTGGTCATAGCGATGGCGGCAATGCCTGCCGCCGCGCAGGATGGACAGCGCCTGCGCGCAGGGCGAGAGCGCACCATAGCTGCGCAGAGGGCCAACGGCAACGGCGCTAAAGGCGAGCCGAATGCGCGGACGATGGAAGGGCTGCCGCCCAAGTGGATTGAAAGGCTCCGAGACATGCCGCCCGAACAGCAAGAGCGCTTCATGGAGAACAATCAGCAGTTTCAGCATCTGCCTCCCGCACGGCAGGAGCAGATTCGGCGCAACCTTGAGAAGTGGAACAATCTGACGCCAGAGCAGAAGGAACAGGCGCGCGCAGCGGAAACAGCGCTGGAACGCATGACTCCGGAGCAGCGCCAGTACGTGCGAAATGTGCTGCTGCCGAAATGGCAGGCGTTGCCGCAGCCACGCCGGCAGGCAATCAACCGGCATTTGGCGATGCTGAGAAATATGAGTCCTTCGACTCAGCAAGCGGCGCTGAATGATCCCCGGTTTTTGCAGGGGCTCAGTCCGGACGAGCAGTCGATGTTGCGGGACCTGAATTCGCTGCGAAATCCGGCACCGCCTCCCTCCGAGTGAATTCGAAAAGAGCAGGAAATTCCTCCCATTGCCTCCCACCCCTGTCAGAACTAACAGGGAAAATGTTGACTCTTACAAAACATTTTTTCGTTATTTCGCGCCTGAACCGCTAGCACTCGCGCAAGTGGATAAAGCGTCCACTACGGCTTGTGTTTTGCGCCATCGAAGGCGGACGGAATTTTTTCACGGGTGATGGCAGCCATTCAAAAAAACTTTCTCATTTTTAGAATATTCCGCTTGACAAGAAAAGGAACGTCACTACAATCGGGGCACCGAGTGGGAAAAAGTGGTTGAAAGTGGCATGAATCACTTCGGGGCAGGGGTGACGGTAACGCGAGTGACTTACGGGGCTGACACGCGGGCCGGTCTTTCACAAAGCATACATGCTGCGCGGCAACTATCTGGCGACGGTCGACGAGAAAGGGCGGGTCAAGATTCCCGCAGACTTTCTCGAACAGCTTCGCCGGAGCGGGAAGAAGTTCTACGTAACCAGCACGCAGGGCGACTGCGCGCACATCTATCCAATGAAGGTCTGGGAGGAGAAGGAGCGCAAGCTCGCGAAAGTCTCTTCTCACAACCGCGCGAAACAAAAGTTTCTCGCACGCACGAATTACTACGGGCAGGTGGTCGAGGTGGATGGACAGGGGCGCATTTTAATTCCACCCGTTTTGCGGGAGTCCGCGGAGATGAAGGGCGAAGTGGACGTCCAGGGAAAGCTAACCTACCTGGAAGTCTGGAACCACGCGCGATTCCTCGACAACATGAACCGTAACCCGATCACGGCGGAAGACGAACAAGCTTTAGAGCAACTGGGCATCTAGGTTTTGAGCGTTTTACATACGCCCGTATTGGCGGCGCAGGTGGTGGAGTGGCTGCGTATCCGTCCTGAGAGAACGTATGTGGATGCGACCACGGGCACCGCTGGGCATGCGATTGAAATCGCGCGGCGCCTGACGACGGGAAAGCTGATCGCGATCGATCGCGACCCTGAAGCGCTGGCTATCGCGCGAGAGAGATTGAAGGCGTTCGCAGACAAGGTGGTTTTCGTGCACGCAGAGTTTTCGAAGATCGGCGACGTGGCGGCGGATTTGGGGACGCCGTTCGATGGTGTGGTTGCCGATCTCGGGGTTTCAAGCCTCGAGCTGGACAGCCGTGGGCGCGGGTTTTCCTTTCGCTGGGCCGGGCCGCTCGATATGCGCATGAATCCCGATTCGCCGCTGACGGCGGGAGAGATTGTGAATCACTGGCCGGAAAAACAGCTGGCCGATCTCCTCTATTACAGAGCCGAGGAGACGGATTCACGAAGAATCGCCAGGGCCATCGTACGGGCGCGACCCATTCGCGACACCGAGCACCTGGCAACGGTTGTGGCAGGGGTCCGAAAGGTAAGGGGAAGGCAGAAACTGCAGCCCGCGACAAAAACGTTTCTGGCGCTGCGGAATGCGGTGAATCGAGAAGAGGAGGAACTCGAGCAGTTTCTTTCGCGGACCCCTGCCACTCTATCTCTTGGAGGACGATGGGTTGTCCTCAGCTATCACTCGCTTGAAGATCGTCCGGTAAAGCGCGCGTTTCAGCAGCTCGAAAGGCAAGGAAGTTTTCGCGTGCTGACTCGGAAAGTGATCCTGCCCAGCGATGAAGAAATCAAAAATAACCCTCGAGCGCGCAGCGCAAAGATGCGCGTGGCTGAAAAGATCGCGACGGCGGAAGGCCGTCTGGGTGGGAGACTGCAATGACGGAATATTACACGCGGAAACGAATCGATAATTCGAGGCTTGTGCGCCCGTGGCAACCGGCGCAACTGAAGGATTTCCAGCGGAAGATTTTGACGGGCTCCGCGATCATGGCGTGCCTGCTTTTCTATTCCTGGCAGCATTTCGAATGCATCCAGATGCGCTATCAGCTCGAGCAGCTCAATTCGGACCGCTCGCAGGCGGCGGAACTCAACCAACAGCTTCATCTCGAGGTGGCCACGTTGCGCTCACCGATGCGCGTTGACGCCATTGCACGCAATCAGCTCGGCTTGACGGTTCCTGTTCCGGGGCAGGTGGCGCCGTCTGAAGGCGCGAGCGAGGGCGTGCTGGCGGACGCGCGTCCGGTGGCGCTGTCGACAAGGCCCTGAAGGTTTCAGCTGTGGCTGGCGAACTCGGCGAACGGCTTTAGTCCCGTACCTCAGGTGCTGAGGCCCTGTTCCAGGAAAAATCCCAAGCGCAATCAGCTGCAGTGCAGAAAAGAATTTACGGCGGGATTCCGTGGCTCCGCCGAGCATGTTCCATCGGGGAAGGCCGGAGTTTATGGAGCAGCGCAACCCGCGTCTCCGCTGGTTGGTCATTTGGGCCCTCGCAGTAGTTTGGATCGGAGTCATCGTAAGCCGCCTGATTTACCTGCAGCTCTTCTGCTATAGCGAATACCTGGCCAAAGCGCAGCACCAACAGCAGCGAATTTTCGAAATCAGCCCGATGCGCGGCACGATTTACGACCGCAAAGGCCATGAACTCGCCGTCAGCCTGCCGATGGATTCCGTTTTCGCCGATCCCGCCGAAATTACGGACGTGGGAATGGTGGCGCGGCTGCTGGCGCCCGTGCTCGGCGAACCCGCGGACGATCTCGCCACGAAGATTGAAGGCGCCCACACGCCTGTGCGGCTGGCACGAAAACTCTCACCCGAAATTTGCCAGCGAATCACGGATATGAACCTGAAAGGAGTCTTCTTTCAGAAGGAAAATCGCCGCGTGTATCCGCAGAGGCAGCTTGCAGCGTCGGTGCTCGGATTTGTCGATGTGGACGAAAAAGGGATGGGCGGCATCGAGTACGCGCTCGATAAGCAGATTCGCGGGCGGCCGGGGAAAATGATGGTGATGGCGGATGGCCGGCGGCGATTCTACGACCGAAACGAATCGGCGCCCGATCCGGGCGACAGCATTACGCTGACCATCGACGAAACGATTCAGTACATCGCCGAAAAGGAGCTGGCGAAGGCGATCGACGAGACGCACGCAAAGGCCGGCACGGTGGTTGTGCAGGATCCTAACTCAGGCGAACTGCTGGCCGTGGCGAATTGGCCGGCTTTCGATCCCAACGATCCCGGTAAATATCCGGCCGAAAATCGCGCGGACCGGGCCGTAAGCTCCGCGTATGAGCCCGGATCGACGTTCAAGGTGATCACCCTTACGGGCGCGATCGAAAATCACGTGGCGACTCCCGATGACCTGATCGACTGCCAGATGGGCCAGATCGTGGTCGCCGGAAGGCTGATTCACGACTGGCACAAGTTTGGTGTGTTGAGCGTGCGCGGAATTCTGGCAAATTCGAGCGACGTGGGCGCGATCAAAGTTGCGTTGCGCCTCGGCGCTCCAAGGTTTTACGACACGATCCGTGCGTTCGGTATCGGCCAACTGACCGGAATCGAATTGCCCGGGGAAAATCGAGGGCTGCTGCGGCCGCTCGAAAACTGGTCGGCGAATTCCATTGGGTCGTTGGCGATGGGGCAGGAAGTAAGCGTCACGCCAATTCAGATTGTTTCGGCAATCTCAGCCGTGGCGAACGGGGGAACGCTTTACAAGCCGCGAATCGTCCGCGAAGTCACGGGAGAGATTCCGGGCAACGATGCAGAGTGGACTCCGACGCAAGCCACTGACGCAAAAACAGCCGCCACGATGCGCAGTTTGATGGAAGACGTGATGCTAGAAGGCACCGGAAAGCATTCGCAGCTCGATGGGTACACGTCCGGTGGAAAGTCGGGCACGGCGCAGAAGATTGATCCGACTACGGGCCGCTACTCGAAGACGCAATACAACTCGTCGTTTGTGGGATTCGCACCGGTGAATAATCCGGCTCTAGCGATCTTGGTCGTACTCGATTCGCCGATAGGCGAGCACCACGGCGGCCAGGTGGGCGGCCCGGTTTTCAAGCGCGTCGCCGAACAGGTGCTCGCGTATTTGGGCGTATCGCACGATGCAGCGTCGCCAAGTGATGTGGAGACGGCAAAGAAACTGGGTGCAGCACCGAAGAATGCGCTCGCCGCGGCAGACGCGGATGATTCGAGCGAAAAGCGGTTTGAAGACGCGGTCGCAAGCAGCGGCAAGCTCGCTCAATCCGCTCCGACGGTCGCATTCGGCGATCCGGCGGCAGTGGTGGTTCCGAATTTGGAGGGGAAAACTGTACGAGGGGTGACCGAGGCCTGCTCGCGCTTGGGGATTGTGCCGTCGCTAATCGGCACCGGAGTTGCAGTGCAGCAGTTTCCAGAGGCGGGCACGCAGGTCGCGCGAGGCACGCAGGTGACGGTGCGGTTTGGGCGCGCCGCGGAGATGGAGCCAATTTCCACGCGAGGAAGCGGTAATTGAGCGTGATCACCAAGCACCAGTCCGGGTTGAGAAAGCCCAAAGGCCGCGCGAGACTGAAATCATCGAGCATGAAACTGCGAGACGTATTCGCGGGGACGGAAGTGGCGAAGCTCGCCGGCCCAATCGACGCCGATATCCAGTCGATTGCGTACGACAGCCGGCGCGTGACTGCGGGCGGCGTCTTCTTCGCGCTGCATGGAGAAAAGCTCGAGGGAATAAAGTTTGTCGGTGACGCAATCGCGCACGGCGCAGCGGTGATTGCGAGCGAAGAGCCGAGGCCCGCCGGAATTCCGGAAAATGTGACCTGGGTGCAATTTTCACCCGGATCGGGCCGGCGAGGTTTGGCCGGCGCGGCGGCAAATTTTTACAGGCATCCGGCTGATGACTTGCAGCTTGTCGGCGTCACCGGCACAAACGGAAAAACGACGACGGCGTTTCTGGTCGATTCGATTTTGCGCGCGGCGGGGCACACGACCGGACTCATCGGCACGACCGGATACAGGACGCCGAAAGAAAGTCGCGCGGCGATCAACACAACGCCCGAATCACTCGATCTGCAGCAGATGTTCGCGGAAATCCGCGACGCGGGCGGAACGTATGCGGTGCTTGAGGCGAGTTCGCATGCCCTGGCTATGGCGCGGCTTACGGGCTGCCATTTCGCCGCGGCGATTTTCACGAATTTGACGCGCGATCACCTCGATTACCACAAAACATTCGACGATTATTTCGCGGCGAAGCGGCTTTTATTTGAGGGTACGGGCGCGGGCGCACCCCATGTAGCCGTGGTCAACATTGACGATTCGTATGGCGCGCAGCTGAAAGGTTTGGGAGAGCGGACGCTGACGTACGGATTGAAGGGTTCGCCCGATATTACCGCGAAAAAATATGCGCTCGATTTTCGAGGGCTGGAGTTCACGGCGCAAACCCCGGCGGGTGAGGTGGAAGTGCGCTCGCCGTTTGTCGGCCGCATCAATATATACAACATACTCGCGGCGATTGGCGCAGGCGTCGGCCTTGAAATCCCAGTCGAGAAGATCGAGCAGGGAGTTGCGAATCTCGAACTTGTTCCCGGGCGCTTTCAACCTATCGATGAGGGGCAGCCGTTCCTTGTGGTGGTCGATTACGCGCATACGGATGATGCGCTGCGAAATTTGATTACGACGGCGCGCGAACTTGGCCCCAGTGCGCGAATCATCACCGTTTTTGGCGCAGGCGGTGAACGCGACCGCACGAAGCGTCCCCTGATGGGAGAAGCGGCGGGATCGCTGAGCGACTTGGTTGTGCTAACGAGCGACAATCCGCGGAGCGAGGATCCGCTGCGGATTATTAACGACGTGGCTGTGGGGCTGCAGAAAGTAAACGCGAAATACCGTGTGGAGCCCGATCGCGAGCGCGCTCTGGCGCTGGCGATTGACGAGGCGCAGCCCGGCGACATTGTGCTGTTCGCCGGAAAGGGTCACGAGACGTATCAGGTGCTCCGCGATGGCATGATCGATTTTGACGATCGCGAAAAAGCGCGCGCGATTTTGCGTCGCAAGGGATATTCGAAATCGGCGGGGCGAAATTAGGACGAAGGCGCTCTTGGCCCCCATTCGGATTGGGAGTTGCAGTGAGTGACACGGAATAGGTGACGCGGAGTTTGAGGCTGCAATTGACGCCCGAACTTGTGGCAATGAAATGCAGTGGACGATCGCACAACTGGCTGAAGCGCTTGGCGTCCCGGCGCCCACGGGGCTCGACTCCATGGCCCGGGTGGCCGGCGTGTCGATTGATTCTCGTACGATTCAGCCCGGAGAACTGTTCATTGCGATACGCGGACCGCGTCACGATGGACACGGTTTTGTGGCAATGGCGCTGGAGCGCGGCGCTGCGGCCGGGCTTGTGGCGCGTGACCGCCTTTCCGATTTTGTGCCGGAAATTCGCGGAAAACTCTTCGCCTTTGGAGACACGCTCGCCGCGTTGCAGCGGCTGGGCCGGCGCGCCTGCGAAATCTGGCGCAAGGAACGGCGCGGACGGATCATCGGCGCGGTGGCGGGGTCAGTCGGGAAAACCACAACGAAAGAGATTTTGGCGGCGCTGCTGGGCGCGCGGTTTCGCGTCCTAAAGACGCAAGGAAATTTGAACAACGAGTTTGGGCTGCCGCTGACGCTGCTGAAAATCGACGATGACCATGATGCGGCGGTCGTCGAATTGGGAATGTCGCATACGGGGGAACTGGCGCAGCTGACGCGAATCGTGTCGCCCGACGTAGGAGTCGTGACGCGCGTGGCGATCGAGCACTTGGAGTTCTTTGCATCGATCGACGAGATCGCGCTAGCCGAGCGCGAGCTCGTCGAGAATTTGCCGTGGCCAAATGCCACGGCGGTGCTGAACGCGGACGACGAACGGGTTGCGCAATTTGCCAATGTCGCGCAAGGGCGTGTAATTACGTTTGGCACGAACGCGAAAGCTGACTTTCGCGCCGAGCGAATCGAAGAGCGCGGGATCGAAGGCGCCTCGTTTGATTTTGTGTGGCCGGGCGGAAAAACGCGGCTGGAATCGCCGCTGATTGGCAAGCATAACGTGATGAACGCGGTTGCGGCGCTAGCGGCCGCTAGCGTTTGGGGGATCGGCGCGGACGATGCGAAGCGCGTTTTCCCGAATCTGAAGCCAGCGGATAAGCGCGGAGAAGTGGTGCGGTTTGAAGAAGGCTTTTCGGTGATCAACGATTCCTACAATTCGAGTCCCGCGGCACTGACGACGCTGGCGAAATTGCTGGCGGCGACGCCGGGCTACCGCCGGCGCATTTTGGCCGCTGGCGAAATGCTTGAGCTTGGCGAATCGTCGGCTGAATTGCATCGCGACTGCGGGCGCGAGGCGGCGAAGACGGGCGCGATCGACTGGCTTTTCGGCGTGCAGGGTCATGCGAGGGAATTGCTGGAGGCGGCCGTACAGGC
>JASHRM010000004.1 GCA_030037315.1 Candidatus Acidiferrales bacterium
CACGGAATTATTTCCGCCGTGGGAATATTTTCGTCCGCGGATCGCAAACGCCAGCGCCGAGCCGCGGGCGCTCGCTAAACGAAAACGGCAAATGTCAGGAAGTTTTGCGGCGCGGACCCAGAAACAAGTCGCGGAAGAGCGGAATCCCCAGGTTGAAGGGCATCAACAGGATGTTTTTCAGCAGGCTGGACCTCTGCTCGATGCGATCATGTTCGCGATCGGCTTCAACCTTGTTCGAGGCGATCACCGCGCTGATGTATTTCAGGAAATCGACGCCGCACTTTTCGCACGTGCCGCCCTGGCGCTGCTCGTGCTTGCACGAAGGGCACAGATAGCGCAGCGTCGCATGGCAACGCTGGCAAAAGCGCGCGACTTCGCGCACCTCATGTCCGCATTTCGGGCATTTCATAACGCTATTTTAGCTAGGACGGGGCTGCGGCTGGCGCGGGCGTGCAACAGTGCGCTCACGCAGTTAATAGGCGAAAGGGCGAAGGGACTAACGGTGGTTAGGTAGGAAGGCGCCGTCCCTGATTGATGCAAAGAGGCTCACGTCATTCTGAGCGACGCGCGTCGATAATCGCTCTTGCGTTCGCGAAACGAACGCTCGGCGCGCGGAGTCGGAGAATCTCTCTCCGGCGGGAGCCTGGCAGTGTGTAGCCCCAAGAGCGATTCTTCGACTTCGGCTGCCCGCTTTGCACACACCGCGAAGGAAGCGACAAACCGCGGGCCCCTCGGGTCAGAATGACCGCGACACAGGGCCTAGCATAATCGCCGGTTACCACCAATTCGGACGGTTTTGCGCCGCGCGCTTATCCTGGGCCCGCTTTTTCATCACGTTGGTGGCGCGCTTCAGACGAGTGACGTCCGCGCGTCGTGCCGGCGCTGTATTTTGCTTGGCTTGCTGTGTGGGCGCGAGCAAACGGACGACGTGGCCAAGCCGCTCCTGCCGGAATGGCTTCGCCATGCAGACAACCGCGCCGAGCGAGTGTGCGTTGGCGTAATCGCTGGGATAGGCCGAGCGCGTGAGCATCATCACGGGGACTTTCTTCAGGTGCGGCGTGGCTTTGATGTGAGCGCACAGCTCGAAACCGGGAAGTTCTTCGCCTTCAATTTCCGCGATCAACAGGGCGGGCGTAAACATCTTGAGCACATCGCGTGCGTCGGCGGCGCGGCCAACGGCAATCACCTTATAGCCTTCGGCGGTGAGATAGCTTTTGACTGAGTCGCGAATGGCTTGATCGGCATCGACCACCAGGACGAGCGGCTTGTCTCGGTCGCTAATGCAGTCGGCCTGCGCGGCAGCCGTTTCGTGCGCGGACTTTTCGTCGGCATCCGAAAGCAGTTTGCGGCCGGCAGCGTCGACGATGTCATCGCCCACGCCGGTTCCGATTGCGACGGCTATGGCGCGGCGACCGTCTTCCATTTCCGTGAGACGGACGATCCGCCCGCTCTGCTCGGCCTGGATGTCGCCGTGCGTATTGCTGTAAGGGAAAGTGATGGCGACTTCCATATCCAGCTCGAATGTACTCAGGGAGCTGAGGAAAAGCAGGCCGTTGCGCGAGACGTCCGTGGTGGTCGTGATTTCGTCGGGGCCGCCTTCGGTAACGTCCAACCTGCGAACGCGCACCGGCGCGGAAATCAGGGCGCGGCGGCGTTTGCGGCGTTCTTCACGTGCAGGAGTGGCTTCGGATTTAGCGGATTCGTCGTTTGACTGTTTTTCGGCGGCGTCCACCGCGTTGCCGCTGCTTTCGTTTTCTTCTGGAGTCACAGGTTCTAACGCGTCGCTCATCCTAGGCGCCCTCAGTCAGGGATTTTTTCGAAGTGCCAGAGTATCGCCGTCCTCGGCGAAACACAGTAGAAGGAAAGTCACATTTGAGGGGTACTGCCGTGGGTGCCGGTTTCGGTACTTTTGTACTAAGGAGGCAGGCCTTGCCCAACGATAATCACGCGCACCGGGCCCAGCAAACTGCGCCCCTACGAAATCACGTCCCTATTCCCCTTCTTCGGTAGGGGCGTGGCTTGCCAGGCCCACCTGCTCGCATGGCCATGCGGAACCGGAACCGACGAAAGCTATCCGTGGACGATGCATCTTGTGTAGTGCGATGGCCGACCGACCCAGTCGAATGGCCGCAGCTTTATTGCAGCGATGCGGGAATGACCATCAGGACAAAGCGGGAACAAGCCCCCTCGCTCCACATGGAGATTTCCTAGAACGAATTAGCGGAGCCAAACCGATCATCTGATTCTGGTCCTGTGGTATGCAAGAATGCTTCAGCGCGGGCATGTGATTTTGCCGCGCGGTTATCGCAGGGCGGGGAGTAGGTGGCGCAGAAATTCAAATTATCGGTGCTGGATGTGTCGCCGGTGGCGTCCGGCTCGACGAGCACCGAAGCGCTGCGCAACACGCTCGACCTCGCGCAACTTGCGGACCGGCTCGGCTTCACGCGCTACTGGCTGGCCGAGCATCACAACACGCCGCTGATCGCAAGCTCCGCGCCCGAAGTGATGATCGGGCACGTCGCCGACGTGACGAAGCGCATTCGCGTGGGTTCCGGCGGCATCATGCTGCCGAATCACACGCCGCTGAAGGTGGCGGAAACATTCCGCGTGCTTGAGGCGCTGCATCCGCATCGCATCGACCTGGGCCTGGGGCGCGCGCCTGGAACCGATTCGCTTACGGCACTGCTGCTGCGGCGCTCGCGCGAGGCGCTGAATGCGGATGATTTTCCTGCGCGCCTAGAGGACTTGCTTGCGTTCCTCGATAGCGGCTTTCCGGAAAATCATCCGCTCCAGCGCGTGCGCGCGATGCCGGACGACGTGGAGATGCCGGACGTTTGGCTGTTGGGATCGAGCGATTTCTCGGCGATTCTTTCGGCGCAGATGGGCTTGCGGTTCGCGTTCGCGCATCACATCAACCCACCCCCTGCCATCGGAGCGCTACGACTCTATCGCGAAAATTTTCAACCGTCGGAATATTTGAAGCAGCCCGAAGCGCTGATCGGAGTTTCGGTGGTCTGCGCGGAAACGGACGAGCGGGCCAGGGAACTGGCAAAACCGCTGCAATTGGTGCTGCTCCGCTTCCGCACTGGCAAAATGGGACGTTTCCCGACAATCGAAGAGGCGAACGACTATCCGTATAGCGGAGAAGAGCGCGCGGTGATCGAGATGAATCGCGACAGGTCGTTCATCGGATCGCCAAGAACGGTGCACGAGCAGCTTACGCGGCTTGCCACTGAGGGAGGCGTCGACGAGATCATGGTCACCACGATGACGCATGATCACGCGGACCGGCGGCGTTCCTATGAATTGCTGGCCGAGGCGTTCGATTTAGGGAAGTGACTTGCGGAGTGATTTGACAAATAGAATCGCCGGGGAAAGCGGGGCGAAGGCGCCCCCGGCGCGTCAGGGGTTCCGGGACTAGTTACTACTACCCCGTCATTTTCATCAGCGGCTTTACCTTCCCGACCGACTTTCCCTTGCTAACCTTCTTGGCTGTTTTCTTCGCTGCCATCTTTGTGGCTCCTTTCCAGGCCGCGGAGCAATTACCCGCTAATTTCCAATTGATGCTGACTTGGCCGAAGCGCCCGGTGGCGCGACGGCCGACCGCGCATTCAGATTCGGCTGCTCGCGCGGCCCGGCGTGTGAATGAGTTTCCGGGGCGTTAGACCAAGATAGGCCGCGTCATGGCCTTTACCTTCCCAATCGATTTTCGTTTGCGGACTTTCTTGGCTGCTTTCTCCTTCTTCATGCTGTATCTCCTTACCGATTGCTAACGGCGTGTTGATTTGGCCAAAAAAAAACGCAGGGAGCGCGGCTCGCCAGCCGCTGGTCAGCGGCGGGCTGCGTGCGCCCTGCGGCACGTGAGAGGGTCCCGTGGTTCAGTTGGAGGCGATCCTGTTCAACGGCTTTAGGTTCTTGATCGCCTTTCCCTTGCTCAGTTTCTTGGCTGCTTTCTTTTTCATTTCGAGATCTCCTTCTCGATGCAGGCGCTGCTTTGATCGTGGGCCGGTTTAATCGCCGGGAGCGCGAAGGCCATCCGCGCATTCAAATGTAGCTGCTCGCCCCCCGGCGAGTGAAAGGGTTCTTGGTTATTGCATGTGCTTGGGGCCGGTGAGCGGTTTTACCTTCGAGATCGCCTTGCCCTTGCTGAGCTTCTTGGCTGCCTTCTTTGCCATGTGAGGGAGCTCCTTTCGAGGGCACTATATGCAAACCCCTTGCCAATTGCCAGCCGAGAAGCGGCGGGCCGAAAGGCACCGAATTAATGAGATTTAGCGAGCATTCCCGGTCGGCGTCAGTCTTAGGCTGTGTTTGATTTCTGATGAAATATTCAATGACCTGGTGAGATTTTCAGCGGGCGAACCCTCGCGGTCGCACATCACTCGGAAGATGCGCCGTGCCTACGCCGAGCCGCCGCTATACAGAGAGGAGACGTAACTTTTGACAGGTCCACCACGACAGATGCGAACGCGAGGCGGCAAGCCGCTGCGCTCCGCCGGGAATTGCACACGGGCGCTCGGCTTTCGGACTTGGAACGACGTGTTGAATTCGGCGTCGCGTTCTCCCGCCAGGACCGCAGCCTCTCATATTGCGTTCCTCAGGTGACTTGTGCTATAAGTGTCTTGCGTTTGTTGCTCTTGTGTCCCTTTTGACGCGTTCAAACAGGCTGATCGGGCAAAACGTCCGACAGCCTTTTTTTGTGACGTGAAAAGAACCAAAGCGCAAATAGCCTTCTCGGCGGGTAAGCCCCGCCTTATGAATTAACTAGGAGCATTAAGAAGTGGCTACAGAACAAGGAACAGTGAAGTGGTTTAACGCAGCAAAAGGCTATGGTTTCATCCAGCGCCAATCCGGAGAGGACGTCTTCGTGCATTTTTCAGCCATCCAGGCTGACGGATACAAGAGCCTCAACGAAGGTCAGGCTGTTGAGTTCGAAGTCAAGCAGGGCCCGAAGGGCTTGCAGGCCGAGCGCGTCGTAGGCCTCTAAACACTTAGCCCGGGCGGCACTGGTCGGTTCCAAATCCAAGGAGGTTCCCGTGCAGGTTTTGTCTGAGGGTCAAACGATCCGCCACGATCAGTATGGTCTTGGCACGGTCACAGAATCCAATACTGAACGCACAACGATCGATTTCGATAACCACGGCGTGAAGAAATTCGTCACGTCCATTTGGGTTGCCGAATTGGTCGGGGAACCTCCTGCGGACCGGCCGGTGCGCCGCCGCGGGCGACGCAAAACCGTAAAAAAGTAAGCATCCGAAGAGCATGCTTATCGTGAGGACAGCGAAGTTAGCTGTCCGAAGGATCTCTCCTCAGCGTCCGACGAGGACGCCAATTCTGAAGCAGGCCTGGTTGGCCTGCCAAGAATCTACCTTCCCCAACCCGATGAGGGTCGCATCTCGCCCGCCCAAGCATTAACGCCAACGCTTATTACGATTTCGTCGCGGATCCCATAGTTGACGAGCTTGTGTAGCGCCCGCGTTAAGCGGTGTTGGTGTCCGACTCGCACCGCTTCCGTGCTCAAGCCGCCCGCCGCCGTTGACCCCGCGCGCTCAATCGCAGTTCTCGCCGCCGACTTGCTCGGGATTCGCATGCCGAAAGCCTAAAACCGCTGCAATTTTCCTGCGTGATGCGCCCGGATCAAAGATTCGTAGGGTCACGACGTACCGCGCTCGGCACAGGACCTTGGCTATCGCAAAGCGATTGACGCCATTTCGTAGCGCACGCCTTCAGCGGTTTTTGGCGTCGGGCTGGACTGAAACACCGGAAAGGCGGGCACTCTTGTTTCGTTTGGCAATCGAAATCGTGGTTGCAACATCTGTCGGCCTTGCCCGGCCGCGTGCGCGACCGGAACACCGAATACGTTGAAGGCCAGCGCTACGAAAACTGTTCTCGATTTGTTTGACGGCGCGAGATCGCGGCCCACAAAATAATTCCCGCGATGATCGACGCGAGGCTGGCTGCTTGCGCGTTTGTCAATCCGAAGAATGAACGCGGATTGATGCGAATGAATTCCACGAGGAAACGGGCGATGCCCGTGAGAATCAGATACGCCGCAAATACGCGGCCAGGCCGCGAAAAGCGTTCGAGCGACCGATAAGGAGCCGTGAAAAAAATGTGGCGTGAGGAGATTTTGCCCAAGATCGGCACGTGAACCCTCGCATTCTCTCTCTCGAGGAGGGGAAAAGACTCGTCGATTGAGCCTGTAGCGAGTTGGACGCTTCCAATCTTCCACAGAATCCAGGCGATGATGCACGCAACGATGAACTCGTAAATCGGAGTCGGGTGCACGCGCTGCGTCGTGGGCACGAGGCCGTTCGGGAAACTCATGCCCCACGGTAGCGAAGTCGGCGTGCCGTAATCGCCGTCGCCGGACAGCAGGCAGCCGATGCGTCCAATGCCGTAGCCGAGAGCAGCGGCCGGCGACCCCGCGTCGAAAATATCGAGCAGCGGAATCTCTTCGTGTCGGGCGAGCAGCACGAACGCCGCGAATCCCGCGATCAACCCCCCGAACCACGCAAGGCCGTAGCGGCTGAAAAGCTCCTGCGCGGGATGCGCGAGAAGCTCGCGCGGCGTTTCGAGTACGTGGTAGAGCTTGGCGCCGACGATTCCGGCAAGGCAGGGAATCGCGATGAATTTTTCCGGGAGCGTCGAATCGTTCGTCGCCAGCCCGCGCCGAGCCAAGTCCGCGCGCAGGATGTAGTACGCGCCGAGCATTGCCAACGCAACCATCAGCCCGAACGTCGGTATTTCCAGCGGTCCGATATGGATGAATGGAATCATGGCATGACGAGGTCGAGCCCTTGTCATCCTGAGAGTCCCACGCGCGTTTGCCCGCTGCGATTTGTGCAGCCGTGGGACGTAGTCGAAGGATCCCTCTTAACCGCAAAATTCATGACGTCAGTAGCTGGCGCTCGAAAGGTGCCGAGTGCGAACGCTGCTACATTCAGATCAAATAGAACTCAAAGAGAGATTCTTCGCCTTCGTGGCCAGGCGTGCCGTACATCGGCACGGCACAAACCGCCGGGCCACGTCGCTCAGAATGACGGCTTCGTACTTTACCACCTTCCCCCTGCACCCAAATGGTGCAGCGGCACGTCCAATGATATAGAATCGCCGCGTACAACACGCAGCCGCCGCCACCCCGCAGGCGAGCGGAGGCAAACTCTCGGTCGCGGACCCGGGGGTGGGACATGCAAAAGGCGTCTCGAAGTTCCAAATGCGGAACCTCTCAGAGTAATTTCTCTGCATCTCGCGCTGGGCTGGGCATTCTGGCAGCTGCTGCGCTCTCGCTTGCCCCGGCTGCTTTCGGGCAGCGCGGAGGCGGCGGCCACCTCGGCGGTGGCGGCGGCCATTTTGGCGGGGGCGGAGGTTACAGCGCTCCTGCTTCGCATCCGGCGGCAACACATTCAGCTCCGGCGCCAGTCGCGCGCACGTATCGGCCGCCAGCCTCGTCGACCGGCTCAGTTTCCCGTCCAGCTTCATTGTACGGATTTGCTTCGAGCGCGCCCGGAACGGCGCGTCTCTTTAGCACGCCTGCGCCCGGCGCGGCTGCGTCCGATGCGCGCGATGAAAATGCCCCGCGCCACGTAACCATCGGCTTTCCGCCTGTGAATGGATGGGACGCGCCTGCAGATTCCATCGTGCATTCGCGATCGTCGATGAGTTTTTCGGGCGAGGGCCATGACATTTGGCAGAATCCCGATCCAGCGGATAAATCAGCGGCTGCGCAGCATAGCTTCGTGGACCAGCCCGACCGACGTTGGCACAATCGCGAGCCGATTTTTGTCCCGATTTATCCCGGCTTTGGATTTGGTCCGTACTGGGGATTCGGGCTCGGCTTTGATTTCGGTCCCGGCTGCGACCCGTTCTACGCGTGGGGCTTCGGATGCCCCGGCTTTCTTGGAGCGGGCTTCGACGACGGCGCTTACGGATACAACTACGGCTACTGGGGCGACTTCAACTCAGAGCCCGACCAGGCGAATCCCGACGCGGGCGATATGCAGGAACCGCTGTCCCTGGAACCGCAGGCGGCTGCTCCCAGCGTGAGCGCTGTGCCGATGCAGCAGACCGAAGCACCCAACTATGCCGTTCTGTATTTTGTCGATGGCTCGAGTCTTGCGGTGGCGGATTACTGGGTTTCGGGCGGGATGCTGCATTACATCACCATGTATGGCGGCCAGAACGCTGCGTCGCTGAAGTTTTTCGATTTGCAGCGCACCACCGACGAAAACGCCAAGCAGGGAATTACCATCACGCTCCACAACGCGCCGATGAATCCGAACGAGGCGCCCGCGAATCCGCAGACGCAGGCGAATCCCAACGCGCCTCCGCAAAACGCGCCGGTACACTAAAGCGATACGGCAAATACCTCGCAGGGCTGCCCCTGAGGCCGTCATTCTAAGCGAAGCGACGCGCGACTTCCATCGTGCCATTGTGCGGCACGTCCGGACGCGCAGTCGAAGAATCTCTCTTGTTCGTGTTGCGATAGGTCGCCGCGATAAGTCATCAGCGCATTTTGTAGCGGCCACGTTGAGCGGTGTAGGCGTCCGGTCTGGTGTGGACCGGCAAGGTGGCCAGCAGTACAGGATTCTGTCGCGCGACAGGGCTGCCGGCCTTGCCCGGTCGCAGTTGCACCGGGACACCGAATGCGTTCAAGGCAGGCGCCACGAAAAACGGCGTGCCCCCCTGCGACGATTCCTCGGCCGACGAAATGACAAGGGCGTCGGCCTTCCTTCTCCCGTTGCCACTGGCTGAGGACAGGCAAGAGAGCCATCCTCGTCGGATCGCTGCCTTGGACGAGAATTCTTTACACCGACAACTAGTTGCAATGTCCTTGACATTCGCGTAGAACCTTTTTCGTTGTCCTCGTTTTCTGCCCAGACGAACCCGGGACCGCCGATCTCCTGATCGGCACGCGTCACGCACCGATCACCGAGTCAGGTTGAACTCAATAAGGCCGCCATTCAGGAGAATGGCGCTCCCAGGTCACCAAGCGCACTCAACACTCACGAATTTCTTCGACGGAGTTTTTATGCCGAATTACAACACGCAGGTCCCGCTGTACTCGATTTTTCCCGGACGTGGCGCTCGCGTTCAACAGCGAAAGCCCCGCAGCCGGGCAGGCCAGTCAGCAATACGCGCTGCCCAACTATTCCGGTTCCCGGAAAACGGCCGCACCATCCTCTGGCAGACGATTTACGGGACGTCGCCATCCGCGGTCAGCGTCGTGCTGCAAACCGCGATGACCGATTCCGATTTGCAATACTCGACGGTGGATACGTCCACGGTGAGGGCCGGCGAAGGGCGCACGGTGACGGGCGTGCGCGGGAATTTTGTGCGCGCGAAAGTTTCGTCGATTACTGGCGGCTCGGGTGTGATCGTACAAAGATTGTCTACAACAAGCAGTGATCCGCGGCGAAGCCGCATTACGACAGCGCTAGCGCCCCCAGCGCTTCGCATCGTAATTGAAGCCGATCAGGCCGTCGCGGTAATCGATCTTCATATCGAGCATGCGCAGCACGGTAAATCCCAGGATGCCGGAAATCTCGGTGCCCACATTGTCGCTCATCGGCTTCATGCTCATCGCGATCATGTCGAGATTCTTCTGGCGAAAGGTCCCGAATGTCAGCATGAGCTCGTTGCTGCGAAACACCTGCCTGACGTCGCCGTTCAGCCCTCTCATGTGCGTATCGTTGTCGTTCGAAACATGCGTCACTTCGCGCGCCGCATCCGTTGAAATCACACTGGTCAGCGAGCCCGTATCGATGAGGAACAGTTTTGGTTCGGTCTGCTCGTTGAGCCACGTAGGAATCAGCAGCATGTGGCCGAACCGGTAAATCCGTGCGTATGATT
>JASHRM010000033.1 GCA_030037315.1 Candidatus Acidiferrales bacterium
CCGAAGAGCCGCATCGCATTTTCTTTCAAAATCAGCGGCCTCACTTCATCTTTAAACGGGGCCTTCGCGAAATCAGCCATCCAGCGGTCGGGCGTAATCAGCGGATAATCCGACCCAAACAGCATTTTGTTTTTCAACAGCGAGTTCGCATACTGAATCAAATTGGGAGCGAAATATTTCGGCGACCATCCAGATAAATCGATGTATACCTGCTTTTTGTGGAGGCAGATCGAAATCGCCTCGTCCTGCCACGGGAACGACGGATGCGCCATGATGATTTTCAAGTCGGGAAAATCCACGGCGACATCATCGATGTACATCGGGTTGCCGTACTTCAGCCGGATTCCGCCGCCGCCCGGCATTCCCGTTCCAATTCCGCTGTGTCCTGTGTGAAACACAATCGGCAGTCCCGCTTCCTCCACGACGCGATAGAACGGATAAATCGTCGGATCGTTCGGGAAAAATTGCTGGATCGGCGGATGTAGCTTGAATCCGTGGATCATTCCCGTCTTGATCAGCCGCTTCGCTTCCGCAATCGCGCCCGGCCCGCGCGTGGGATCGACGCTCGCAAACGCCATCATGATGTCCGAATTTTTCGCCGCAAATTCGATCACCGAATCGTTCGACACTTGAGGCCGCCCCGACAATCTCTCATCTACCGTAAAAATCACGCAGCCAATCTTCCTCTCGCGGTAATAGTCCGCCATCCCCTGCCGTCCCCGCGGCGCCCCTTCGCCGAAATACGCCTTCGCCGCCTGATCCGTTTCTGTGTGCTCGCCTTCGTGTTCCACGTGCGTGTGGACGTCAATCGCCACCAGGCGATCCACATCAAATCCGCTGTTTGTCCCCATTCATGGCTCCGTTGAAATTGGATTCGTAAGTAAGACGAATTTGCCCTCAAATTATCTGTGTTTTGCGCGCATTCCTCAACTGCTCTCGCCGCACACTCCGGACTTTGTCATCCCGTCATACAATCAAACCCTGTCGCGTGGGGTTCGCGACTGTGGGGATCTGCTTTTGAATTGCGACGTTGCTGCGCCCTGCTACTTCCCCGTCACTGGATTCTTGTAGTGGTACGGAGGCACATACACATCCGGATACAACTTGTATGTCTCGGTCGGCGGCTGATCAGGAGGGAATCCCGGAATCGGCCCCGGAGGCGGATCGCCGCCCTTATCCCAACCTTTATAGTAATCCGCGTAGTACGTGAAATACGCGTGCAGGTGCTTGATCTTCCACACGCCGCCTTCTTTCGCGTAAACGTTTTCGTACGTCGCTTCGCCCCATTGCGCCGACCGGTTCAGGATTCCCACCTGCATAATCGCGCGCCAACGCCCCTTCGCGGTCAACCCGTCTGGCGCAATATCGATCTTCGGCTGCAATTGCATGTGATTGAAAAGCGTGCCGTACTTCAGATCCGGCAGCTTGTGTAAATACGCGCGCACGCGGTCCTGCCCCACGTAAACTCCGCGCAAGCCAATCTCGAGCGTGCTGTCTTTCGCGAAAAGATCGGCCGCCTCATCCCATTTGCATTTGTCGACGTAATACCCGTAGGCCGTCTGCAAATTGCTGATCGCGACGTAATCCTCCGCGTTTTGCGCTTGCTTCTGCACTTGCGCCATCTGCGCTTTCAGCGCATCGACTTCCGCCGCCAAATCCTTCGATTTCTCGCCCGCGCGTGCAAACGCCAGCACCACGGGACAAATCACTCCTACCACCAGAACAACCTGCAAAATTCGCATCATCATTTCAGTCCTCCGCCTAATTTCGCTCGCAGCCTAAACACACCATCGCGCAAAGTCAAATTCGCCCCCACACACCTGAGGGCAATTCCCCCTATTTGTCATTCCGAACCGAGCGCTTTTTGCGAGTGTGAGGTTTGCCCGCCGCGGCGAGGATCCGTTTCCTAGCAGCCGATCTGAGGCGGTGTGGTCGCCGGTTTTGTAGGGGCACGGCATGCCGTGCCCGGCGTCAATTCTTGGCTCTCACCGCGCTACCGGCCCGCCGCCTGTCATCCCGAGCGAGGCGCGGTTCTTGCGCCGACGAGGGATCTGCTTTTGAATTTCCGCCCTGGCCCGATTTCCTACTTCCCTGTCACCGGATTCTTGTAGTGATACGGCGGTACAAAAACATCCGGATACAGCTTGTATTGCACCGTCGTCGGCTCATCAGGAGGGAAATTCGGAATCGGACCCGGCGCCGGATTTCCGCCTTGGTCCCATCCCTTGTAGTAATCTACATAGTAAGTCATGTAGTAGTGCAGCTTTTTGATTTTCCACACGCCGTCTTCTTTCACATATTCGTTCTCGTATGTTCCTTCCGCCCACTGCGCGCTGCGATGCAGCATGCCAAATTGCTCGAACGCGCGAAACCGCGCCTTCGCCGTCTGGCCATCCGGCGCGACATCGATTTTCGGCTGCAATTGCATATGATTGAAAAGCGTCCCGTACTTCAGTTGCGGCAGCGTATGTAGATAGGCCCGCACTCGATCCTGCCCAACCCAAACGCCGCGCAACCCGATCTCCAGCGTGCCGTCTTTTGCGAAGAGGTCCGCAGTTTGGTCCCATTCGCATTTGTCCACGTAGTATCCATAGGCCGTCTGCAAATTATCGATGGCAATGTAGTCCTCGGCGTTCTGCGCTTGCTTTGCGATCTGCGCCACTTGCGTTTTCAGCGCTTCAACCTGTGCGGCCAAATCTTTCTTGTCGTTCACGGCGCGCGCCGACGTTCGGCTCTCGATCACAACGCCCAAAATCGCGGCGATCGCCACCGCTGCCAAAATTCGCATCCTCATATTCCCTCCCATTTCCTCTCATCAGTGCTGTCATTCCGAATCGAGCGTTCTTCGCGAGTGTGACGAATCTGCTTTTTCAGGTTGTTTTATCGACGCGCGTGCTCATCTCCGCACAAAACCTAGCGGAGATTACCAACCGACCTATTCGTGACGCAAGGCGCGGTCCGGTGAAGATCAAGCACATTCGCATGCGCCTTTCACGCATCCCATCACGGAATCCGCTACTATGAGCCCACGTTCCATAAGGGGTGCGACATGAAGACTCTTGCGGCAGCCGCTTTATTTCTATCTTTCCTTGTCACGGCCCAGGTCTCCCGCGCGCAGGACGCGCCAAAGCCACCTTCAGCCACGGGCGCGGCCAGTCCCAATAAAATCGACCCCGCGAAGGAAGCAGATATCCGGCATCTTTTGGAACTAATGGGTTCCGTCTCAACCGCTCAACAGGTCATGGACCGAATGACCCAATCGATCCGGCCGCTAATGGCCAGTTCCCTTCCTCCCGGCGACTATCGCGACAAACTCATCGATCTCTTCTTCGCAAAATTCGAATCGAAGTTTGACGCAAAGCAAATCATTAACTTGGCGGTCGTGCGCTACGACCAGCATTTTTCAGACGAGGAAATCCGCGGCCTGATAACGTTTTACGAGACGCCCCTCGGAAAGAAAGCCTCCAAGGAGCTGCCCGCATTGACTGCGGAGTTACAAACAGACGGCCAGCAGATGGGACAAGACATTGGGCGCCAATCCATGATGGAAGTCCTTCAAGAACATCCCGAACTCGAAAAGGCTATGGAAGATGCTGCTCAGTCTGCGGCTCCCCAACACTAGCCGAGCAGCATGCCCAGATTCCTTCGACCGTTCGTTGCGCCTGACGATCATTCATTCGAATCGGACGCGGGGCGGAGAACGCGAATCGTTGTCACGGTACCGCGAGTGCCGCTGGTGTCATCAGAAATGTAAGATGCTGCCACGCGGTAGCCCTTTAGTGTGCAGGCATCAAGACCGGCCGCTGGTTCGAACGAAACATTGATGTCCAATTTTCCGTCGGGCGCCCCATGCAGTAGCACAACTCCAGAGTCGGTTTTTATTTCAATCTGAGGTACGCCATTCACACAGCTTGATTGCGTTACGGGCCCGATGGCGTGGCGCAGGCCCTTCGAATTTGGCTTCTCTGGTTCGTCGGTGTCATCCGAGCCGGCCCCGGCCGCACGGGCGGTCGAATTGGTTGCGGGCGCCGGCCCGTTTGCCACTCCGAGATTTCTTACCTGCTGGACATAGTTGAGTATCTGTTCGGCCGATTCCCGCTGTGGCGCGTTCAGAGCGTCTCTTTCGGCCCACTGCGCAACGGTTTGGGCATCATTGAAATCTTTCATCTGTATCAAGACGTGCGCTAAGGTCAGCAAGGCGCCCGAATTTCCCGGTTCTAGCTTCACGGCCTGCTTCGCCACTGAAAGAGCCTCCGCAAGATTCTCGCTGGAACCGGCGAGATGCCTCGCCAAAAGTTCATAAGGAGGCGAAGAATTCGGATCAAGCGCGATTGCCTGTCGCAGATCATCATCGAATTGAGCATCGCCGGCGGCGCCGCCTTCCCGACCCAGACCTAAATACGCTCGGAAATAGTGGGCAGGCGCACTCTTGGGATCGATCGAGACGGCCTTCGAGAATGATTCAAACGCAGCCTTCCGATCACCTTCGAGGAATTCCGCCACCCCGAGGTTTTGATAAGCCAATGCGACGTTGGGGTCGAGCTTGATTGCTTCCAACAGAAGGGGCTTTGCTCGTTCCGGCTTTGCGCGGACTGCTTCGAATCCACCGAGGTATGCGTCCGCCTCTGCATCCGAGAGCTCCCGAACCGTGATATCGGTGGCTTGAATCGGCGGCGCTGCTGCCTCGAAATCTGCAAACCTTTCGTTGCCAACGTACCGCTGTAGCGCCGCCTGCAGCTTTTTGAGATCGCCGAAGGCCTTCACCGCCTGTTCTTCCGTCGCACCAGGCTGAGTGGCGGCCATCAGATACGCCGCGAGCATCTGCTTATGGCCGCCCTTATCGGCGAGCCAAAGGTAATGCGTCAGCGCCCACGATTCCGCGTAGAAAATGTTCGTCTTGTTCGCTTCGTTGTAATAAGGCGAAGTGCGATTAACGGCAAAGAGCACATCGAGCGGGATCATCTGGTTCTGGCGAAGTTCCCAAATCAGTCCCGGAGCGGGTTCTCCCATGTATGCCTTCTGGCCTTCCACATGTGAGTAGCCAAAAAAGTCCGCCTGTCCTTCGGCTAGCCATACGGGAAGACCCGGAAGATAGGGCATCGTCAGCGAGTGATAATACTCGTGGTAAATCGTTGCGTAGGGATTCGTCCCGTCCGCGTCGGCCTGGACGATAATTTCCTGCTGGTCGAGGCTACGGAAGAAGACGCCGGCCGGATGCGCATGCCCCTTTGCCCAGAATTCCGGCATGAACTCGCGCATGGAGTTTTCATCTTTCGCGGCGATGATCGTAATCACCGGGCTCGGATGGTCTTTGGCAATCATAAGGTACTCGCGGAAAAGAGCGCGAATTTGCTCGAATTGAACGTCGGTTTTTCGCGCTTGCTTCTCCCCCGCGTTCGAAACCACAATAAAATTTTGGCTACGCGCCTCGACCCATTTGTCATGCTTGTCGCCATACGCGGATCGAGCAGCGGTGGCCATAAGGCACGCACAAAGTAACGTCATCGACAGCTTACGCATAAGTTACGTACTCTTAGCAGCCGCAGATGCAGAGGGTCAAGCTCTTTCCTTTTGCTATGTTCTGGGCCGGGGCAAATCAAAGATCGCGGTCCTTTCCAAGACTCAGCACAGCAGGGTGGTCCGTTTTTCGCAACCCTATTCGCTCCCCCGTCCGCGGTTGACTGCGTTCCCCTTGCGCCCGTAACATCATCCGGCATCACGAGGCGCTCCTTTGATCGGCGAGACCGTATCCCACTACCGCATTCTCGAAAAACTCGGCAGTGGCGGCATGGGCGTGGTCTACAAGGCCGAAGACCTCAAGCTGCGCCGCTTCGTCGCGCTGAAATTTCTACCGGAGAATCTGCCCAACGACCGCCAATCCCTCGAGCGCTTCGAACGCGAAGCCCAAGCGGCTTCCGCGCTCGACCATCCGAATATCTGCACGATTTACGAAATCGGCGAACACAACGGCCGCCCGTTCATCGCCATGCAATATCTCGAGGGCAGCACGCTAAACCATTTGATCGGCAGCCGCCCTCTGCCGCTCGATGAGCTGCTTTCTCTGGCAATCGACATCGCCGATGCACTCGACGCCGCGCACTCGCAAGGCATCATCCATCGCGACATCAAGCCCGCGAACATTTTCATCACCAAACGCGGCCGCGCTGTCATTCTCGATTTCGGCCTTGCCAAACTCTCGCCGCGCGGCGCTCACAGCGTGATCCCGACCAACTCTGGTCTCACCACTGGCGTGACTGTCGCCGATCTCACGAGTCCCGGCACTGCTCTCGGCACCGTCGCCTACATGTCGCCCGAGCAGGCTCGCGGCAAAGAACTCGACGCGCGCAGCGATCTTTTCTCGACAGGCATCGTGCTCTACCAAATGGCCACCGGCTCTCTGCCGTTTCGCGGAGATACATCCGCTGTAATTTTCGACGCGATTCTCAATCGCGCGCCGGTTTCTCCGATTCGGCTGAATCCCGATCTGCCGCCCAGGCTCGAAGAGCTGATCAACAAGGCTCTCGAAAAAGATCCGCGCCTCCGCTGCCAGAGCGCCGCCGAAATGCGCGCGGATCTCGAGCGCCTGAAGCGCGACTCCGGCTCCGCTCGCGTCGCCGTTTCGACCGTCGATGCCGCCGCCGAGGTTTCGCCAATGGGCCCGCTCTCAGCTCTGTCGCCTTCGACCGGCGCAGAGCGCGCCCCGTCCTCCGGCCGGACCGCCGTCGTAACTCCAGTCACCGTCGGAACCACGGCAGCCGTTGCAGCCGCACCGTCACATCGCAATCGAATTTTCCTGATCGGTCTCGTCGTGCTCGTGGTCGTATTCGCCTTCGTCGCGGGAGTTCTTTACTGGAGGGGATTTTTCCGCTCTGGGCTCGCCGCAACGGCCTTCGAGAACATGTCCATTACCAGCCTCACGTCTTCGGGAGATCTTGTGGCCGCCCGCATCTCTCCTGACGGTCGCTGGATCGCCTACATCTCAAACCGCAACGGACGCTGGAGCCTTTGGGTGCGGCAGCTCACGGTCCCGAGCGCCGTTCAAATCATCGCGCCCAGCACCGATCAGCTTCACGACGTCAGCTTCACGCCTGATGGCAATTTCATCGACTACGCGGTCCAGCCCGGCGCGGGAGGACACTCCGCCGAATATCAAATACCGGTTCTCGGTGGCTCGCCGCGACGCTTGCTCGATCACGCCGACACGGGCGTATCGTTCTCGCCCAACGGCCAGCAGATCGCCTACGCGACCGACAATTCCGACGGCAGCCAAGTTCAGCTGATGGTTGCCAACGCGGATGGCAGCGGCGTCCGAACGGTGACTACGCGGCAGACCGCGGCGTCGTACAACGACTTCTCCACAGTTCGCTGGTCGCCCGACGGCAAGCGCATCGTCGTCGTCACGTTCGACCCTTCCAATGGGCAGCGATTGGGATTGGTTCAAGTTGATCCAACGACGGGTGCAGCCACTGCGATGCCCGGCCGCCGCTGGCGAGACCTGCACGACTTCGCGTGGCTCCCTGATGGCAGCGGCCTGATACTCGTGGCACAGGATAAGACCGCCGTTCCGGCGCAACTCTGGATTGTCAGCTATCCTTCGGGCGATGTCCGCCGAATCTCCAATGATCTGAGCAACTACATATCTGTCTCGATTTCATCCGACGGCAAAACCATCGCTGCAGTGCAAGAGGATTTGTCGATGGGCGTTTACGTTGGTGCGGCGAACCATCCTGATGAAACGAAGGGAATTACGACCAGCCGAATCGATGGCCCAAACGGTTTTGCATTCACGCCCGATAATCACGTCGTTTATACGGGCGATCATTCCGAAAATTGGGACCTCTTCGTTTCAGACGCGGATGGATCGAACTCTCGCCAACTTACGTTCGATGGTCACTACCACGAAAATCCGACTGTGTGCGACGGCGGAAAATCGGTCGCTTACGATTCCGACCTCGGCGGCAAGTACCATCTCTGGAAGTTTGATATGCAGAGTGGCACTTCGACGCAATTGACAAATGGGCCGGGGGAAATCGATCCCGTATCCGTCCCCGGGGGCAACGTGATCTATTACCTGGGTCAAGATGCGCGCGGCATTTCTTACATTTTCAAAATCTCGTCGTCGGGAGCTTCACCGGTGCGCGTTTCAGACCGTGCGGCCATCGCTGTTCCTTTTCTCTCGCCTGATGGCCGCCATCTTCTGTTCGCCACTCCGGCGGCAAACGGCACGCCATTGGCCTTGGTCGTTTCCACGGAGACCGGGGCAGTCGAGAATCAGTTTCCCGTATCCGATACGATGGGTCCCACTCGCAGCGGCGCCTGGATGCCCGATAATCGCACCTTTGCTTTGATAGATGTTCGCACCGGCGTCACAAATCTGTGGGCGATTTCAGTTTTGCCGCCGCACGCACCGGATAAGCAGCTCACGCATTCCACCTCCGGCGTCATCATGTGGATCGCCTATTCTCCCGACGGGAAACTGCTCGCCATGGTCCGCGGCCCCGGGACATCCGACGCCGTCCTTTTCACCCCGGCGAAGTAACGCGCTGGCGCTAGTCGTTGGCGGCGCCGGCTTTCTTTTCGGCGGGCGGCGCGATCGTTCCCTGATACAAATATCCGCGGCGCCATTCGCGCACCGTAACTCCGCCGCTCACGCGAGATTGCATGAACGGATTGTAGAAGTTGTATGGATGCACAGGCTCGGGCGCGCCCACTTCGTCGAGCCGTTTGCGCTGATCGGCGGGAATCGTGACGTCGAGTGCGCCGAGATTGTCCGCAAGCTGCGCGGTTTTCGTCGCGCCCAAGATTACTGAGGTGACGCCGGGCTGCGTGACGAGCCAACTGATGGCGACCTGCGCGGGCGACTTGCCGATTTTTTTCGCAACGTCGATCAGCACATCGTGCACGCGCCAGTTGTGCTCCGTAAATTTGTTGAAGATCGGATTCGGCATGGTGAGGCGTCCTTCGCCGCTGCCGCCTGTCGCCTCTCGTTTGTATTTTCCGGTGAGCAGGCCGCCGGCGAGCGGACTCCACGGGCACAGGCCGATGCCGAGTTCCTGCGCGGCGGGAATGTGCTCGCGCTCGATATTGCGTTCGGCGAGCGAATATTCGAGCTGCAAAGTGGCGCAGCGCTCGAGGCCGCGATCTTCGGCCAGGGTTTGGGCGCGCGTGAAATACCACGCGGGAGTATCGGAGAGTCCGTAGTAGCGGATTTTTCCTTCGCGAACGAGATCGGTGAGCGTGTGGACGACTTCTTCGACGGGCGTGATCATGTCCCACGCGTGCAGGTAATAGAGATCGATGTAGTCGGTATTGAGGCGGCGCAGGGAGGCTTCGAGCGCATTATAAATATTTTTGCGGCCGTTACCTCCGGCGTTGGGATTCGCTTGCTCCGTGCCGAAAGTGAATTTCGTGGCGATCACGGCTTTATCGCGCAGCTTGCGTTCGTTGACGAACTTGCCGACGATCTCCTCGCTTTGCCCTATCTGGTAGCCGTTGGCGGTGTCGATGAAATTGCCGCCGCCGTTGACGTAGAGGTCCAGCATCTCGAAGGAAATTTTCTCGTCGGCGCCCCAGCCCCATTTGGTGCCGAAACCCATTGTGCCCAGGCAGAGCGGGCTGACGCGCAGTCCCGTGCGGCCCAGCGTGGTGTACTCATTCAGTTTCATGTAATTCCTCCCGTGAATTGATGCGATGCGACGGCGCGGTCAATGGACTCGCGAAATGCGATTTGGAGTTTTGGATTGCAGATTTGAGAGACAACCGAGCGAATCGTGCGCGGAAGACAGCGAGACAATCGTCGGGCGGAGGCGTCCGCGGGAGTGTCGATTAGAGCGACCATGCGACCCGTGTTTTGTAGAAGTTACGGTGGATTTTAATTGCAAGGGTGTCGATTAGAAATTGGCGATTTGGGCGTCGAAAGGATCGTGAAATCGGCGATTTAAGGGCGCCGCCGCGAACGAAACCCCAAAGACAAGGCAGCCCACCTGAAAGGTGGCCGCTACAAAGTCCAAGGCCGATTGCTCCTTGGCCGTGGGGCGGTCGGGCCACTCGCAGGATCTGACCCCCTGAACGGCGGCGGCCCGTTCGGCGTGGCTCCAAAATATGTACGTTCTTCACGCGACAAGTTTAGGTGTGCGAGGGAAGCAAATACAAGTAGGTATGTGGTGTGGACTGAAAACACAGCGCTAATCGCTTCGAGTCCATGTCCGTTTTCGCTGCCCAATCCACTTGTCCGCTAAACGGAACTTGGGAGGAGTACGACAGGCATGCTCGCCTTATTTACCGCTCTTGTGTAGAGTTCTCGGCGTGAAACGGCCCTGGCGACGCATCCTATTTGTAACCGCCTTCATCTTCCCGCTATCTGCTCATGCCGACGATTTCGGTAAGACAATTCGGAAGGCTGTCGAACGAAGCACTCTCGACCAGCCAGGCACAAAGCCGTTTCATCTAAAAGCAACAGTCGCACCCAGCTTTGAGCGCGATAAAGAATCCGGCCGGACCGGTGAGGTGGAGATTTGGTGGGCTTCGCCGTCAGAGTGGAAGCGAGAGGTGAAAGCGCCTAATTTTCATCAGATCGCCATCGTCAACGGGGCTCGCCACTGGCAGAAAAGCGACGGCTCCTATTTCCCTCAGTGGCTACAACAAACGGCGGTTGAACTCGTGAAACCGATTCCACCGCTCGAAGATGTCTTGCAGCATGCCGATGAGGCAGACATAAAACGGATTGGGCCTATGACCAATCTGACCTGGGAAACGCGGAGCGGGACGGCCGAGGTTCCTAACATAATCAGGTCATGGGTTGCGATCGACAATAAAACCGATCTTCTCCTCTACGCTGGCGGCATTGGATGGGGCGCGGAGTTCAAAGATTACGCAAATTTCGCTGGGCGAATGGTGGCACGGACCATCAACGTCGGGAGTCCTCAGGTCACGGCGAAAGTGACAACGCTTGAAGAATTGGGAGGGACGTCTGGCGGGACTTTCGAGATCAGTGCCAGCGCTGGCGATTCGCAACTGCTGGAAACCATGATAATTGATGAAACTACGCTGCGAAAGAACTTGGTCTCTGGCGAGCCAATGTCGTGGCCACCGCTTCAGGATGGACCGCTCGAAGGACATATTACAACCGACGTGGTTGTGGACCGCGACGGAAAGGTTCGAGAAATCGGGCCGATTATTTCGGACAATCCCGGACTAAATGAAGCGGCGAAGGCCGGGTTCGCAGCAGTGCAGTTCACGCCCTTTTTTTCTGGCGGCGTGCCGGTCCAAGTTATGTCGCAAATAACAGTGACGTTCAAGACTGTTCGCCCGCCAGGAACCCCGACGTTCGAGAGCGCCCGCGTTTATTTCGAGCGTGGGAGACACTTGTTTTTTCCCAGTGGAGGAACAGGCTCGGCCTATGTTTTACGAGCTACATTCCAGGCGAGGGACAAGCAGGGCACCGTCGAGACTGGTCAGTACACGGACACTTGGGAAAGCAGCGATCAGTGGCGCAGAGAGGCATCTATCGGCAAAAGCCGCTATGTAAGGACACAGCACGGAGACAAGCGATACCAATCCTCCGAAGGTCCCGACGAATCTCTGCTCAGGTTGCTGTTTCATGTGATTGAGCCGATCCCTGCTATCGATACGTTTGTTGAATCAGACTGGAGAATCAGAAGGGATACGACCGGAGCAGGAACGATTCGCGTAGTCACCGGATATGAAAGCCCTGACGGCACGCCGGATCCCGAACACACCCGCGCATACTGGTTTGACGGTAGCGGCAAGCTAGTCAAAGCATATTTTCAAGGCCTGGAGATCAGGCGCACGAACTTTATCGATTTCCAAGGCGCGGCCATCCCGGAAGATATTGAAGTGCGAGTCCCTGGAGGCGTGGGAATGCTGGTTCATGTGACCGAGATTTCGCCGGCGGGCACTCAAGATCCTAATGTTTTCGTATTGTCGGGCCACGAATGGCATCGCGCGTTCACCGACGAGGCCCGATAATTTCATCGTAAACCCATCTACCTGCTCATGCTGCGGGATCGTATTGAGTACCACGAGTTCTGTCGTCGTGACAGAAGAAGCAGACCAGTGGGGATGCCTGTGCGGTTCGGGATGACAACGTGTTCGTCGAGGCAGGCGGCGTGGCAGATGCGGCCGCCTGTTAGGGGGCGACTGCTTCGCGGTTTTCGTCTTCGATGGCGTCCATGGTGAGCTGGCCTTCGACGGTGGTCAGCCGGTCGGCTTTGCGCAGAGCGGGAAAGATCCACGCCCAAAGTCCGGTGACGACGATTGCGCCAACTCCTCCGAGCACGCAAGCAGGAACAAGCCCGAGCCAAGCGGCCGTGATGCCCGATTCGAAGCTGCCGACTTCGTTGGACGTGCCGATGAAAATCATGTCAACCGCGTTCACGCGCCCGCGCATTTCGTCCGGCGTGGCCAACTGAATAAAGACGCCGCGAATCACCACGCTGACCATGTCCGTGGCGCCGACGAACACGAGCGCAATCATCGACAGCGCGAGATTGCGCGAAAAGGCGAAAACTATGGTTGAGACGCCGAATCCGGCGACGCACCAAAACATCTTTGCGCCGGCGTGCCGCCTGAGCGGGCGGTACGCGACCCAGATCGCCATGATCGCCGCGCCGATTGCCGGCGAGCAGCGCAAAAGTCCAAGACCCCACGGGCCGGTGTGCAAAATCTGTTTCGCATAAAACGGAAACAGCGCCGGCGCGCCGCCGAGCAAGACCGCGAAAAGATCGAGCGAGATCGATCCGAGAACGATTTTCTCGCGCCACACATACTCGAAACCGGCGAGAACATTTTTCCAGCTGCGATTCACCTGCGTTCGTTCCCGCGGCCGCATCTTCACGCCCATCATGGAAAGCGAGGCGCAGATCGCCGCGGCGGCTGCCAGCGCGTAAACGCCAGCGGCCCCGCGAAACGCGGCGTAGAGAAATCCTCCGGCTGCGGGACCAATGATCGTGGCCGCTTCGAAGAAAATCGCGCCCCAAGTGAAGGCGCTCTGGAAGTGCTCGTCCGGAACCAGGGCGGGCAGAATCGCGCGGCTAGCGGGAGCGTTAAAGGACCGCACGGCGCCGACCAGCGCGCTGACCGCGTAAAACGCGTAGACGTTGCGCACGCCGCGCTCCGTGATCATGAGGAACAGCGCAGAGCACACACCGAAGCCCGCGTAGCCGAGAGTGAGCACCTTGCGGCGATTGAATCGATCGGCCGTGTAGCCGGAAACGAGAAACAGCAGCAAGCCCGGCAAGAACTGGAAAAGTCCGATCAATCCAACATCGAGAGGGCTATTCGTGATTTCGGCGACTTGCCAGCCGAGCGCCACCACCTGCATTTCCGTAGCCAGCACGATGCAAAATCGCGCGACCTGGTAAAGCACAAAGGATGGATACGTGAAGGCGATGGTGCCGGCAAGCCTGGGGTTCCCGGGAGCGGGCATCGTTCTTACTGTGCCATAAAATTTGGATTGGCTCTATGGCGCGGCGAGGACTGCACGCTGGCCGAAGTGTGAGGTTGGAACGACAAATTTTAACTCGATGACTTGCTGCGAGTGAACCTGCGCAGAGGAGGACGCGATTACGCCGCCCTTTTTCGCGGGGCCGAAGCCCCGCGCTTCCACCTGACCTCTTGATCGGGGGTTCTGGCCACACCGACGTTGCGAGGGCCCCGGCATCGTCCTCCGAGCCGTACGGCCAGGAAGAGCAGGTCCCTCGCCTGAGGCTCGGGATGACAAATGTGTGGCAGGAGGCGCGATGATGATAAGCAAAAACAGATTCCCGCCACGCGCCTACGGCGGGCAGGCCGCGACTACGCAACCCGACGCGGCTACGCCAGGAAAAGTCTGTCGGGTCGCTCCGCCCGCCACAGCGGGCAAGCTCAGAATGACCAGTCAGAAGATAGCAGGTCTAGGCGGAATGCTTTGCGCCGAGGACGGCGTCGAAGAAGACGCCGAGAAGGTGGCGAATATCGCTGTCGGTGATGGTGGCGTTGTCGACGAGATGCTCGAGCAGAAGCGCATTCGATAGCGCGCCGAGTCCTGTAGCCGCAGCGACGCTGGAAATCGCAAGCGACCGGCCCGTCGATTTCGCGATGCGGCTTACGATATCGCCTCCGCAAGCCCGGAAACGGCGCTGGCGCGCACGCAAGCGCGCGTGCGCTTCCGGATGACGGATCGCAAACAGCTTGAATTCGAGCGAAAGGAGCGCCAGCCGGCGGTCCTGAGCGAGCTGCGCGTAATGCTCGCGAAGAGCGCGCATGCGATGCGCTGGAGTTTCGTGCTTCGCGAGCAGCGCATTCACTTCGGCGATGCGCGCACCAACCCAGTCTTCCAGCAGCGCGAAGAAGATATCTTCCTTGCTGCGAAAATTCGCGTAGAAAGCGCCCCGCGTGTAGCCGGCTAGAGAGGCGATGTCCTCAAGGCGCGCGGCTTCGAATCCATCGCGCGCGAATATTTTTTCGGCGGCGGCGAGCAAACGGCGGCGGGTGGCGAGCGTGCGCTGCTGCTGTCGCGAGATGTGCGCCAGAGGTTTCGCAACGCGAATTTCACTGTGAGGTGCGCGATTCGTCGCCATTCAAGCTCGCGCAACTTTACAACATACATACATGCACGTATATTAGTTTGAATCGGCGCAGTTTGCAAGAGGATCGATGGCTTCCGCTGCTATCACAATGGATCACGTGACCTGGCGCCCGCGCCACAACCCGTGGGTGGTGGCGTTCACGGTCACGCTGGCGACGTTCATGGAAGTGCTGGACACTTCCATTGCGAACGTAGCCCTGCCCCACATCGCCGGCACTTTTGGGGCGAGCACGAACGAATCGACCTGGGTGCTGACGAGCTACCTGGTTTCGAATGGAATTGTTCTGCCGATCAGCGCGTGGCTGGCGACGCGGTTCGGAAGGAAAAAATATTACATGTTTTGCGTGGCGCTGTTTGCCAGCAGCAGCTTTCTTTGCGGGCTTGCGCCGACGCTGGGGATGCTGGTTTTCTTCCGCGTGATGCAAGGCGTGGGCGGCGGAGGCTTGCAGCCAAGCGAGCAAGCAATTTTAGCCGACACGTTTACGCCAGAGCAGCGAGGGATGGCGTTTTCGATTTACGCCATGGCGGTGGTGCTCGCGCCGGCGATCGGTCCCACGATCGGCGGGTGGATTACGGATAACTACAGCTGGCGCTGGATTTTCTACATCAACGTGCCGATCAGCATCGTTTCGCTGTTGCTCACGTATCGCCTGGTTGAGGATCCGCCCTACCTTGCGGGCGAGCGGATCAAAGCCATCAAGGGAGGAATCGACTACATCGGGCTGGGGCTGGTGGCACTGGGAGTCGGCTCGCTCCAATTGGTGATGGACAAAGGGCAGGAGCTTGATTGGTTCGGATCGCACCTGATCACCGCCGGAATTATCGTGGCGGTTGTGATGCTGGCGACGTGGATCTGGTGGGAATGGCGCAATCCGCATCCGATCGTGGACCTGCAGCTGCTCAGGCGCCGCAATTTCGCGACAGCGATGACGTCGATGCTGCTGCTTGGGTGCGTATTGTACGGGACTACGGTCTTGCTTCCAGAATTTCTGGAGACGCTGCTCGGCTATACAGCGGCGCAAGCGGGCGAATGCATGGCGCTGGGCGGTTTTCTGATGATGCTGACAATGCCAACGGCCGGCGCGCTGAGCGGGAAAATGGATCCGCGCCTCTTGCTGGCGCTCGGCTATGCCGCCACGGCTGCGGGCCTGTATCACATGGCGACACATCTGAGCCTGGTGATGGATTTTGGAACGGCGGCGATGTTGCGGACCTACCAGGTAGCGGGATTAGCGTTCATTTTCATTCCGTCGAATGTGCTTTGTTACGCCGGCATTCCGCGCGAAAAGAGCAATCAGGTAGCGAGCATGATGAATTTCGTCCGCAACATCGGCGGCAGCATCGGAATTTCCGTGGTGAGCACGATGGTGACGCGCGCTTCGCAAGAGCGGCAGACGTACCTGGCGGCCCACATGCAAGCCGGCAATCCGATGTTTCAGCAAATGGCGAATGGACTCGCGGCAACGATGCGCAGCCACGGAATCAGTGCGGCGGAGGCGATGCACAAGGCTTATGGACAGCTCGAAATGATGCTCGAACAGCAATCGAGCGCGCTTGCATTTCGCGATGTGATTTCGATTCTGGCGATCGTCGTGTTGTGTATGGTGCCGCTGGCATTCATCATGCAAAAACCCTCCAAGACGCAAGGCGCGGCCGGAGACGCGCCTCCCGCGCA
>JASHRM010000034.1 GCA_030037315.1 Candidatus Acidiferrales bacterium
CCCACCGAGACTGGATTAGTTCTATTTCACTGCCACCAGCAGCTTCACATGGATTCAGGCTTCAAAAGGTTATTCCAGGTTGTGTGATGACCCCGGGGGCCATCACTCTAAGCAGAATCATTCGTCCATGAGAAGGGATTGGAAAGATGCATATGGCTCAGGTCGACCCGCCTTGATATTCCCAGAGGCCAGGCGTACTGTCGCCCGGTCCGGTAATATCAGCGATGATTCCGGTTTTTCCGGCTCCGAGGTCTATGACGTTTGGCAGATCGGGAAGTTCGAAGAGAAGACCGTAAGGAGAGATGCTTCTTTCCAAAGCCAGGATTTGTAGCTTGGGCTGCGGCGCGATCCATGCCCCCAGAGGCTTGCCTCCTTGGATGCATGATCCTGAGAACAAGGTAGCAGCAGGCGGTGCCATTCAGAAGATACACTTCCAGAATGTGCATTGGTGGCGGTGACGTTCACATCGACGGATAGTCTTATCGGTTCATTTACTGACGCGGCGTTGGCTTGGAGCTAACTCTTGAGAGAAAACGAACCTCCGAGTTGTTGTAAACGCTGGCAAGCCAAATGAACAAGGGAGTTTGAGGAATGGACTCTAATGCTTAGTTGGCAGATGCGCTAGTCTCGGGGACCAAGCATGCCGCACAAGGGCGTTCATCAGGACTTAGCGCAAAATCAAAGCCGATTCGTGATTTTGGTTTGGGATGGAAAGCGGATGTAAAAAGATCGCGATGCAAGCAAATGGGGTATATTGGTTCGCAGCCGAAACGCAAAACGGAGATTTCGGTCTAAGCCTATCGAGGAGGAATCATGACCAAGGTTCTCGCACTTGTCTTCGCAACGATCACCATGGGGCTGTTATGCTGTGCGTCGGCGGCGCCAGCCCAGGTCTCCGTCAGCATCGGAGTGGCGCCCGTGTGCCCCTATGGGTACTTCTCGTACCCTCCATACACCTGCGCTCCTTACGGCTACTACGGACCCGATTGGTTTGTTGGCGGCGTGTTTATTGGAGCTGGCCCCTGGTTCCACGGCCCTGCCCACTTCTCCGGCCATGTCGATAACCGGTTTGACCCTCGTCACGGATACAAAGGACCGATGCCTGCGCGCGGAGACGAACCCAACAACAACTTCCACGGCAACGAGGCGAGAGATGGAAAAGGCAACGTAGTCAAAGGCGATCATGACGCCGGCAAAGAACACGCGCTACCCGGACATCAGGAGGGCGGGGGCCACGCGCAGGACCACCACTAGAACACCGTCCATTTCTCTGACTTTGTGGCTGCCTTACACTGCTGGTGAGCGCAGAAGCCCTACTGAAAGCGAGGGGCTACATCGGCGGGGAAAGCACCCGACGTGCCTAGGCGGGGTAACAGGTCTGCTTTTAAAGCACGGGCGTCCCCTCTATTGTTGTTCACGAGGGAGATCGAGGGTGCGAATCAGGACGGATCGGTCCGGTTCGGTCCGTCCGGCGAGATATTTCTGACGCGCGCAGTCTTCGATTGTCTCTCTGTTCGCTCGGAAGACCTGTAGCTCGTCCTTGCCGTCGCCGCCAAAGTGATCATAGAGCGCTTCCCGACTGATTTCGCAGCGGACCCTCTTGTCCGCATCCTGACCCCCCAAAACGACGACTTCGCGGTCGAAAATCCAGTGCTCGTTCGGTTCTGGAAATTTAAGTTCACGAGGGCTTTCCGGCTCTTCGGTCTCGTCAGATTTGTCTCCTTCGCGTTGATCAAATCCTTCAAAGGCATCATTGACGACGGCTTCGAGCTTCGCGACTTCCTCGTCGGTCAGTTGTTTGAACTCACCGGTGCGGCGTCGCTTGGGCAGCACACCTTGGTTTTGCCGGATGAACATTAGGAGGTTTTCCGCCAAACGATCCGGCATCTCGACGGTATCCATGATCCGTCGCAAGGCCTGGTCGTGGCGTATTAGACAGTCGATTTCGCGTGGCAGGTCATATTCGACGGTGCGTTCAACACAAGAATAGAGAAACTCCGTTGCGAGGGTAGCATCGAAGTACCGATACAAATCTGCGGTGTCATTGAGAACCTCGACATTGTGCTGTGGCGTGGGTCGCCATTCGATGAAATCGATCAGAGGACCCGAATGTGCCTGGAGCGTCTTGCGATATTCACTGATCCAGTCGTACATGACCGAGGAAACCGGGTCATATGAGCGAACGCAGCATTGTTTACCTCAAGGACCGTGAATCTGGCCAACTCGTCGAGGCCACGCTGTTGGACGGGCTCAGCCGCACCGAAGTCGAAAACGCGAAAGGGCAGTGGATTCCGTTCCTACAGGAGCGGTTGAAGGAGCTCAAAGACAAAGGCGTGCCAAAGGAGAGATGGCCGGAGCTCACGGCCGTTGCGCTATTTGCCGTGAATCTGATCGTGACCTTCGCTGGGTCGTCGCTGATTGTTGCATCTCCTCTTACTGCGACAACTGAATAAAGCTCCCTGCCTGGGACTGATGACGGCAGCATCGATGTTACGGGCGTAGAATACGGACAGACATCCTCTCAGGAATCTCCTGTGTTTGGAATGCAGTCAGGACCGCTTGCGGTTGACGCGACGGGACAGGAGATCTAGGCTCTTGGGCGAAGGGAAGGCTCAAAACGGTCGTTCCGGATGAGAAGCATCGCGACTGGAAACGCAATCCATGCAGATTCTACGCCGGAACCGAGACGGCATCTCTTCTACGAGACGTCGCATTCGCCAGCGATTGCCGACTTGGTGGGCTACGAAAAAGCCAAAGACATCATTGATTTCTGTTTCATCGCCAATCCGTATTACCCCACTCGCGACATGCTCGAGGATTTGCAGCGCAACTTGCCGAACCTAATCAAGTCCTATCCGTCGAGTAACCCGCTTCTGAGCCAGAAGAATCTCGCGGCTGTATTGCACGTAGATCCCGAGCGCCTGATTATCGGTAACGGCGCAACCGAATTGATCTCGCTGATCGACTTGGTTTTGATCGATCGGATCGCGCTGCCCATCCCGACCTTCGGCGAATACATTGAGAAGCTAAAGGACCAGCGGGATGCCGAGCTGTACGCGCTCAACCCTGAGAACCGATACCAGCTTCGACTCCACGATTACCTTGCATGGGTGCAAAAACGAAAGCTCCAGTGCCTTCTGATAATCAACCCGGGGAACCCGACCGGCCAGTTCATTCCGCTCGACGAGATGGTGGAATTCTTACACCTCGCCAAGGATTTAGAGCTTGTTATCGTCGACGAGTCGTTCATCGATTTCGCCGGCGACGCCATTCCGAGTCTGCTGCCGATCGTCGATCAGTTTACGAATCTCCTGATCGTGCGCAGCATGAGTAAGCATTGCGGCGTGCCGGGTTTGCGTCTGGGATACTGTTACAGCGCGAATCTTTTCGTCCTCAATCGTCTGCGCCGCTTCGTTCCTACCTGGAACCTGAACACGCTCGCCCAGTATTTCCTTTCACTCTTGCCGGCCACCGACACCGCCTATCACGAGGCCCGCAAGCGGTTGATCGGCGACGTTCGCGGGTTGTACGAGGCTCTACGGACCATCCCTCGGCTGGAGGTCTATCCTACCGGCGCGAATTTCGTGCTCTTTAAGATCCACGGTGCCAAGGCCACCGAACTCCAAGCTCGCCTGCTCACCGAACACTTGATGTACGTGCGCGACTGCTCCAACAAGCTCGGTATGGACACCTTTCACATCCGCGTGGCCTCGCAGGGTCGAGAGAAAGACGCCAAACTGGTGGATGCACTTCGGGTACTGATGCGATGAATCGTCCGGTTGTTTTAGTTGGCGCCCGCCGAACGATCCGCAAGAAACGACTCATCGACTATGTCGGCGAGCTTCATCTCGAGCTTCTAGTCCGGTTACGCACCTTGCCCGTAATTGTTCCCGTGGTCGCTGGCATACCGGCCTGTCTACCGCAGTACGTGGAGCAGATGGACGGCCTTCTGCTTGTCGAAGGCGAAGACGTCGAACCGAAGCGCTTCGCTGCCCGAAAGGAGAACTTTCAATATCTTGAGAAAACCCATCCGCTCAAAGACGAAATCGAAATTTACCTGCTGCGCTACGCCTTGCGCCGAGGGATACCGATCTTCGGCATCTGCCGCGGATCGCAGCTGTTGAATGCAGTTTGTGGAGGAACCTTGTACGGGGATGTGCAAAAAGAAAAAAAGTCGCACCGGCCCCACATCGACCTCCACCATTACGATACCTACCGCCATCCGCTCTCCATTGTCCCGGAGACCCCTCTTGCGCGTTGGTACCGCTGCAAAACGTTGCGGGTCAATAGTCACCATCATCAGGGAATTCGCGATTTGGCATCTCGCTTCCGGGTTATGGGGCGCGCCGACGACGGTCTGATCGAGGCCTACTACGATCCCGAATACTCTTTCTTGGTGGGACTCCAATTTCACCCTGAGCGCATGCTGGGCGAATACGCCGGGAATCTAGAGGTATGGAAGGCCTTCGCTGCCGCGCTGCATCGCCAGCATCGGTGTTAGCCTGGCGCGTGCAGCGAGAAATGTGAGGACTGCGTCGTGGCTGACCGTTGGTGGTCGTCAATCACACCATGAACCGGTGTGAGATTCCAGATAACTCGGATTTGATTTGTGTCAAATGGCCGGAGCGCAATTCGGTTCGGAATTGTGAGGCGTTGAAAGGAAGATTCTACGTTTGCCTCTTTGGGGTTATGGAGAGCGCAACTTACCTGACCGGTGCACCTCTATCCCGCTCGCGCCGTCCCTTTCGGGAGGCCTCATTCGGTCGTCATCGTAAGTGCAGATGCAAGGATCACCGGCGGACGAGCGAACGTCACAGTTAGATTGATAGCAAACAGCGCGACTGCCGTGAGTTCAAAAAGCGCAGAAACCGGGAGAACATTCCATGCCCATGTCGCGTATCTTTGATAGGCAAGGATTTCTGATGCTACGCGCAGCGTGCATCCGCTCATTAGCAGGATCAACATTGCCAGCATAAGTCGGGGACTCCACAAGACGCCCTTTCCGCAAAAAGAAGGCAGAATTCTCTGTCCCACACAGAAAATCATCGCGGCGATGAAGCCGACCGTCAGAGCGTGACGCGAGGCACCCCAAATGCCCGGTGCCGAACCGACAAGCGCGGCCCAAATGCTGAGGGCGGCGGCGATAAGCAGCCAACCATAAGCGATTCGTATGAATACCGGAAGACTTCGGTGAACATTGAGAGTTTTCGCTGGTTTGGCTGCGGGCTCGAAGAAACGAATCGCCGCGACAGCCATTGCCGCTCCCAGCAGAAGAAATATTCCGGCGGCGAGAAAGTGTTCAAGGAACCCGAGGACCACACCTAGGATGTTGAAAGCCAGGGAGAACAGCAAAAACGAGTTGCGCAGTGGACGCAATCCAAGGAAAACCGGCAACCAGCGCGCACTGAAACCCCACACCATGGGAACGATAAAACCCCAGGTGGACACTATCAAATATCGTTGGTCAAATAGATGCGGGAAGGCCGGAGAATCGGCGTGGAGGGCCAGTTGAAACGAGGCGCCGAGGTTTAGCAGCAGTGATGCGAGTAGGGCAAGAGTCGCTACGATCACGACGAAGATCCAAGGCTCAGCCGGCTTCGCAGAGCCGCCCGACGAACGATGGCTCGCGACCGCCTGAAAGAAAATGAGGAAAGCGGCCAACTCAAGCGCAGCAGACAAAGGTAGCGCAACCCGCCAGTGCCATGCATCAATGTTCGAGAACCAACGCATCGTCACGCCAGCGACCCAAAGCGCCCACGTAAGCCACGCCGACCAAAGGACAAGCGGCTTTAGCTTCCGCAATTTCGGTATGGAGTAATAACCGATACCGAGGATGAAAGTGCCCACCCAACCGAACAGCTGGGCATGACCGTGTGCCTGAATCCAAGCTGGCGAAACGGATTCGGCCGCTTCGCGGCTACTGATCCTGATGAGATTCCATACGCCGAGAAATGTTCCTGGCAAGAGCATGAAAACGAGACCGGTGACGATGTAGGTCATGAGCAACCGTGACAGCGCTTGCTCGCGAGCAATTGCTCGGTCCATGATGGATTTCCTTCCGCCATCCCGCCGGATCGGTTGTTTACTCAGGATTGCCCTCCAGCCTTTCGGCCGAAGTCTCGGCATTCCACAATGGGTACGGTAAGCCGGCCATTCGATTGATGACCAGAGCCTGGGCAACGAGGAGCAACACGGCGACTTCGATGACGACGAGTTCACCCGGTTTGGAAATAATGCCGAGAGAAACGATCAGGGTAGTGGCACCCGCAGGCGGATGGCTGACACCGAGCAGCACCATCAAAGCGCCTGTGGCGGAAAGCGAAAGAGCTGCGGCCAGAATTCTTGGCCAGAAAATTCGCGGATGAACTCCGAATGGCACTGCTCCGGCACCGGTGACGATAAACGCCAGATAGCCGCAGATGAGGCCAATCGCATGTCCGAAAACAGTATTTCGCGGGCTTGCGGTCGTGCCCAGAGGGGAGAAGAACAACAAATATGCCGTGGGTCCGAGCGACGGAAAGACAAACGGGTTCCGACTCAGGAGCGCTAATAATGCAAGGGCGCCAATCGTGATGAAGCCGTTCACAAAAACGTAGACGGAGCGTACAAGTCGCGGCGAGAAGTGAAGCAGCAACCAGTCGAGACGGAGCTTTCGGAAGAATGAAAAAATATGGTCAGTGCTGGCATGCTGCTGTAGGAAAGAATCGCGATTCCGCATCAAATATTCGGCAGCAGGTCGAAGTACTCATCGTCTTCATTTTTGCCGCCCTCTCCTTTACCAAGCGATTTTTCTGATTCAATGAATTCAATCCGCTCGATCCATTTGACCATCTTGTAACCAAGCTGGTTTTCTACTCGCAGACGCAGGGGCGCTCCGTACACCTCGGGAAGCCGTTGCCCGTTCATTCGCGAAGCCAGCAGACATTGCGGCTTTTGCACGTTTTCAAGTCTCTGGGTGTCGTAGTAAGGTCCGCCATAAAGGGCTTCCCCAAAGGAGAAAAAGGCGACGACTTTCGCTTCCTGTCTTGGCTGTACCAGCTCAATGAGTTTCTGCATAGGAACTCCGCCCCACTTGGCAATGCCGCTCCATCCTTGAATGCAGTGATGCATCGTGATGTGTTCAACCTCGCCTAGGCGCTCCAGGTCGGCGAGAGAAAGCTCCACCGGGTTTTTGACTAGCCCTCCGACCTTCAGGCGAAACCCGTCGAACCCACACACCGCCAGCTGCTTCCAGTCATCGCGAATTGGCATTTTTCCGTTGGGCCAGAAATACGAAGAGATTTCCTTCTCCGTGTATTTCTGCTGTGGCAGAAGCCGATTCAGCGTAAGGAGCTGCATTGGATACGTCACCGACTTAAGGGCGTGCTGCACCCCGCGCGGATGATGCCATGAAATGTAGTGCGCCGCGATCCACGAGAGCAGTACCACGCCGATCCCGACGAACCCGAGATACATTCCGATAGGCTTCAGATCGTCGGTGCCCATCACAATGTGGTTCATATTGCGCGCGAAACCGGTCATCACAATCAGCGTCACGTGCACTATCAAGAATGCAAGGAAGCTGAGCATGGTCAGGAAGTGAATGGATCGCGCTGACTGCCGACCCCCGAACATTCGCGCGTACCACGGAAACCGGTTTACGACCGCAGGAGACATCGCGATGCCGGTTGCAATTGCCAACGGCCCGAACACAAAGACCACGGTGAAATAGGCGATTTGTTGTAAGGCGTTATAGCCATAAAAGCCGTTTGGCTCCGGCGGCAAATGAAACGTCGCGTAATGAACCCACGTGTTCCACGCCTGCAGAAGCACGAGCGGTGAAGTCGGCACGATGCGCCGCCACTGCTCGGTATTGAACAGCATGACGACGAAGACGATGCCGGTAAGAATGAATCCGTGCACATCGATGAAGTGCCACACACGCGCAATGCCAATGGTGTGGCGATAGCCCGGCGTGCCCACCAGGGGCGAGATGTATCGCGCATCATCCTTCGCTGTCCAGAGGCGGTCGCGCGGGACCTTCAACGGTGTAAACCGAATCCATTCGCTCCCGGGTGTGCAGCCGTCGTTGAAGTAGAGCCGAGGATGGTCCATCAGGATCGAAAGTCCGCTCCGAATGAGCATCGTCAAAAAGAGAAAATTGAAGAAGTGGCAATAGCGAACCCATACCGGAAAGCCATGCGGCCCAGCAAAGTTGCTTGGATATATCTGCGGAACGGGAGGGACGCGAGGCATTCCGGCGACTGCGACCTCGATCCAGGCGGCCACGATCGCACAGAGGATCGCGATGCCAATCCCGGTCAAGATCGACGGCCGAATCCAGATCCGAAAGCGGCGATCAGGCGGATAATGAACAGCTCTGTGCGCGGCATCAAAGCGAACCATGCCCCTCCTCCCGTGAGCTATTCGCCGGTTCCTTTCATGTGGCAGAGGCTTCCAACTCCACCGCGCGAGGGAAAAGGACATTATTTTCGAGATGAACATGTTGGTGAAGGTCTGCTTCGAATTGTCTAAGAGCTTCGTAAAGTGCCCTGAAGCTTGCGCAGGCGTTTTCGGGAGGTGTGTATTCCGACGTCAAAACACGAATTTGCCTGACTAGGTCTTGAGCAGCATCGTGCTCCTTCATCATGACATGGATGGGATTCTTTACAGTCTGAAAGAAGGGGGGTTCCATCGAGCTAGGTGCATTCGCTGCACGCTCTAGTGCGTCGATATACGGAAAAAGGATTTGCTCCTCTTTTTGCATGTGCACGATCATCTCGCGCCCTACCTCCGCGAAAAGCCTCTGGATGTCGGCGAGTTCGATATGATTCGTACCGTGTTTTGTGGCGACTTTGGCTGATAACGCTTGCGTGCGAGGAATCGCTTCGCGAACGTATCGATGGTGTTTCTCGCGAATATGTCGTGTCAGTTCGCTCAACGGCGCTGCCATCCAGTTCAAGTCCTCGGGCCCGGTGTCTTTGGCGTTTTCTCGCAAACGGTTCAATATTTCCCGCGACGAGACATTCGCATGAAGGCACGCCTCGTCGAGCGTTTTTCCCCCACCACAGCAATAATCGACTCCGGCATCCTCCAGTACTTGCCTAGCCGCCGGACTCGAAAGGGCAATGTCTTTCACTTTAGTTTCCTTGACGAAACTCATGATCGCCTCCCGAAGATGCCATTCTGGACTGGAGGCGAACCGCAAGCAGTGACCAAAGTCACTCAGGACTTCTATCAACAGGACCTCTCCCTTATTTCGAGAGGGCTGTGAAGCCGAATGCAATCTCAGTTAGATCTGGTGACGCATGACGGCCGGTGATGCCATAGCCCCCGTTGAAGAGTGCAACTACAAATGAGACGGTGCGGTGACGGCAGTCACTTCGCGGGGTGATTCTGGTCATACGGCCACAAGCGCCCGGATCAACATCGGTTTATTGCGGTGAATGGCTCGCGTGGCTAGGCCAGTTGGGCTTTGGTTGCCCCCACAAGAAGACGTGTGACTTATTCCGATCTGCCCTGTTCCCGCTTGAGCAAGGAGACGTCTTTTACGACGATCATGCGGCCATTTACTTCCAGAAGTCCTTCAGCCTGGAGACGGCTTAGATTTCTGGACACGAGTTCCCGCACCGTTCCCAATTCCCCCGCCAGGTCTTGATGGGTGGTTGTCAATTCTACGCGAACGCCGCGTATTGTAGTGGTTCCACATCCTTCCGCTAGCCTGAGCAAAAGCGAAATCAAACGTTGCCTCACCGTTGTGAAGGACAAATCCTCGATGATCCCGACTAGGCGGCGCAGCCGCGAACCGACCACCGCTAGAACTTTGAGCGCCACCTCAGGATGCTCGCGACAGTAATTTTGAAAGTCCCTGCGTGAGATAAAGAGAACTTCCGAATCTTCTACGGAAGATGCAGAGGCTGGATACACGCCTCCATCGAAGACCGGAAGCTCCGCAAAAGAGCTGCCGGGTTCTTCGACCGCTAAGACCTGTTCGCGGCCTGATGGAGACAATTTGAAAATCCGAATTCTGCCCGTTGCTACGACAAACAGGCCGTGGCATGGGTCACCTTCGCTGAACAGTGTTTCAGCGCGACTGAAGTGCATCTTGCTTACCCGTGCGCACAACATGCGCATCTCACGTTCCGTCAGCGTTGAGAAGAGCTGCGTTCTTCGGAGCACCGTTTCGTTGGTTTCAGCCGCCATTTCGTTAAATCGCTTTCCCCTATTCTATTGCATGGAATTGTCGGTTGAAATCTTCTAACGCGATCCGTGAGGTGCGTAATGGATTAAACGGTACGGCTTCTCTCGGCAGGAATCCGATCTTGCTTCGAGTGCCGCTGCATGGCTTAGGGCTGCGTCAGGGTTTGGTGCGAACTACCAGCACGGGACAAGGAGCGAGGTGCAAAACCGCCTGCGATACGCTGCCAAGAATCAAGCCTCCTATTTTTCCCCGGCCATGACTGCCCATCACAATTAGATCGGCGGACCACTGTTTTGCCACTTCGATAATTTTCAATGCGGGGGTGCCGGACTCGACGAATTCGGAAACTTTCGACCTCATTGAGGTCGAAGCGCGTTCGCGGAATGCCCTGACCAACTGCTCGGAGGTCCGCTCAGACATTTCAGTCAATCTGTCCGCCGGGAATCCCCAAGCTGCGCCTGGCCCCACCGACGGGTCAAATACGGTGACGAAGGCGAGCTTTGCGTGAAGTGACTTTGCGAGGTCGATACCCACGTCAGCAGCGTGCGGCGCAAAATCGCTGTCATCGACCGCTACCAAAATCTTCTTGAAACTCATCCATGGTCCTCCCAGAAACGCTCCGACGAGAGAGCTTCAGCGGCAACCCACCTTTGACCGATCTTGTCTTCGGCCGCTGTGATCCAGATCACAGTCGAGCTCCCGCGGGTTGCGATATAAGGAGCGGCGCAATTATCTGCGGCAGCGGAATTTGCCCGAGGACGCTTATGCCCCGCTTTAGGTTGGCTGTTGTCACAGCGGTCGCAACGTCAGTGTTTCTCGCCCTTTGTCCGTCGAGTTCGTTTGCCCGCGAAAACGAAGAGCCGGCAAGCGCTCCCCAAGCCCCGGGCGCATCGTCAGCCTCCCAATCTTCTTCTGGAAACTCTGCCGGCGATTATCTAGGCAGCGAAGTTTGCAAAACCTGCCACGAAGATATTTATGACAGCTGGGAGAAAACTCCTCATTGGAAGACCACGCTCGATACGAAAGGGGGTCCATCGCATCATGGCTGTGAGGCCTGCCACGGCCCCGGTTCCGCACACGTTTCCGGCGGCGGTGATGTCAGCAAGATATTCACGTTCAAAGATGCTGCTACGAAGGCGATCAATGACCGGTGCCTGACCTGCCACGCAGGCGGGACTCAGCACATGAATGCTTTGAACTCGGAACACGCCAAGAACGGCGTGAGTTGCATCTCCTGCCATTCACCCCACCACGCAACTACCAGCGAGTTCCTTCTGAGTAAATCGCAGCCGCAATTGTGCTACCAGTGTCACTTAGAACAGAAAGCGCAGTTCGCGATGCCGTTTCATCATCGTGTCAACGAAGGGCTGGTGCAGTGCAGCGACTGCCACAACGTCCATGGGACTGAAGGTCCGAAGCAGGTCCGGATGGCTTCTACGCAGGATGCGGTCTGCTTCAAGTGCCACATGGACAAGCAGGGACCGTTCGTCTACGAGCATGCGCCGGTAAAAGTGGACGGCTGCCAGTCATGCCACTCCGTTCACGGCGCGCCGAACGCGCACATGCTGAAGCTAAGCAACGTGAATTTGTTGTGCCTGCAGTGCCATACGACGTCGAGCTTCAGCAATGCGCCCGGAGCCCCTTCGTTCCACAACCAAGCGAGCTTGTTCCAGGCGTGCACGCTGTGTCACGTCGCAATCCACGGATCGAACTTCAGCTCAACGTTCTTCAAATAGAGACGAGCGATGAGAACTCGCATGACAGCAGACCGCAACAGGAGGGGCATCCGGCGCTCCGCGAGTGCCCTCGGTATGTGCGCTTTGGCGGGGGCTTTGCTAAGTGGACCCTGCGTAAAGGCTCAGGACAACACCGAGGCCGACCAGGGCGTCAATTCGGGCAATTACAACGTCCGTCAGTCGATCGAGTTCGGATATCGTCTCAATGAGATCAACGGGAATCGAGATAGCTACGACACGTTCGTTGATCTTGCCAGCGGCGTTCGTTTGTTCGATTACACCCTCGATATGCGCTCGCTGAACCATCAGGGCCTTCTGTTCGATGACTTGAATTTCAGCAACTTCGGCTATGGCGGTGATCCGAATGACGTTTCGCGACTGCACATAGACAAGAACAGGTGGTACGACTTTCATCTGCTTTTCCGGCGGGACAAGAACTTTTGGGATTACAATCTGTGGGCGAACCCGCTGAATCCAGAGCAACCGAATCCGGTCGGGTCCGGGACGACGGGTTGTATTGTCAGTCCACCGTCATCAGCTCATCCAGGTCTTCCCGGATATTGCTCCAGTCCTTCGGTCGCCATAGCCAATTCTCCGCAAGCGCTCGATCTCGTGCGCCGAATGCAGGATTACGATCTGACATTGCTGCCGCAGTCTCGCGTGAGCTTCCGCTTGGGCTATTCGCATTATCGCAATCAGGGACCTGGATTCTTCGAAACGGACGGCGGAACGATTTCGGATTTTCCGGAAGACTATAAGTACACGACCGACGCCTATCGAGTCGGAGTGGATTTCAGAGTGCTTCGGCGAACAACGATCTCCTACGACCAGTTCTTCAGCTATTTCAAGCAAGACAATACTGTTTTAGAGACGCCCGCCACTGCCCCTGAAAACTACAACTACCAGGTTGCCGGCGGCACGCCGGTGGATTTGGGAATCATCTGGACGACCGAAACCCCAGCGGAAGTGCTTCCGTGCGCTGCACCGATTGCGAACGCCACGACGACGCCGCCCACAGCCAATGCGAACTGCAACGGGTTCATCAGCTACAGCCAAGTGGGCAAGCCACGGGACCTGATGCCCACGGAACGGCTGCGGTTCCAGTCGAATTATTTTCAGAAGATAGAGATCACCGGGTCGCTAGGTTACAGCAGCTCGGACAACAGCATCCCGAACTTCAACGAGACCGTAATCGGATGGACCACCCGCAGCGCTTCTCCAGGCAGCACCACTGCCGGGCCCGCCAAAGCGACTCGCG
>JASHRM010000035.1 GCA_030037315.1 Candidatus Acidiferrales bacterium
GCAAATCAAGTTTTGCAGCATGGTCGCCGGCGCCGGTGAAGCGCTGCGGACCTCGGGTATCCGGCACTTGAGATCCAAAGAAATTGAGCATTATGAAATTAATATGCTGAATTTCGTCGGCGCCGGCTTCCACGAACTGGCTGGCGATCATTCCGCTCGGTACATGCCCACTCACGCGGAGGCCCCGTGCGTGGGCAGTTTTAACGATTTCGGGAACCAGCTCCGGATTCAGCGAACTATATATTTTGGCTTGAATGTATCCCAGATCAGCGTAACGGTTTACGGCAGCACGCGCTTGCTCGGGTGTGTCGGCATAGAGGCCGGTAGGGGCTTGGAAAGGACCTCGCCCATCGATTAGCCCGGCTTTCCATACGCGAGGGCCAATCGCGACGCCGCTATCCCACTGCGTTTGCAGGTGCGACAGAACCTCTATGTCATTGCCCATGTCGCGAACACTGGTTACGCCACTTGCAATATCTAAGAGTCCGTCGACGGAGGTCAGATGGACATGCATATCAAACAGACCCGGCAGCAATGTGCTGCCCGTTCCATCTATATGCTGTGCGTTCTGAGGGATGCTGACTGTCGCTGCTGGTCCCACCGTGGCAATGCGGTCGCCTTCGATCACAACAGTCTGATCGTCACGAGTCGCGGCTCGCTCCGCATCAAAGAGACGCACGTGCTCGATTGCAATCGGACGGCCGGGCGTCTGAGCCAGCTCGCGCGCCAGACGGGCGTTGCGAGAGTCTTCCGCCGCCTGATCGAGTGCGTAGAGCTGGTCGTTCGTGCCCTCCCATCCTTCTCGCAAGATGGCGATCCACTTGTCTGGAATGCCGAAAAGGTGTCGATCGTCGTCGAGCCACACGGTTCGAGGAGCGAAATCGAGGCCCGTGATCGCGAAGTCGGTGACATGCAGTTTTTGCCCATGGCTCTCAAGGGTCACATCTGTCAAGCGTTCCAGTCGCGCCTCGCCGGCCGGTAGCACCCTCAGCGCGGCACCCTTGGCTTTGAGGAGGGCGACCACCAAGAATGCTGTTTCTGCGATGGGACCGTTATTGCTGACGTAGAACCCGAGGGAAGTCGCCTGACCCTTCTCCGAGGTGCTTCTCCAGTGAGCTGTCCCGTTTTCGATTGAAAAATGCTCGTCCACGGGCGCCTTGTAGTAATCGGTGCCGGTCACATCCGTGCGCAGTGGCAGCCCGTCGGATCCAACCGAATAGCGCGCGGTAATGCTGGGTCCACGGCCTCGATCGTTGTAATCGTAAGTAGATTCGACTTGGCCCTTTGGGCCATAGGAATCGACCTCGGTTCCCGCTTTCGTGCCGTTGCTTAAGATTGTGTAACGAAGCGTCTGCGATTGAGCGGCAGCCGTCTGTAACGCGCCCGCGACGAGAGCCAGAACGAAAAGACATGGAAGACGAAGCTTCAACACGCGTGGGATTATGCCATCAGTCTCGCTGGCAAAGTCATTCTTTAAGGACCAAGCGCCGTGGGCGGCGTTGCGCAAACGAGACGAAGTTTTCGCGCCTGGTGTATCCTACGAAACCGGTGCGCGCCATCTTTCTGTGAGGTAACTGGTGAGCAAGCCTGAGGTGCTGGTCACGCGTCCGCTTTTCCCCGAAGCGCGGGAGATTCTCGAGCGGCATTTCGACGTGGAGTATTGGACGGCGCCCGAGCGAATTTCGCGCGCCGAATTGCTTCGCCGAGTCGCCGATAAAGATGCGCTCGTTTGCCTGCTCACAGAAAAAGTGGACGAAGAGCTTCTCACTGCTGCACCGAAATTACGGCTGGCCGCAACCGTTTCCGTCGGTTACGACAATATCGATGTGCCCGCATGCACACGCCACAAGGTGGTTGCAACGAACACTCCAGGCGTGCTGGACGAAACGACGGCGGATTTGGCGTGGACGTTGCTGATGGCGATTTCCAGACGCCTGGTGGAAGGCGATACGTGGATGCGTTCCGGCACGTGGCCGGGATGGGACATCGACCAATTGCTGGGCGGCGATGTCTACGGCAAGACGCTGGGTATTATCGGTTTTGGCCGAATCGGGAGAAACGTGGCGCGTCGGGCACGAGGCTTTCAGATGCGGGTGATTTACAGCGACGCCGCGGCGGCGCCTACAGAAGTGGAAAAGGATCTGAGCGCACGATTTGCGACGCTCGATCAGCTTCTGGCGGAATCCGACTTCATCTCGCTGCACGTGCCTTTGCTCACTGAAACGCGTCACCTGATCTCGAAAGCGGCTTTCGAGAAAATGAAGCGCAGCGCGCACCTGATCAACACTTCGCGCGGTCCGGTGGTGGACGAAGCGGCGCTTGCCGAGGCGCTCGAAAATAGGAAAATAGCAGGCGCGGCACTGGACGTTTACGAGCAGGAACCGAAGGTGCATGCGGCGCTCGTGGCGCGCAAGGACGTGATTTTGGCGCCACATATCGGCAGCGCCACGACTGAGACGCGCACGAAAATGGCCGTGATGGCGGCGACAAACGCCGCGGCGCTATTCGAAGGGCGCAGACCGCCGAACGCGCTCAATCCTGAAGCTATCGGCCTTTAATTTCCAGGGAGACCAGGAAATGCCACTCGTCACACGCAATCATCCGAGGCTCACGCTGGAAGGCGCACGCGCGGTGATCGCTGCGTCTCAACGCCGCGCCGAGGAAATTCGAGTACCGATGGATATTGCAGTGGTCGACGATGGCGGCCATCTCCTGGCGTTCGAGCGGATGGACGGAGCGAAGCCTTCCTCGATTGCGATTTCGCTGGTGAAGGCGCAAGCCGCAGCTTTACGCCGTGCCCCGACCGCTCCGGCGATGTCCGGCGATCAAGTGAACCTACCACTGGCGCTTGGCCTTGCGCTGGCTGCGCCCGCGCAACAGACACCGATTCGCGGCGGTATTCCGCTGATGATTGACGGACAAATCGTGGGCGCAATCGGCGTCAGCGCGGGGAGCGAAGATCAGGATCAGGACGTAGCCCGTGCGGGCGCTGCGGCGATTGAAAAGGCTTGAAGCAACTCGCAGAGAAAATCTTCCGCGATACTCTCGCCGCCATCGACATTCACGCGGCGCTCCAGCGAAGGCTCGCCCGGAATGGCTCCCGTGTTCGCGCCGGTGACGCGACGATCGACTTGCGGGCATTCCGCGAAATTGTGGCGATTGCGTTCGGCAAGGCGGCGATGGCGATGGCGGAAGGTCTGGCCGGGGTGCTGGAGCCGGATTTCCAAGCGGAAGGAATTCTCGTTGTGCCAGCCCGCCCGACGCACGAAACACCAGGGTGGAGAGTTTTTGTCGGCGGCCATCCTGTACCCAATCGGGAGAGTTTCAGCGCGGGGCGCACAATTCTGGATCGCTTGGCGCAGTGCGACGAGCGCAGCCTGATTTTTTTTCTGATTTCCGGAGGTGGCTCGTCGCTTGTGGAACAGCCGCTCGATCCGGCGATGTCGCTCGCTGATTTCGATCAGTTCCATGCGGTTCTGGTCACCTGCGGAGCCCCGATTGAAGAGATCAACGTGATTCGCAAGCACCTTTCTGCTACGAAAGGCGGACGTCTAGCGGAGGCTGCGGCAAGATCGATGAAGGTGACGTTCGCGATCAGCGATGTTCCGCAGGGGCATGAAACAGCGCTTGCGTCCGGGCCGACCTTGCCCGATCCCAGCACAGTTGCCGCTGCGGAGCGAATTGCGGCCCAATACAAACTGGCACCGAAATTTCCAGCTTCAATTCGCCGAACTTTCGAAAAGCATGGGTTGCGCGAAACGCCCAAGGATGGCGATCCGGCGTTCACCCGCTCGCATTTCGTGCTTCTGCTCGGCGAGCACGAATTGACGCATGCTGCGCATCGCGCGTGCGAAGCACACGGTTTTGTTTGCCTGTGCGACCATTCGACGGATGGATGGCCGCTTGAAAAAGCGGCCGATTATCTGCTGGAGCAGCTTGAGGTCCAGAAGAAGGCGAATCCGGATAAGACGGTAGCGGTGATCGCCGACGGGGAATTGAGCAGCCCGGTGACCGGGAGCGGAATTGGCGGCAGAAATTCCGCGTTCGTTTTGACCTGCGCGCCGAAAATCGCGGGACGCAAAATTGCGGTACTGAGCGCAGGCACCGACGGAATTGACGGGAACAGCCCCGCAGCGGGCGCAGTCGCCGACGGAGAAACGCTTTCTCGTGCGCAGGCAGCAGGATTGGATCCCGGTGATTTTCTGCGCCGCAGCGACGCCTATGGTTTTTTTTCGCGTGTCAGCGATGCGATTACGACAGGGCCGACCGGAAATAACCTGCGGGACTTGCGCGTGTTGCTTGCCAACTGAAATTTCTGGAAAACCCTTGCGTCTATGTCGCGCCGGATTCGGCGCGCAAGATTGTGATGGCCGCTTCCACGTACGAGCGCTCATCTGAACTGACTTCGCCGCTCTTGATCATGTCTTCGAGAGGGCCAATAGCGTCGGGATCTCCGCGCTGTCCAATCGCCAGAATTGTGGAAAACCGCAAATCGAAGTACGGCTCGTGAAGATAAGAAATCAGCGCTTTCGTGATCGATTTGTCCTGCTTGTCGAGACGCGCGAGACCTGTGATCGCTTCGGTTCTGCTGTGAATCGGCTTGCCGGGCGCGGCCCAGCTGCTGAGAATCGGGACGGCGCGATTGTCGCCGAGTTCGCCGAGGGCATCGAGTGCGGCGTCGCAGAGCGTTCCATCCGGCGAATCCGAATTGACATTCGCCACCAAAACGTCGAATGCGTTCGGCACTTTGATCGAAGCGAGAGACATCAGGGCGGCGCCGCGAACGCGGTACGCCGGGTCGTTCGCGGCAATCGCGGTTAGCCGCGGGCCGAGAGAAGCATCTTCCTTGAAATTTCCGAGCACGCGGACGGCGACCTCGCGAACCCAGGGCTTATCGTCCGTCAGTTCGGCGAGCAGCGGCTTTTCGGCCTCGGGTCCGCCGATGCGGGCCAACGCCTTCAGCGCTTCAACGCGAACGCCCCAGAAGGGATCCTGCTCCGCTGCGTCACCAAGCGCCGCAACAACGTCCGGCCTGCGTGCGGTTGCCAGTCGAAAAGCTGCGTCGGCACGGTCGGGAACAGTATCACCATGGTGGAGCTGATAGATCAGAAGTGCGGGGTCTTCCTTGAATTCGAGCGTCTTAATGATTTTGTCACCGCGATCGAAGACCAGCATGAGCGGAGGGCCATCCGCCGGTAATGAAAAAGCCTCGTCGGACTTGCTCACTTCGATGGGGTAAGTCGTTGTGCCGCCGGCGGTGGCGATTTCAACGTCGATCGGAACGTCGAACAAGCCAACGGAACCTTCGAGCCGCTGCGTTTGCTTTACGTCTAGTTTGATTTGCCGTGCGGTGGAGTCGTAGGTGTAGGAAACGTCGAATTCCGGCGCGCCCGCTCCGTAAATCCACTGGTGGAAAAACCTGTCCGTGTTGATTGAAGTGGCGTTCTCAATCGCTTTTTCCAAATCCGCCGTCACGACGTTTTGTCCGCGATTAGTCACCAGGTAATTGTGCAAGCCGGCGAAAAAGTTTTCATCGCCGAGCTTTTCGCGCAGCATCCGCAGCACCCAGCCGCCCTTTGTGTAGATATTTCCTGCATATTCGCTGGAGTCCGTGAAATCGCGGGTCGCGACTGGGACCGTGAAAAGCCGCTTTTCGGCGAACCAGTCGGCTTGATCGCGCCAGAACTCATAATCGGCTTCGTCCGCTCCGTAATGTTGCTCAAGCCAATAATGCTCAAAGAAAGTCGCGAAACCCTCGTTGAGCCAAAGGTTTGACCAGTCCTTGCACGTGACGAGATCGCCGAACCACTGGTGCGCCATTTCGTGCGAGATCACCACATCGTCTCCGATTCTCAATTCGGGGACGAGTTTCGGATTCACGAGATCGCGCACGCTGAGCGTAGTGGCGCTGGTATTTTCCATCCCGCCTTCCGTGAATTCATCAACCGAAGTCTGCGCGTATTGCGGCCACGGATAGGGAACGCCAAGCTTGCTGGAGAAAAGCTGGAGCATATCTTTCGTACGCGCAAAGGTCGGATCGATTTTCGATTCTTCGCCGCGGGGCACGATGTAGCGAAGCTTCACTCCATTCCATGTATCGTCGCGTTCGACGAAATCGCCGGCGATGGCGGAGAGAAGGTAAGTCGATAGCGGCTCCGCTTGCTGCCAATCCCACGTTTTGGTGCCGTCAGATTCGTCTTTCACGCCGACGAGCCGCCCGTTTGAAACCGTGATCCATTTGGACGGCACGGTGAGCATCATTTCGGAAGTCGTGCGGTCGTTCGGATAATCGTAGAGCGGAATGTAATACCGAGTATCCTCGGCTTCGCCTTGCGTCCAAATTTCAGGCTGCTGATCGGGATAGCTCTTATCGGGCAGGATGAAATAGAGTCCCTTTTTCGGCTGCCCATTGTATTGAATCAGCACTTCGTAATGGTCCCCCCGCGAAGCCGGATGGCCCAGCGAAACAATCAATTGGCCTGCGCTCGTGGAAAATCTTGCAGTTTTACCGTCTACGGTCACATTTTGGATGTCAAGATCCACCGAATCGAATTTCAGTTCCGAGACGCCGTCGCGAAGTGCCGACACGCTTTCTGCCACTTCGCCGCGCACTCGGTGCTGATCGACATCGAACCAAAGGTGCGTGCGGATATTCTGCAACGCGTAATCGCGGCTGCGAGCGTAGGGTTCATCGGCGCGCGAGGCGCTGACGCACAGTGCGGAAACCACCAGGATAAGTGTGGCACAGAGAGCTGCCGGATATACTCGGCGGTATGAGAATCGAGCGGTCACGCTATCTCCTTCGGACGGATAAAACGACGATTCGTGAGCCAATAATTATATGCAAAGAGGACGTTTTGACTGCACGCAACACGTATTAGGATGCGCTTCCAAGGCACGACGCTGGCTGAAGATCAGCTGTGCTCGGCGAGGAAGCGCTCAGCATCGATGGCGGCCATGCAGCCTGAGCCGGCCGCGGTGACGGCCTGGCGATAGTGGTGATCTTGCACATCGCCTGCAGCGAACACTCCTTCGATGTTCGTCTTCGATCCGTGATGAGTGATGATGTACCCGTTCTCGTCCATGTCGATCTTGCCCTTGAATATCTTCGTATTTGGGTCGTGTCCGATCGCGACGAAAACGCCGTCCGCCGAGATTTTCTCGAGCTGTTTGGTTTCCTGATGGCGCACGACGACGCTATCGACAGCCTTCTTCGAGACATCCTCGACTTCTTCGATCGCATAAGGCGTCTTGAACACAATCTTTTCATTCGCGCGAGCGCGATCGAGCATGATTTTCGAAGCCCGAAACTCGTTGCGCCGATGAATCAGCGTAACGCGGCTGGCAAAGCGAGTGAGGAATGTGGCTTCCTCCATCGCGGTGTCGCCGCCGCCAACCACCACGATTTCGCGATTGCGGAAAAAGGCGCCGTCGCAGGTGGCACAGGTCGAGACGCCGTGTCCCAGAAGCAATTTCTCGGATTCGAGTCCGAGCGTGCGTGCAGAAGCGCCCGACGCGATGATCAGAGTATCGGTTTCGTAAACTTGCTTGCCCGTCGTAATCGTGAACGGCCGCTTGCTTAGATCGACGGAAGTGACTGCGCCGGCGTGAAACTGAGCGCCGAATCGCTCGGCCTGCTTGCGAGTCCTTTCGATGAGATCCGGCCCCAGAATGCCATCCGTAAATCCCGGAAAATTCTCGACTTCCGTGGTGAGCGCGAGTTGTCCGCCAGGTTCATAACCATCGAGCACAATCGGCTTTAGATCCGCGCGCGCCGTGTATACGGCGGCCGTCAAACCCGCACACCCGCTACCAATGATGATGACTTTGTGCACCTGATTTCCCCCGGCAGAATTTGATTCAGATAGATGGCGCAGCGATGCAGCGCCAAAGCTCGACATTATAACATCAGCTTCATGTGAGACAGCCTGCACACCTTGCCCACGCTTTCGACCCGCGCGATAATCCGGGGCGCTTGGGGCGTGCATGCCGACTACCGCTAATCTTTTTCGACTTTTGAGCGAGTTCATCGTGCTGTTATTGGGTGCGCTGCTGCTCGTGATTGCCATTACAGGCCGGGTGGGATTGCCGGAGCGTCCCATCGCGCTCGTCATTCTGGCGATCGTCCTGATTTACTGGGGCCTTCGTGCGTGGATGCGGCGCGAATCAGCCGCGACACGCATCCAAACGCACATACGCGCCGGATCGCTGGTCCTGGTTGGGTTGCTGATGCTTGCGGTGCGCGTCTCGCCGCTGCAACACGCGAATCTGCTGCTTGGCCTTTCGGGATGCGTGTTGGTCATTCGAGGATTTCTCGGAGCCGTGCTCTTCGTAAGGACGACCTAATGTTTTGTCTTGGCCGGTAGAACCAGCTGAAAACTCACAAAGGAGGCAGATCCATGTGGAAAGAATTCAAGGCGTTCGCCATGCGCGGCAATGTGGTCGACATGGCTGTAGGCATCATCATCGGCGCGGCCTTTGGCCGGATCATCACATCGTTGGTGAACGACATCATCATGCCGCCGATCGGACTGGTGCTCGGCCATGTGGATTTTTCGAGTTTGTTCGTGAACATTTCGGGCACGAGCTACCCGTCGATAGCAGCAGCTAAGGCGGCGGGTGCGGCGACGATCAATTACGGCGTTTTCATCAACACGGTAATCGACTTTCTGATCGTTGCGTTCGCGATTTTCCTGATGGTGAGGCAGATCAATCGCTGGAATAAGCCCGAACCTGCCGCCGCTCCGGCGACGAAGGAATGCCCGTACTGCGCATCCACGATCCCGGCGAAGGCGACGCGTTGCCCGAATTGCACGTCTGATTTGCGCGGAGCGTAAACAGCTAGGGCGAGGCCCGGCGGCTTTCGATTTCGCGAAGATGTTCGCGGAGCCGGTCGAGCACGCCGTTGCTCTGACCTTCGGCGAGTTCGCGTTCAACCTCCGTCAACGCAAAGTGCACGATATCGTGGTGATGGAGCTCCGAGCCGGGTAAGTGATCGCTCAGGTCGAGCCAGACCCGGTGCAGCAAATCGACTTCTTTCGGCGTCAGCCGAGGAGCGTGTGGGCCAAGATAGAAAACTTGTTCCTGACCCGAAGGCGTCAGTAGTTCCAGGCTGACGCGGGGACGCGGCTCGGGCATCCGTTCCCAGGCATTTCCGATTTCGCGGGCTTGCTCTGCAATCGGACTTTTCGACGAACTCCCGGCAATAATCGTGCTGGACTGCAGATTGGCTGCGGTTCTCAAAATACCTTCCCAAAGATCGTTTGCGGCGGCCACGGCCAAGCGCACCGGTTTGCCTTCCTTTTCCGCCACCGCCAAGACTTTTGTGAAGAGCAGCTGCTCGATCGTACTGAAGAGCTGATCCGGCGCCAGATCGTATTCGCCGGAGGCGGCGCGGCGCAGCATTCGCACATGCAGCACCACAATCGCAGCCTCGCGGCGCTTGGCGCGGCGCAGCGCAGCTTCCAGTGGATACAACGCATACTGCGTGCTAACCGGAACGAGAATGTTGCCGGGCTTTACGTCCACGTTGGCAAGCGAAAGATCGGCTTCCTGTGACAGGTTGAACTGATCAAGTTCAACGTGGCCTTGCCCCGTGGTCCGCTTCTTCCTCTGGATTCTCTTTTCGGAAATTTCAAACCCGGTAAAGAGCAGTGCGGAAAAAATCACGCCGGAAACGGTTGCCGCCGGCTTCGTGAACAAATTTACAACCGCAATCGCGAGCAGAACCAGTGTGATCAGACTCAAGCCCACGGGGATTTCACGCCCGGCGACGTGTAAATTCAGCGGAACGCGAAACTCGCGATCCTGCGGATGCGTGTAGCGCAGCACCAGCACGGCAATCCCTTTGAGCGCGAAGCTCCAAATGACGCCGAAGGCGTAGAGGTTCGCGAGAAACGTAACGTCGCCCCGGCTGATGACAATCGTCACGATTTGCAGGATCACGACGAGATTGATGATGCGAGAGGAAGTGCCGAATCTCGGATGCGGTTGACGGAACCAATCTGAAAGAACGCCATCTTCCGATACGCGGTTCAAGACGCCATTCGATCCCACGATGGCCGTGTTGACCGCGCCCGAAAGAATCAAAGTCCCGACGACTACCACAAATATGTGAAATGCCAGCCTGGCGACGAACGGCCCGGTGAGGCTCATGGCTAGGCCGCCGATCAAATTTTCGAAAAATTGCGGCCGAATCTTATCCGGGATGATCATCACAGCAAAGAAAGAAACCAGCGAGGTGAAAACCATGCTGTAAATGAAAATCACGAACGCCGCTTTTTTCAGGTTGGGCAGTTTCGGATGTTCAATTTCACGATAGACCTGCGCGAGCGATTCCTCGCCGCTCATTGCCAGCACGGAATGTCCCAGGCCGACAAACACTGCAACGAGCGTAATGAAATGGGTGATGTGGTGTCCGTAGAGCCAGCCGAGAGAGTGCTTGTCGAGGATGATGTTTCGCGGAACGGGCGAAGGCGGCAGGTGTGCGCCGCGCACAAGCAGCGTATAGCCGCACCAGCCGATCAGCGCGACCACCATCACCGTGGTCAGTTGCATGATCCACAGCGCTTTTTCGCTCGATTCCGTGATGCCTTTTACGTTTTGCCACCAGAAATACAAGGTGACCAAAATCGCGAAGGCAGCTGCCGTCATGTTGGGGCTTAGAACAAGGTGCACGTGGCCGTAGGCGAGCAATTCATTAAGCAGTCCGGCGAGATATTGGCCGGCCGAAACACCGCTGATCGGGCCCGTCAGCACATAGTCAAACATCAGCGCCGATACGGAGAATTTCGCGAGAGCCCCGCCCATCGCCTCTTTCACCACGCGATAAACGCCGCCGCGCACGAACATGCTGCAGCTTTCGACGTAAACCTGAGAAACCGCGTAGGAAAGCAGCATGGTGGCCAGGATGAACCAGGGCGCTGTCTTGCCGATGAATTCCTCTGCCTCACCCCCGGCGTAGTAGGCTGACGATGCCAAGTCGTTCAGTACGATTGCGGCGGCCCGCCAATACGAAATGAAGGCCAGCATTGCGGTCGTCGCCACCAGAACTTTGGCGACAGGCCGCACAGATTGTGAGAACGAAGGGCCGTTCGGATTGGAGGACATATACTTTGGTGTCTGGCGAATAAATATACGTGCAAAGATGAGGAAAAGGGAAGCGTGGTTCTTATATCGTTTTTATGAATGTGCTGGATTTCTTTCCTTGATGCGCGAGCGGCAAAGTTTCGTAATCTCGAGAATCAGTCTATCGGAACGGGCGGCTAGCCTGTGGTCTGCTTCGCAGTATTGCGGAATGCCTTCGCGCACCCATCGCAAGGGCAAATCTCGCGCAGATGGGTAAAGCTGAAGATTCCGCTGGAGTGTGCGTCCGAAAAATGGATTTGAATCGCATAATTTCCCACTGCTGCGGCCGACTGTGCCTTCACACGAGGCTTATACATGGGCAAGGGGTTCGAGGCGCCCGAGTTCTCATTTCCTGTCTTGAGCCGCTCGTCGTTACACGTTGCGCAAGGGCAATGATCGCGCAGGTAGGGAAAATCGTACCGGCTGGCGTGTCCATCCGACCAGGTGATTTCGACTCCTTCACCGGTGGTCACACGAACCTTTACGTCGACCGGAATCTTTCGAGGATCAATTGGTAGGGGCATGGGCCTTCGCCGTCGCGGGATCGGGTGCTGGTGTGGACGCTTTCGTAGGACCGGCCGGCTGTTCCCATCCAAACCAACCGGGCCAGAACCCTCCGTGCTGCATTTCGCTTCCCAGGCAATCGCGAATCTCGTCAGATCCGCCCCACTTTGAAAAGAGAGGGCCTGTTTGGTTGTTAATTTCCTCCAGCGATTTTGGCCGGTGATCACCAGAACCTGGAAAAACCACATAGAGAATGCCGCCACGGCTGCCACCGCGACGTGCGTCTCCCCAAAGGCCGATGCTATCCGCCAAGGCAATCGAACCCTCGCCAAGCGCGCCGATATCGGCAAAAATCGCGTATGAGAACCGCCCGCTTCGCAGGTTGTAAGCGACGGCAAGATCACCCAGGCGGGCACCTGTGACGCGCGCTAAATCACCAGGAAGCGCGATGTACGGAATCTTGGAAGCGTCCACAAACCGAGTAGGATCGAAACGATCCTTGGTCCAGTCAGCCAGGGCGGTGCAAGAAATGTAGTAACCGGGAAATGGGTCGTCGGGCCCTTGAACGAGCGGATTTCCTTGCGCGTCTTGCAGCAGCCCATCCCAGTGGCCGGGCTCGCCGGCATTTGAAAGGTCATCGAGGCCTGTGTTGTCTGCGTTGTAGGCGTTCGGAGCGCCGTCGGCGTCAATCAGCATTCCAGCCGTGAAGAAGAATGCCGAATCGTCCCGCAAATGCCAGATGGGCGCCTGGCCGATGACTTGGCCAAACCTTTCGACGTCGAAATTAAGCGTTAGAGATTTTTCCGGGCAGGCCAAACTTTCACTCGCGGACTGATTTGCACCGGCGGAAGGTGCGTCTTGCGCAATCGTGGTGACCGGTAACAAGAACGAAAGAAGGATTCCCGAAAACTGTCGCAACTTTGGCATAAGGCAAAATTATACACCGCGGACTCGTGCACGCAGGCCGTCAAGACAAGCGCGGAAAACCCGCAAAAATATGTTTTCGCGTCTTGCGGCAGAGCGGACGTTGGCGGATACTGGTCTGGCCTTAAGGAGGCTCGATGCAGATTCCCAAGCTAAATCCGACCGAGATCGGGTGGGAGCTCTTGGCGATTTTTGGTACTCTTTGTCTGGTTGGAGTCCTCGCTCTTGGATTTCGCTTCAGCGTGGGCGTTTGGTAGTAGAAACCTTCGTCTGATTGACCGCTCGCTATGACCGGTGAATTCCTGCTTAAGACCGAACCCTCGGAGTATTCCTTTGGCGATCTCCAAAAGGATGGCTCCACCGTGTGGGACGGGGTCGCGAACCCCGTCGCGCTGAGGAATCTTGCTGGGATGACTCCCGGAACGAAACTGGTCATATACGAAACAGGCGATCGAAAAATCGCCGTTGGCACGGCGACCGTCGTATCCGTTGACGCCTCAAATCCTAAGAATCCCCGGGTGAAGATCAAGGCCGGAAATGCGATCGCTAAACCTGTCACCTTGGCTGAAGTAAAAGCTCACAAAATATTCGCGGACTCGCCGCTGGTTCGCCAGGGGCGGCTCTCCGTGGTTCCGCTCACTTCCGCGCAGTATAAGTTCCTTACGGCGTCCTAACCTTTCTCGCCGGTTTACGAATCGATTCTCATCATTCTTGGGAGGAGTGTATCTGTTTCTCGGTGGAGCGATCTCAGGGCAGGCTCGTGCTGCCTGCTGTAAAGCCCGCGGTGAAGTTCATCTGGCGATGAACATAGAGCACAAGCGAGACAACGGGCAAGCCCGCTCCGAATGCCTCGCTAGGTGCAAGAAGCAGCCTGCGAAACCTTCGTGCACGTCAAACTTCTAGGCAACGGCCAGCCGATCGTTAAATGTCGTAGTAAAGATGAAATTCATAAGGATGTGGGCGCATACTTACGGGCTTCACTTCCTTCGTCATCTTGTAATCGACCCAGACGTCGATCAAATCCTTGGTGAAGACGCCGCCCTTCGTCAGAAACGCATGATCGTTTTCCAGCGCTTTGAGCGAGCCTTCCAGCGAGCCCGGCACCGAGGGAACGTGCGCAAGCTCTTCCTTCGATAGCTCGAAAATGTCGCGGTCGAGCGGGCCTCCCGGATCGATTTTATTCTCGATGCCATCGAGCCCGGCCATCAACATTGCCGAGTACGCGAGGTACGGATTACACGACGGGTCGGGCGGGCGGAACTCAAGCCGCTTTGTTTTTGGGTTCTCCGAGTACACGGGGATGCGGACGGCAGCCGAGCGATTCCGTTTCGAGTACGCCAAGTTCACAGGCGCTTCGAAACCGGGCACCAGGCGCTTATAGGAATTCGTGGAAGGGGCGGCGAACGCAAGAACTGCTGGCGCGTGCTTCAGCAGACCGCCGATATACCACATAGCCGTCTGGCTCAAGCCCGCGTATCCGTCACCCGCGAAGAGCGGCTTTCCGCCCTTCCAAAGCGATTGATGGGTGTGCATTCCCGAGCCGTTGTCGGAATAGATCGGCTTAGGCATGAAGGTGACGGTCTTCCCGTGGCGATACGCCGTGTTGCGCAGGATGTATTTGTACTTGCACATGTTGTCTGCGGCATGAATCAGCGTATCGAATTTGAAATCGATTTCGCATTGGCCCGCGGTTGCCACCTCATGATGGTGGCACTCGACTTCGATACCGGATTCCTGCAGCTTCATAACCATCTCGCTGCGCATATCCTGATAGTGATCGGTGGGCGGAACGGGGAAGTAACCTTCCTTGTAACGCGGACGAAAACCTAGATTGTTGTCTTCGCGGCCGGAGTTCCAACGGCCTTCGTTGGAATCCAGGTGGTAGTAAGCCTCGTTTTCGCGCGAATCGAAACGGGCGCTATCGAGAATGAAAAATTCCGCCTCGGCGCCGAAGAAGGCCTGGTCAGCGATGCCGCTTTTCTGCAGATATTCTTCGGCGCGGTGCGCCAGATTCCGGACGTCGCGGTGATAGGGCTTGTGAGTCGGCGGATCCTGCGCGTCGCAGATCATCACCAGCGTGGGAATTTCGCGAAAAGGATCCATGAAGGCGGTGCTGGGATCCGGGATCAAGAGCATGTCCGACTCATGAATGGACGCCCATCCGCGGATCGAACTAGCATCCATGCCGAACCCTTCCTTAAAAGATTCGGCTGTGAGCTCTTTTATCGGGTAACTGACGTGCTGCCAGACACCGGGCACGTCGATGAAACGAAGATCGACGATCTTGGCGTCATGCTTCGAGGCATAATCCAGAACACCTTTGGCGTCCATGCTTCCTCCGTTCTATTTTGTGCACTGAGGTATTTAAGAGCGCCGAAGGTACCGCAGGGCTCCGGCGGCGTCAAGTAAGATGGGAATTCCCGTCGAACACATTTTTCCATTGGGCCGATAGTTTTTTTGGATGGGGCCGAGTCAAATTTCCTTCGATTTATTTATGACTTCCTTATATGGGTTGAATGGCCTGCAGCGCACGGTAATAGCTACATCGAGCGGACCGGCATTCGCACCACGTCATCGGCCCGCATAGCTTCTCTGACCACGAAGCCCTCGGCATACGTGACGCCGATCATTCGGCCGTAGTGTCGCGCTGTGTCGCTCATTCGCGCTTCCAGTTCATCGAGTGGCAAAGCAACCTTTGATTTTCGATCGCGCGCAGCGCGCGGCGGACGGAATTGAGACGCGTACGCAAGGATCGCCTGCCGTCGCTTTGTATATTGGTCAGTAATGTCCACAGCGAAGGTTGGTCGTACGTCGGCGTACGCGGCAGCGTAAATGATCTTGAACGGCCGGTAGGCATCGCCACTAATGGGGTAATTTTTCAACCCCGCCACAAAGCACGCTTCGTAGCCGAGACGAGCAGCCGTGTAGTGGTCCGGGTGCCGGCCCTCCCAGTAGGGAAGTATCACAGTATGCGGCTCGAATTCGCGGATTACTTCTGCGACCGTGCGTTTCATTTCATCGGTCACCGCGAGATGTGCGTCCGGTAGGCCTAAGTTTCGGCGCACTTTCACTCCCATGATTTTTCCGGCATGAGCCGCTTCTTTGAGCCGCGTCTCGGGACTGCCGCGCGTACCCATCTCACCGCGCGTTAAATCGACAATGCCGGTTTTGTACCCGGCTTGCGCCATGCGAATCATCGTGCCGCCGCACGTAAGCTCCACGTCGTCCGGATGGGGCGCAATCGCGAGCAGGTCGAGTTTCATCGGGCCACCTTTGCCGGCAAGATTCTACACGATCAAGGATTTCGACAGACGCTCATCAAGAATCATCACAAAATCGATGCAACTCAATCCAAAGATCAAGTGTCAAAGGGATTGAGTCGTCGCAACCATTGATGTAGGGTTGTGTGGTTTTCAGGATCGTTTATGCGCGCAAAGACAATTCTCGCGATTATTGTCGGCATGTTGTTCTGCAGCCTGCTTGCGCTGGAGATTCCGGAGCTGCTGAACCTTACCGACGACACCTCAAATGATTTTTCTCTCGTAACTTCGCAGGAAAATCTCGACGCGGTCATTGAAACTCAAATCGCTCGCGTCGAGCCGGGCCGGCAGCCAAGACCGGCGCGCGTCAGCAAGTCCGTTGCTCGTTTCGAGTCCCACAATCCACCGCCATCATCCCGCGATTATCTAAATTCGCTCTGTATCCTCCGAACATAGTTTTCAGCGTCAGTCTCCGAACCTCGTTTTGATTCTCCTCAGCTGGCGTTAAGCCGGTTGGAATCCATTTGACGAGCCCACGAAGTACGGACTTCCACGGGCGTTCCGCGTGATCAAAGAATCGCGCACTGAAAGGTTGGGAAAACATGGCACTGACCGACATTCCGAATCGGAAAGCGATGGAGCATTTCCTTCAGGACCTGATTCTGCAATCGCAGGACCCGTTAGAGATCGCAACCATCGTCGAATGGCTTGACGAATTACAGAAATCGGATTCTCAGAACAACGCCGTGCAGCCCTTGTATGAGAACGCAGGTGACGCGGGCCGCTTCGACGTATTCAAAGTGAACGCAGGCGGGATAGCTCGAATCGGATTCGTTCGAGGCGCCGATAACGCAAGGAAAATCGTGAACGATCTGAATGCCGGCTGCGACGGAGACTATTTCCTCTACGACGCAGATTCCAGCACGATCGTCGAATCGCCCACCAACGATTCGTGATTTGCAGCCGCAAATCGGGGACGGTTTCGGGCCGTCCCCCGACGCGGCCATCTTATGCCCATCGCTCACGGACAATGGGGATGCCGTGCGTCGGTGTGCCCCAAAATGCTAATGTGTCGATCTGCATTTTGGGAGCCGTGCAATGGCTGGGAAACCTCTGGAAGGACAAGTCGCTCTGATCACGGGAGGCGCAAAGCGAATCGGGCGCAGCATCGCCCTTCGGTTTGCCGCGGATGGCGCGACAATTGTCGTCAGTTACCTGAAATCGAAAAGCGACGCGGAGGCGCTCGTTGCCGAAGTTTCCCAGGGCGGCGGCAAGGCTCTTGCACTCCAGGCGGACGTCTCCAAACGAGCCGACGTTCAGCGATTGATTTCCGAAGTGGAGCGCCAGCTTGGCCGCTTGGACATCCTGGTCAACAACGCCGGCATGTTTTTCCCAGTGAAGTTCACGGAAATCACGGACGAGCAGTGGAATCAAATCATGGACGCGAACCTGAAATCACAGTTTCTCTGCTCTCAGATCGCCGCGCCGATCATGAAGCGGCAGGGGCGCGGCCGCATCATCAACCTTTCTTCGCTTGGAGGATTTCTCGCGTGGCCCGGTTATACGCATTACTGCGTGTCGAAGGCTGGATCGGTGATGCTGACTCGCTGCATGGCGCGAGCCCTTGCTCCCGAGATTTTGGTGAACAGCATCGCTCCGGGAACGATCCAGTTTCCGGGCGAAGCTCCTGACGAAGAGTATATTCACCGCGCACCGCTGCATCGCACCGGCACCGGCGACGACATTGCGAGTGCCGCCGCCTACTTGGCCACGGCTGCCTTCGTGACGGGGCAGGTACTTGTTGTTGATGGCGGCCGGATGCTTGTCTGAGCAAAACGAGTCTCCCAGAAATCCAAAATCAAAAAGAGGACCCATGCCGACCCTGATCGGACAATCCACTCGCATCGAAGCTGCGGGCGCAAAGCCAAAAATCATCGAGGAATATGTCGGCCGCGTGAACTCGAAAACGCCCAAAGTAAGCGTCGCCCACATGAAGAGTCCCGCGGGTTGGATTGAGCCGGGACAGACTCCGGAATTTGACGAGTACACCCTGGTGCTCAGTGGCTGTCTTCGGGTAGCGCACAAAACAGGCACGCTCGATGTCTCGGCGGGGCAAGCAGTGATCGCTCACCGCGGAGAATGGATTCAATACTCCACTCCCGACGGCGCGGAATATATTTCCGTGTGTTTGCCCGCATTCTCTCCGGATACCGTGCATCGGGATTGATTTGGTTTGCACGCAAAACCTCGCGAGTGCATTTCCAGTTTGCAAAAATAAATGTCTGGGAATATTCTGTTGTTGATCTCACGGAAGGAACAGGGTGGCCGATTCCTCGACTCTCAAGGGACTGACTCGCTTTGGCAGTACGCAACGTCGGGACGCTTGGTGGATTGAAAACCTGCCGTTTATCATCGTCTTCGGCGGATTTCTCGCTTACGCGACCTGGCGCGCCATCGAAAACAACTACTTCTGGGTCGCGCCGTATCTCTCGCCTTTTTATTCACCGCTCATCGACCCGCATCATCACTGGTGGCCGTTTTCTCCGGCGTTTTTGATTCTCGGCGGCCCAGGCGGCTTTCGGATCACGTGCTATTACTATCGCAAGGCGTATTACCGTGCGGCGTTCGCACATCCGCTGGGGTGCGCCGTGAGCGAAGGACACCGGGGTTACAGCGGCGAGCGGAAATTCCCGCTGATTCTCCAGAACGTCCATCGCTATTTCTTCTACGTCGTCACGATCATTCTGGCGTTCCTGTGGTACGACACGGTCGTCGCATTTAACTTCAACGGCCATTTCGGCATCGGCGTTGGAACGATTGTCATGCTGGTTGACGTAATTCTTTTAACCACCTACAGCTTGTCCTGCCATTCGCTGCGGCATTTAGTCGGTGGCAAGCTCGATTGCTTTTCGTGCACTACCTTCGGGAAGCCGCGCCACGCTGCCTGGCGCGGTGTGACCATTTTGAACGAGCACCACATGTTCTGGGCCTGGGTCAGCATGATTTCCGTCGGGCTCACCGATCTCTACATCCGGCTCGTCGCTTCGGGCGCCATAAGGGACATTCGACTGCTGTGAGTCCCGCCACCAAATACGAAACTCACGAACACGACGTTTTGATCATTGGCGCAGGCGGCGCAGGATTGCGGGCGGCGATCGAAGCGCTTGCGCAAGGCGCGCGCGTTGGCGTCGTTTGCAAATCGCTTCTCGGCAAAGCGCATACCGTAATGGCCGAAGGCGGACTTGCCGCCGCAATGGCGAACGTCGACAAAGCCGACAACTGGCGCACGCATTTTCGCGACACGATGTCGGGCGGAAAGTATCTAAACAACTGGCGCATGGCGCAGCTCCACGCGCAGGAAGCGCCCGATCGCGTTCGCGAACTTGAGCAGTGGGGCGCGCTTTTCGATCGCACCGATACGGGCGATATCTTGCAGCGTGCCTTCGGCGGCCACACCTTCAAACGCCTGTGCCACGTAGGTGACCGTACCGGCCTCGAAATGATTCGCACGCTGCAAGATCGCGGCGTCGATTTGGGCTTCGACGTTTACATGGAGTGCACCATCACGCGCCTGCTGAAAGACGGCGACCGCGTGTGCGGTGCGTTCGGTTACTGGCGAAACTCGGGGAATTTGGTCGTCTTTAAGGCGAAGTCGATCGTGATCGCCACCGGCGGAATCGGCAAATCCTGGAAAATTACTTCCAATTCTTGGGAGTGCACTGGCGACGGAATGGCGCTCGCTTACGAGGCCGGGGCTGAACTGCTCGACATGGAGTTCGTGCAATTTCACCCAACGGGGATGGTTTGGCCGCCGGGCGTTCGCGGAATTCTGGTCACCGAAGCGGTCCGCGGCGAGGGCGGCATCCTTCGCAACAAAAATGGCGAGCGCTTCATGGAAAAATACGACCCGAAGCGCCTTGAACTTTCCACGCGCGATATCGTCGCCCGCTCGATTTACACCGAGGTTCGCGAAGGGCGGGGAAGCGAGCACGGCGGCGCGTACCTCAACATTTCGCACAAGCCCGCCGAATACGTGAAACGCAAGCTGCCGAGCATGTACCACCAATTCAAAGAGCTTGCCGATGTGGACATCACCAAAGGCCCGATGGAAGTTGGGCCCACGTGCCATTACGTGATGGGTGGCATTCGTGTGGATGCGGAAACTGGTCAATCCACAGTTCCCGGACTTTTCGCCGCAGGCGAAGCAGCCGGCGGAATGCACGGCGCGAACCGGCTCGGCGGCAATTCGCTCTCGGATCTGCTCGTTTTCGGCCGCCGCGCAGGACTAGCTGCCGCGCAGCAGGCCGGCAAGTGTCCGGCTACAGCCATCGACAATGCTCAGATCGAAGCTGCGGAACGCGATCTGCTCGCACCCTTCACTCGCGCGGGCGGCGAAAATCCGTACAAGATCCACGAAAATTTGCAGGACGTAATGCAGAGTCTCGTGGGCATTTTCCGCAACGATGAAGACCTGCGCAAAGCGATCGTGGAACTCGAAAAGTTGAAAGCGCGTGCAGCCAACGCAAGCGCATCCGGCTCCCACGTCTACAACACCGGCTGGCACCTGACGCGCGATCTGCAATCGATGCTCACCGTTTCGGAGGCATGCGCTCACGCCGCGCTCGCGCGAACTGAAAGCCGTGGCGCGCACAGCCGCATCGACTTCCCGAAAACCGAGGACGCCTGGGGCAAAAAGAATCTGATCATCGCGAAAAAGGGCAGTGCGATGACACTTACCGAGGTCCCGCGGGGAGCAATGCCTGCAGAACTTCAGGAGATCCTGGCGGAGAGCAAGTAGGAAGGAAGACTCGAATGGCAGACGCAACTGCGACTTTGCGCGTATTCCGAGGCGACGCTGAAACCGGCAAAGCGGTGGATTATGAAGTGCCGCTCACGCCCGGCATGGTCGTACTCGACGCGATCCATTCGATTCAAGCAAATCAGTCGCCCGATCTGGCCGTGCGCTGGAATTGCAAAGCGGCAAAGTGCGGGTCATGCTCGGCCGAAGTGAACGGCCGTCCGAAACTCATGTGCAAGACGCGTATGGATTCGCTGCCGCCGGATCAACCGATCACAGTTTTCCCAATCAAGACATTTCCGGTAATCAAGGATTTGGTCACGGACGTTTCCTGGAACTACGAAGTGAACAAAAAGATTCCGGCATTCAAGCCGAAGCCGAACGCTGAATGGAAGATGTATCAGCGCGACGTGGACCGCGGCCAGGAATTTCGGAAGTGCATCGAGTGTTTCCTTTGCCAGAACGTGTGCCACGTGTTGCGCGATCACGATAAGAAGCAGGATTTCGGCGGCCCGCGCTTCTTCGTCCGTACAGCTGCGCTGGAAATGCATCCGCTGGATAGCCGCAACCGTATTCCGCTGCTGCGCGAGCAGCTCGGCATCGGCTACTGCAACATCACGAAGTGCTGCACGGAAGTCTGTCCCGAAGATATCCACATCACCGATAACGCCATCATCCCTCTGAAAGAACGCGTGGTCGATCAGTTCTACGACCCGCTCACGATGATCGTGCGCAAGATCTTTCCCGCGAAGTAATTCGCGCCGGGTTGCTGGCGCTCGTCATTGACTCGAACGGGGAACATCTCCGTTGGCTTTTAGCCACGCACGCATCACGGCATCAAGTTCATCGTTTCCAGTAGGAAGTATCGTGGGATCCAAGGAAGAGCCCGCCTGAAGTAGCAGCGCTAGCGTGCGGACGTGATTTTGCGGGTGGCCGGTTGTCCAGCCATTCAGCGAGCCGTGTATGCACGCTTCCAGCGGTCTGCCGCCGAATTCGTTGAGCTCAGAAATAGGCGGCGCAGGATCGCGCGA
>JASHRM010000036.1 GCA_030037315.1 Candidatus Acidiferrales bacterium
GGCACGATATGGACGTCCTCGAAATTCATCCGTCCGACGCTGAAGATCGTGGTATTAACGACGGTGATCTCGTCTCGCTTGCCAGCCGCGCGGGAGACATCACGCTGCCGGCTAAAATTTCCGAGCGCATGCAGCCCGGCGTCGTCTACACCACGTTCCACCATGCGATGACCGGAGCAAACGTGGTGACCACGGAGTATTCCGACTGGGCCACGAGTTGCCCGGAATACAAAGTGACTGCAGTTCAAGTGCAGCTCGCACGACACATGTCCGAATGGCAGGAGCATTACCTCGAGACTCGCCGCTTAACTACTCGAATTGAGAAGGAATCTCCGGCTGGCGACCGTACAGGCGACTAAGCTTAGGCGACCCGCGAAGCATGGAAGAAGAGAACATGGTTCACATGGCGAATCAGATCGCTTTGTTTTTCGCCAGTTACCCGCACGATGAAGCCGTCGCCGGTGTCACCGACCACCTGAAGTCGTTTTGGGAACCGCGTATGCGCAAGCAAATTATCGAATACGTTGCTGAGGGCGGCGGAGGTTTGCACGAACTCGCCATCGAAGCCGTCAAGCGGCTCCAGTAAGATCCTCCCTCTCATCGGGTTCATCGCGGTTTTCATGTAACCTGCGCGCTTTCGCGTTAATCTAGACTACGGGTTTGGTCCAACGCCACTCCTGGTGTTCAAGAGGAGGCTCGCGCATGTCCTCCGCCAATCTGGCGGCTGCTCAGAAAAGCGCCGGCGGTTTTGTGGTCAAGATATCCGGCATCTCCGCGCTGGCCGGACTGCTGTTCGGGTACGACACCGGAGTGATTTCCGGGGCCGTGCTTTTCGTGCGCGAAGACTTTTCTCTCAGCGACCGCCAGGAGGAAATCGTCGTTAGCGCCGTATTGCTGGGCGCGATGATCGGCGCCGCGATTGGCGGGCGCCTCGCCGACCGTTTCGGGCGTCGCAGCGTGCTGATTCAGGTCGCCTTCCTGTTCACGCTCGGCGCGATCGGCACCGCGCTCGCTCCGGACACCACATGGCTCGGCATTGGCCGCATCGTCGTCGGCATCGCGATCGGCATCGCTTCGTTTACCGCGCCTCTCTACATTTCCGAAATTTCGCCGGCGGATGTCCGCGGCAAGCTCGTCTCGCTGAATCAGCTGATGATTACCATCGGGATTCTCGTTTCCTATCTCGCGGATTACGCGCTTTCAGGATCTCGTGGCTGGCGCTTGATGTTCGGTTTGGCCGCGATTCCTGCTCTGATATTGCTGGTCGGGCTTCTCTTCGTTCCGGAAAGCCCGCGCTGGTTCGTGCGCCAGAACCTGCGAGACCGCGCGCGCCAGGTGCTTTCCAGGATTCGCCGCCCCGAAGAAATCGAGCCCGAAATCTCGGACATCGAATCGAGCCTCACGCAGCAGGAAGGCGGCTGGCATGAGCTCTTCAGCTCCAATCTTCGTCCCGCGCTGATCATCGGGATCGGCCTCGCGATCTTCCAGCAGTTCACCGGGATTAACACGGTCATCTACTACGCGCCCACAATCTTTCAGCTCGCGGGATTGCAATCGCATTCTGCGGCGATCCTGGCCACGGCCGGCGTCGGTTTAGTCAACGTGATTCTCACCGTTGTCGCTCTCGAATTGCTCGACCGGCTTGGGCGCCGCCCGCTGCTGCTTTACGGACTCTTGGGAATGATCGTCAGCCTCGGACTGCTCGGTATCGGTTTTATGAAAGAAAATCCCACGCCGGCGCTCGCTTGGGTTTCCGTGATCTGTGTGATGGCCTACGTCGCCTGCTTCGCCATAAGCCTCGGGCCGATTTTCTGGCTGATGATCGCCGAAATTTATCCGCTCAAAATTCGCAGCCGCGCAATGGGTCTCGCCACAATGGCCAATTGGGGCGCGAATCTTCTCGTCGCACTCACGTTTCTGAGCCTGCTGCGCCTTCTCGGCCGGCCCTTAACGTTCTGGCTCTACGCTTTTGTCGGCGTGATCTGCTGGATTTTCGTCCTGCGCCTCGTTCCCGAAACCAAAGGAAAAACACTCGAGCAGATCGAAGCTGCCTGGCGCTCGCGCGATATGTAGGCTCCGTCATTCTGGGCGAAGCGACCGGACTGGTCTTGCGCGTCCCGAAGAGACGTCTGGTCACGCAGTCGAAGAATCTCTCTTTCGACTTTGATCTTTCGTCGCGGATTGCTCGACACAAAACTCCACAATTCTCGCTTCGGCCCAGAATCGTTCTGCGCCACCCACCCGCGAGACGAAACCGCCGTGCCCGCCATACTGCGGAGCAATCAGCTCGATGTTCGGATTCTCGCGCAACTCGGCCCGGTCGAAAGTTCTGTACGGAACCACCGGATCGTCCTGAGCCGTCAGGATCAGCGTCGGCACGCGGATTTTCTTCAGCGCGTGCATCGCGCTTGAGCGCGCGTAATAGTCGTCCGCGCCCTTGAAACCGCAAAACGGCGCGGTAATCAGCTCGTCAAAATCGCGCACGCTGTGCACGCGCGCTAGATTCAACGCCATCCCGTTCTCCGCGTATATTTGCGGAAACAGCTCTGCTTTGCGCAGCATCCTGCGTTTCAGTTCCCTAACGAAGTGCCGGTTATAAATAAAATTTTGCGTTTCGTTCAGCGCCGCGCAGCACGCAGCCAAATCGAGCGCTGGCGCCACGGCCACAATCCCCCGCAGTTGTCTTGGAGCTGCGTCTCCAAACTCGCCCGCCATTTTCAGGACCAGGTTCCCGCCCATCGAATAGCCGGCTACGAAAATTTCTGGCAGTTGGTCGCGCTCGATCAGCTCCTCGACCACTGCGCGAACATCCGCGCTGCGGCCCGAATGATAAAGTGTCGGCGTGAGCTTTTCTGTCCCGCCGCAATTCCGCTGATTGAGCCGCACGACATTGAGTCCCGCAATGTACGCCTTCTCCGCCGTTCCCAGCATGTACCCCGAATCGCTTGAGCCCTCCAAACCGTGAACGATCACAAGCGTTGGGTGCTTCGCGGGATTACTCTGCCAGTGGCAGTCCCCGCGCATCTGTGTGTCGTGATCGACTTGGAAGAATCTTGGCACTGTTGGCGGCAAATTCGGAAATCGCCGGCGCAGAAACGCGCCGACGATTGTCATCAGGTGCCCATTTTTCAGCGCTGGATGTGGCTTAAAATCCTTCACTGCATCTAATCTTAGGGTTTGGTTTCTGCTGGCGCAACTCCGCGAAGCAATCGGCAGTTTGAACCTCACCACAAATGGCGCAAACCGAAGAAGCTGTCAGCGAGCGATCCGAATCAAAACCAAAATATAAGCCGCGCTCATTGCGCTGTCTGGGCAAGGTGCTACTAGGGCTCATCGTTCTCTGGTTGATTTCCGGTTTTCTTGCCACCATTCCCGTCGTCGGTGACCACTCCTATTGGCGCCAGATGCGC
>JASHRM010000037.1 GCA_030037315.1 Candidatus Acidiferrales bacterium
TATTTTGCAGGCGCTTCCCGGGCGGCTGGGCGACGATGTCGATGCCGCAATCGCCGGAGCTATCCGGCTCGCTCAAGCGCATTTCGCCGTGGCCGCCGCCGAAGAGAGTCTGAAAGGCGATGGCGAATTGCGTGTTGATGAAGGTGAAGGCATCCTCGAATTTCTTGCGGGAGACTTCGTCGAGCTCGGTGATGGTGAGCTGCGTGTTTTCGATCGACTGCACGAGGTCGTCGCGTTCGCGGCGCAGAAAACCCTCGCGCTGCTCGCATTCCTGAAATTCCTCGAGGGCCATCATATTCACGGGGCCCATCGACTCGACGCGCGCCTTCATCTCGCTGTAATCGGCTTCCGCGGCGATCAGCTCCTCGCCTACGAGCAATTGTGATTCTTGGGCGGCGATCAGCTCTTCCGGCTGAGAATTCAGTTCGCCGACGCAGGTCTGGCGCAAATAATCGCGATCCGCGTCGTTGCGCGCCTTTTCGATCTGGTGCTGGCTGCGATGCGCGCGCAATTCTTCGAGCGACTGGCGCTGCCCGCGAAGCGTCTCGTCGATCTGTCCCGTGCGGGAACGGGCAGTGTTCCATTCCGTTTCGAAATTCGTTCTGAGTTCGGTAAGGCGCATTTTTTCGCGGCTCAGGTCTTCGACCTGCTGCGAAAGCTGGCTGGAGGACGACTCGATCTCAGCCTTTTCTTTCGCGAGAGCCTCATGTTGCTGGCGAAGCAAATCTGTGCGTTCACCAGCCTGCGACATTTCCATTGCCAGCCGCTGTTCGGCGGATTCGGCGCTTGCCAGGCGCTCCGCCATCGCGGCCAGTTCCTCGCGGCGCGCGATCACATTTTCCTGTAGCGTCTGGAAATCGCGCCGCAGCGCTGCAAGCTGGCCGTTCACTTCCAGAGATTCCGCTTCCGCAGCCTCCCGGACGCGAATTGCCTGGGCGTGGTCCATGCGAGCGCGTTCAGCGCGCTCGCGAGCCGATTCGGCTTCAGCATTCAGGCGCGCGATTTCGCTGCGTTCCGCCGTCAGCTGCTGATTGGCGCGAGCGAATTCGCGCTGGGCTTGCTCCCGCTGGTGAGTTGCTGCAACCAGCGCCTTTTCGGATTCAATGTGTTGAGCGGAAATCGAAGACAAACGCGCCTCGCTTGCCGCGATTTCTTCCTCGAGTCGTCGCAGTTGAGCTTGTTGTTCTTCCACGACGCGATCGAGATTGGCCGCTTCTGTTTCGTGTTTACGCAACTCGCGCTTCAAGGCGAGCGGTCCCGCATCGCCTTTTCGTCCGCCGGAAACGGTGCGCCCGTGATAGCACGTGCCATCCGAAGTGAGGAAGTAGCTGTGCGGATTGTCGCGAGCCATGCGCTCGCCAACTTCCGCGGATTCCACGATGTAGGCGGTACGAAGCTTTTTCAGGAAGTACTTTGTCGTGACGTCAAGCGGTTCGCGAAATTCGACCAGGCGATCGAGCCGCGCGACAAAATTGCCCGGCATCGAGGCGCTCGCCTCAACGTCAGGCTTCTCGACATCTAGGCGGCCCAGCGAATCGACGAAAAACGTCGCGCGCCCGCCCATTTCGTCGCGTAGCAGCGCAACACCCGTGCGGGCTTGATCGAAGGATTCAACGACAACGTATTCCAGTTCGTCGCGCAGGAATTGTTCGATCGCGGCTTCGTATTGCTCCTGCACTTCGGCATAATCGGCGAGCAAACCGACCGCGCGAAAACCCCGGGTTGCCGCGTCGCTCGCGTTGAACAATTTCTGTACGGCGTCTGCCGTATAAGCGCGCTCACTGAGGATTTGCTCGATCGAGGCTTGCCGCGCGCGCGCTGCGGAAAGTTGACGGCGCGAATTCTCAAGCCGCTGGCTGATTTCCTGCTGAGTTTGCCGCACACCGGTGAGTTGAGCCTGAGTCTTGCGAGCCTCGGCGCCGACCGTTTGCGCATCATATTCAGCGCGCTCGAATGCAGTTGTGGCTTCACCGAGCCGCGAATCCAACGAAGCGCATTCCTGCTCGATGGCGCGCATCGCGGAGGTCCGCTGCTCCACAGCAGCCGTATGGCGCGATGCGGCCTCTTCGGCTTGCTGCGATTCTGCTTCGCCGCGCGCCGATTGCTCCACAAGCTGGCTTGCAAGCGCGCGAAGTTCAGCAATTCGGTTTTCGAGTCGAGCCTGATCCGCGGTGCTGGTCGAAACGAGTTCGGTGGATGTGCGCAGGCTCGCCTCTACTTCGGCCGTCTGAGTTCGCAGGGCTGCCACGGATTTGCGTTGAGCGTCGATTCGTGTCTGAAGTTCCGCCGTTTGATTCGTAGCGTCGGTAATGTCCGCGGCAAGGCGCGTTGTTCGCGCGTCCAGCTGGCCAATCTGTTCGCGGTTGAAGAGGATGCGGTTTTCGGCGCGGTCCAAATCGAGCGCGGTTTGATTCAGAAGGTTTTGCGCCTGACGCAACTCCGCGTCCAGCTCATACGTGCGCGCGGCAAGGCGCTCCTGCTCGCTTTCGAGTTCGTGGACCGAGCGCGACTCGCGCTCTTCCGCCGCTTCCATTTCGCGCAGCAGGTTTTCCAAGCGGGCAGCTTCGATGTCGAGATGCTGCGCCTTGCTGGCCAGCACGACGCGCAGCATCCCGCGCATCTGTTCACGAAGCTCGGCATAACGCCGCGCCTTGGAGGCTTGACGCTTCAGCGAAGTGAGCTGCTTTTCCACTTCGACAAGAATGTCGTTGACGCGCGAGAGATTTATCTTTGCGGCTTCGAGCTTGGTTTCGGCCAGGCGCCGCTTGGTCTTGTACATCGTAATACCGGCGGCTTCTTCGATGATCGCGCGCCGATCCATCGGCTTTGAGTTGAGAATTTGCCCGATGCGCCCCTGTTCGATGATGGCGTAGCTGTCTGGGCCAAGGCCGATCCCCATAAAAATTTCCTGAACGTCGCGCAAGCGAGCCGTGCGTCCATTGATGAGATATTCGCTCTGGCCCGAGCGATACAGGCGCCGGCCAATAACGACTTCACCCGGGCGCAGGGTGATCGCGGGTTTCTCGGCAGCGCGTTTCTTCCACGATCTGGGTTTTTCCGCAGCTTCTTCAGGCACGCCGGTTTCTACCCTTTGGGCATCGGAACCCATTTCCACGACATTCGTGGCTGTTGCGATCGCGGCCGACGAATCCTTCGAAACTTCGGCTTGAGGTTCGGCGTCGCCCTCGATCACCTTGGCAACTGCGTCGGACAGTTCAGGATCGACGAGGGTCAGCGTCACTTCGGAAATACCCATGGGAGGCCGCTTGGCCGTGCCGTTGAAGATGCAGTCGGACATGCGCTCGGCGCGCAGCATTTTGTGACTCTGTTCGCCCAGGACCCAGGAAATCGCGTCGACTACGTTGGACTTGCCGCAGCCGTTGGGGCCCACGATGCAAGTAATGCCGCTGCCGCTAAAGGTGATCGGCGTCTTCTCGCAGAACGACTTGAAACCGAAAAGCTCGACTTTACGAAGTTTAAGCACCCGGCCCTCGCACGGTCTGTTCCTCACGCGGTAACGGCATGAGAAACCAAGGCTTACGTTTAGATTGGAGGTTTATCCAGACAAAAACGTGCAGAGGGACGATAGCTATGGCCCTGCCGCCTGGCGCCTGCGGATCGGCGGTTACGGGAATACAACCTAGCATGCGATGAGATGCGTGTAAAGCGCGGTTTTGAGGCTTGTGCGAAGTCTTGCGCGGGCGATTCGGCTCAGTTTCGGGCGAGTTTTACGCGGGCAAATGGCGTGGCCACGCCCTTCTCGACATTATCGATGCGCCATTCCCGACTGCCAGTTTTAGCGTCGTAGATGAAATCGTTGGTGACAGTCACTCTAGCTTGTCCATCCTTGAAGATGAAGGGCAGATGGTCGTTTTCGGCATTGGCGACACCAATGGATTCAGAGGCAAGGCCGCCGTAGACGTCCAGCCAAACTGCAGCGTATTGCTTCGGCTGGGGATTCCAGCCGATGTACATGGCGGCCTCCTACTTGGGCTTACCGTTCGAGTCTTTCTCGCGCGAGATTTCGTGGATTCGGAGATCGTGATGGTCCAAAACCCAATCCGCATCGATAGTTTGCTGGCCCGCGACTGTGCCTCGCAGCGTCCATTTCCCGGAAAGATGGTCGAGCAACGGCGAATTAGGCGGTTTTTGCTGTCCCCAAACTGGGAAGCTCGCAAAGACCGAAAACGAGAAGAGCAGCATGACAAGCGTTGTGGCTTTGCGCATCACAGCTTCTCCCGAATCATCATGCGTCAATTGCCGGAAACCGCCACATACTTGCGGGCTTCGCGTAACTCGGGCCGATCGGCTCCGGGCGCGGAGATGGAAACCAGCCTCGAATAGTATTTCCGAGACGCGTCAGGTTTTGAGGACGCCTCAGCGGAACGAGCGGCGCCGTAGATGGCGTCAAAGCGATTGGGAAAATTCCTCAGAACAACTTCGTATTCCGTGAAGGCTTGAGATGAGCGGTTGAGTTCAAGGAGCAGGTCCGCGAGCATTTCGCGAGCCGGCACGGAAAAGGGATCGGAATCTTCCGCTTCCTCTTTTTCCGCCGCCGTTCGAAGCTGGTTCACGGCATCATCCGTTTTGCCCTCCACGAAATCGAGCCACCCTTCTGCTTCCCGCTGCTCCACGCTTTCACCGGCCTCGACATCATAGCCGCACAGTCTGCTCTTCTTGTTGCTCGCGTCGATGATTTCTACCAGCTTCTGCATGTCTGCTTTCGCGGCCGCGACGTCTCCGCTGCGAGCCGCGCCAACGGTGCGAGCCCAATAGGTTGTGTCTTGCCAGGTGAAGCGCTCTTTCGGAATCGGGAGAGCGGCAGCCTCTTTCCAGCGATGCAGCTCGATGGCGTTTTGCGCGGCAAGCTCCGCTTTCTTGTCGGCCATTTCTTCCGGTTTTATTCCGGGGACTTTGTCAACTTCCGCCACTACGCGGCGGGCGTTTGCTTCCTGCCCGATCTGCAGATACGCGTAGTCGCGAAAGCCCATCGCGTGCGTTTGGTAGCCGGCATCGCCTCGAAGGGCTTTGGTTGCTTCAGCGGCAGCAGCTTCGGCCGCGATATTTGAAGTGATAACGTCCTGCCAGAGGCCCAGGCGCCGGAAAATGTGCGACGGCATATGGATGGCGTGCGATGAATCCGGAGCAATCTTCGCGTAGACGCGGGCCGCCGGCAAACCCTGCGACGCAAGCTCCGGCGTATCGCTGGCATGAATCAGATAATGTGCGACGCCGGGGTTATCCGGCTGCCGCGCGAAAAGCGGATTCAAAATAGCAATTGCTTTCTTGCGATTGGCGAGATCGTCCACGCCATATTGCGCGAGCGAGACCAATGACAAAGCATAGAACTCGGCGCCTTCGCCACTCTGGGGATTATCGCGATAGAGTTTTTCCATTGCTGAGGAATACGCCTGCACGCGAACTTTGTTGCTCAACTTGGGATCGTCCTGATAGAAGGCAGCCATGGCGGCGACGTAGTCGCGCTCGAGTTCCGAATGCGCGCCAAGCTTTTGCGCTTCGGCCACGTCCGTGCGGCCTCTGGCCATATCGGCTGGGCCGGGGAACTCCCAAAGTTGATGGTCGAGAGACATCGCTTTGCCCCAATAGGCGATCGCGCAGCGAGGGTCGGATTTCAGGACATCCGAAAAAATCTGCTCGGATTCCTGATACTGGAATGAATGCAACAGCGCAACACCCTTCTCCAGGGGAGTCTGGACTTGCGGCGCGCACGAATTTGGGAAGTTGACCTTGCCAAAGTGATTGTCCTCGGGGTGCGCGGGAAGGCGCAGGCTCGCTACGGCGCAGATAGCAACG
>JASHRM010000038.1 GCA_030037315.1 Candidatus Acidiferrales bacterium
CGGTGCAGGCCGAAGCTGCCGGGTTTGAGCCTCAGAAAATCGAAAATGTGCCTGCAAGCCTCGGACAGAAACAGATGGTTGCATTCACGCTGCGCGTCGAGCAGGCAAAGCAGACGATTGAAGTTAGTGGGAACGCACCAATTCTGAATCCCGCGAACGCCAACACATCGACGACGCTAAGCGCTCCTGCGATCGAAAACCTTCCAAATCCGGGCGGTGATGAAACCTATCCCTTGCAATTTGCGCCTGGCGCTTTAATTAATACGGCGGGCAGCGGAAACGATTTTGTCGGCAGCGCGAACGGTTACGGCAACGTGGAGTTCAACGGGCTTCCGGCGCTATCCAACGGATACATCGTAGACGGGCTTGAGACGAACGATCCGCTTACGAACTTGAATAGCGGGCTTTCGACAAATCTGGTTCTCGGCTTGAATTCGATCGCCGAAATCACAGTGAATACGCTTTCCTATTCGGTCGATCAAGGACGATATGGGGCATCGCAGGTCAATTACGTCACGAAGTCGGGCAGCAACGAGTTTCACGGCAATTTTTACGAGATTTGGAATGGATCGATTTTGAACGCGGCGGACTATTTCATCCATGCCACATCGGAAAGCCAAAAGCCGCGCTCAACTTTGAACCATTTCGGCGGCAGCTTGGGCGGCCCGATCGTCAGGGACAAGCTCTTTTTCTTTTTCGATAGCGAGTGGGTCAGAATCGCGCTACCGATTTTCGATACGATTACCGTTCCGAGCGCGGCCTTCCAACAATACGTGCTGCGGCAGCTTCCGCTGGGCGGCACGGATTCGGTAAACGGATCGGTCTACTCGCCATCGCCGGAAGAAGTGCCGTTCTATCAGAAAATGTTTTCACTGTACGGGGAGACAACTGGGTCGCCGCTGCGCGTTCTGGGCTGCCCTTTTGACACCGGCGGCGGGATACCCGCAATACCGAACGACGGAAACGGTTGCGCCAATCGACGCGGCACCTCGCATTCGAGCGACGATCATGAGCAGGTACAGACCGCGCGCGCGGACTGGAATATCGACGCGACGGACACAGCGTGGTTTCGTTTCCAAACCGACAACGGACTGCAAGCCGCCTATACCGATTCGATCAATCCGCTGTTTGACGCAATTTCACCGCAGCCGCTTTATTCGTTCGCGGCGGGGCACACGCACATTTTTTCGCAAAACGTGGTGAATTACTTCAATCCGGCGTTTTCGTGGTATGCGAGCTTATTCGCTCCAAGTGATCTGCAACAGACTCTGGCCGCGTTTCCGATTGTGCTCCAGGGAATCGGAGCCAATGCGCCTTTTACGACCATCGGCGGGCTGGACAACACCTGGGTGCAGGGACGCCGCGCGACACGTTTCTTTATAAACGACAATCTTGCCTGGAGCCACGGCGCGCATGAATTGCGATTCGGCACGAACACGCGAATTTTCCGGCTGAACGATTTCGATTTTGACGAAGGCACAGTACCGACTGTCACATACACAACCCTGCCGCAGTTTATTTACGGCGTGGCGTCAACGGTAACGGAGGCGTTTCCAGTTTCACCGCATGAACCGTTCAATTTTCTGAACATGGATTTTTACGCGCAGGATACATGGAAGGTGACGACGAAGATCACGTGGGCGTTCGGACTGCGAAGCACGTTCAATTCGAATCCGCTGAACCCGAAAAATCAGGTTGCGCGGCTCCCAAGCGCGTTCGATTCGATTTCGCACGATGTGAATCAGCCGCTCGATGAGGTGATCCAGACAAATCTCACGCATCTGTTTGTGTCGACGCCACTGGCGATTTTGCAGCCACGTACGGGGGTGGCGTGGCAGCTTGCGCCGAAAACAGTTCTGAGAACGGGATTCGGAATTTTCAGCGATCTATTGCCGGGAAGCGTGGCGGACTTGATTGGCGCGAATCCACCGTATGTGAGGACGTTTCAGGGCGGAATGCTCGGTACGGTGGGAGGGACGGAAATTGCGCCGGGGACGCCCGGAAGCGCAGTGGATGCAACGATGGCGGCGAATGAGCGGTTCAACACGGGCTTTGCGCAGAGCGCGCTTTCCTGCGCTTCTCGACTCGCGAACAGCGCGACGTGTCTGCCTCCAGTTGAGATGACCGCGGTTCCAACTGGCGAGCTCCATGCGCCGTATTTCATGGAGTGGAGCGCAGGAGTCGAAGAGCAGCTCGGAAGCAACACAAGCGTGGAGGCGCAATACGTTGGCACGCGCACGGTAAATCAGCCCTACCTGACGCAGGTGAACGGCTACCAGACGGTGTGCGCGGGATGTTTCGCACCGTTTCCATACGGCCGGCCCATCGACCCGCGTTTTGGCGCTGTGACGCAGCTTTCCACAGGGGCGAACGGCAACTACAACGGCCTTCAGCTGACGGCGAAGAAGCGATTGGCGCACGGTCTGGAAGGGCAGGTGAACTACACCTGGAGTCATTGTCTCGATACGGTGTCGAATGGCGGATTTTTACAGTTTTCGGCGGGCGGCATCCTTTCGCCCCTGCCAGGCGACTTGCGCCGCGATTACGGAAATTGCGATTACGATATTCGCCACAATTTGACGGCGCAGTACGTTTATCAATTGCCGGTAAAAGTGAGAAGCAAGGCATTGGGTTATGCGCTGAATGGCTGGCAGGTATCCGGAACATTTTTCTGGCACAGCGGGATTCCGTTCTCCGTGCTCAGCACACCGTATTCGGCCGATGGCCAAGGCATCGTGCAGGGCAGCGGGCCCGAGTTCGCGGGCGTTGTGTCGGGAGTGGATCCCTATTGCCGCGATTGCGATATTTCCGGCGTTACGCAGCCTGGCACGATCCAATGGCTGAATCCGGATGCCTTCGTTTCCGCTGTCGATCCATCCACCGGATCGTGTGATCCGGCCGATTCGCCGCAGAATTGCCAGTTCGGAAATTCGCGTCGCAACGAGTTTCGCGGGCCGGATTTTTTCTGGAGCGATCTGTACATAACGAAGTGGTTTCCGCTGACGGAACGGCTAAAGCTGCGATTCGACGCGCAATTTTTCAACGTCTTCAATCACCCCAATTTCGGTTTGCCGAGCGACGTGCTCGCGGGGATTCCTGGCGACACTTCCACGCAGACGGGTTTCGGCGCGCTGACGTATACGACAGCGCCTCCGACCGGACTACTCGGAGTTGGCTTGGGCGGCGACAGCTCTCCGCGGATGATCGCTTTTCAGGCGCGGTTGGAGTTCTGACTGGAACTGAGAGCCAGCAGTCTGCGTTGGCATTCAAGGAAACAGCCCCCCGACAGCATGGCGCCGTTACGTTCCCCGGGAACCACTACAGGGTCAACGCGTGCGAGGTTTGTTTCGCACGGGGACGTGGAAAACAGCGATCCGCCGGTATCGTGCAGACAATGCCCTAGATTCGAGCCCTAGGCAGCGTCACCACGGGACCGTGCCGTCGTCGCTCGAGCAGGTGCCCGTAGGTCCGTTCGCGTCGAGGAGCGCCAGGCGAACGGGCTCGCGAGCGGCCTGTTGAACCGTGCGCGTGCCCTCGAAGTTGTTGAGGTCCGTCGCGGTGAAGCCGGGGCAGGCAGCATTCACCTTGATGCCGGCGGATTCGAGCTCGGCGGCGAAGGCGATCGTAATCGCGTTCAGTGCTGTCTTCGACCACGAGTATGCGCCGAACATAGCGCGGCGCGGGTTCGCTGGGTCCGAGTTGAGCGCGAGCGACCCCGTCGAGCTTGACACGTTGACGATGCGCGCGGCGGGCGCCTCGCGAAGAAGCGGAAGCATTGCTTGCGTGACGGCGATGATGCCGAACACATTGGTCTCGAAGATGGCGCGTACCTCGGCGAGAGATGCAACGCTCGGGCGGCTTGCCTTCACGATCTCGGCGAGCGGTCTACCCGGTTTTCCCGTTTGGGCGATGCCTGCGTTATTCACAAGCACGTCGAGACGCCCAAACTCTTTGCGGATTCGCTCTGCCGCTGCGCGAATAGAGGCCTGGTCGGTAACGTCGAGCTGAATGGCGCGGGCGTCGGCTGCGACACTCTTTGCGGCTGCCTCACCGTTGTTGATATTGCGCGACCCGACAAGCACCGTGAAGCCGTGCGCCGCAAGATCCTTCGCGATTTGAAGACCGATTCCCTTGTTGGCCCCAGTAACTAAGGCGACAGGTTTGCTGTGCATGGAATCTCCTTTTGCATCATGTCCATGTTACGCGTCCTAGAGGCGGGCGCCACACGCGGAAGAGCCTTCCGCCATACCGCTCAGGGCAAGCAGGATTGGCGGCCGGCGCGTCTAAATATTTTGAGAAGGCCAGCGGGCGAAGTTATACATTGATCGCTGTCACGCCCGGCTTCACAGCCTGTGCGGCTGGTCGATCGATCAGGAGAAGTCAAAGCACGGCGGAGATCGCGGGCGTTCTGGCAAAGCGAAACCGCGGGCGAGGCCCGCGGCACGAGACCATGCGCATTCTGATCATTGAGGATGAAGACAAGCTGGCGAAGGCGCTCCGAAAAGGCCTGGAAGCGGACCAGTTTTTGGTGAGCGTGGCGCGAACAGGCGAGGACGGGTTTTTTCTTGCGTCGACCGAACCGCACGATCTGATCATCCTGGATCTGATGCTGCCGCAGCGCGACGGCATGGAAGTACTCTCTGCGCTGAGGCAAAAGGGCGTGTCGATCCCCGTCCTCATATTGACTTCGCGAGACACGGTGAGCGATCGCGTACAAGGGCTTGATGCGGGCGCGGACGATTACCTGGTGAAGCCATTCGCGTTTCCCGAATTGCTGGCGAGGATTCGGGCGATCCTGCGGCGCGGCAAGCCGGAGAGCGGAGACAAATTGCGGCTTGCCGACCTCGAGATGGACACGGCGGGGCGAACCGTTTGCCGCGAAGGGAAAGAAGTTTCCCTGACTGCGCGCGAATTCAATTTGCTGGAATATTTGCTGCGGCAGCAAGGAACGGTGGTATCGCGGGAAATGCTGGCGCGCGACGTTTGGCAGGAAACGGCGCGCTACACGCCGCTCGATAACGTGATCGACGTCCACATCGCGCATTTGCGGCGAAAGATCGACGAGCCGTTTCGCAGGAAATTGCTGCACACGGTTCGCGGAGTCGGTTTCGTGTTGCGGGAAGAGACGGACTGATGCCACTGCGATCCAAAAGCGTGCGGACCAGGTTGACGCTCTGGTACGTGGCGACGCTCGCGGGAATTCTGGCCATCTATTTCGCGGGTGTTTCGCTGCTGCTTTTCTGGCAGGGCGGACGCGTGCTCACGAAGCTGGCAGCGGAAGATTTGGAAACGGTGAAGGGGCTGCTCTATTTCCAAAACGACGGCACCGTAGGCGTGCGAGAGGACTATCACCATCACACGGATTGGAAGCAGGTGCAGGAAAGGCTGCTCGAAATCCTCGCGCCCGACGGAAGAATACTCTACCGCAACGAACGATTGGGCGACCGGACGCTGGGCGGGGCTCCGTTCGCAGGCGAAGGCGTGCGCGGCTATTCGGGGCGCGACGGGAAACTTTCCGACGGCACTCCTGTGATTTTGGTAAGCCGCCAATACGATCTCGACAGGCGGATGATTCTGATACGCGTGGGATACAGCCAAGATCTGATCTGGAACGAGCTGAATGGAACGCTGCTGATTCTGCTGCTGGCCTCGCCGCTGATTTTCGGCGGCGCCGCGTACGCGGTTTATCTGGTAGTTGGGCGCACGCTTGATCCCGTGAGCAAAATGGCGTCGCGCGCCG
>JASHRM010000039.1 GCA_030037315.1 Candidatus Acidiferrales bacterium
TGGCGGCGTCGCCGGTCCGAACTCAGCGGTCACGAGAAACACCTCATGTGTTTTCGGATCGAGCGCCATCGTGCGTGCGCCGCGTTGCGTTTCCAGGTTGTCCACCACACTGAATTGATTCGGCGAATCTTCGTGCACCACGGTCAGCGTCCCATCGCCACACGACGCGAACGCGAAACCAGTACCCGGATCGAAGCGATTCGCGTCCACGCCTGCACCAATCGCCGGAGTCGCGATCACTTTTCCGGTATCCGCGTCGATCACCGCCATCATTTTGTTGCCGCAGCCGGCGAAAAGCCGACGGCTCCTGACGTCGATCGCCAGACCGGAAGGATCTTTGCAAGGATCGAGCGGCCAATGATTCAGCACAGTGAGGTTGTTCGAATCGATCTGAACCTCCTCGCCTTTGCTCTCGACATTCACATAAAGATGGCCCGCGTTATCCGGTACGGCTGATTCCAATTTGCCGCCAACTGAGATCGTGCCGATCGTGTCGCCACTTGAGGGATCAATCGCAGTGATGGTGCCGGCACGGCCATTGACCGCGAAAACGCGCTTGCTCGCTGGATCGAACGTAATTCCGTCCGGACCGGGCCCGGCCTTCACTTCGTTGATGACGTTGAGCGTCTTGAGATCGAAAATCGTCACAGTGTTGGCTTGCCCATTCGATGCAAAGCCGCGCCCAATCTCAGGATCAAAGACAATCCCGTGCACGCCTTGCGTATTGGGGATTTCGCCCGCCATCTTTTCGGAATCGACGTCGACAACCATCACCTTCGTCGCGCGCGAAATGAAAAGGCGCCGCGTCGCGGAGTCAAACTCCAGATAATCCCAAAACCCGTCGCCGCCAACTTTGATTTTCTTGAGCAGGTGATAGCCCGATGGCCCGCTCTGTGCCTCGGCCGCGCTGCGTGCACCCGCCGAAAGGCACATCGCGGCCCCAAACACGATCGCGAGAAATGCGTAGATGGCAGGTTTTTGCAATTTCATAATGACCTCCGATTTTCAGGTGAGCGAAATCGTGATCCTAAATCTCAGCGCGTTGAAAAATCAAATGAACGCACGGTGAACGCGCTCCGCAGCAAGCAGCAAGGAGATTTTCTCGGTGGCGGCCCGACAACCACGTACGGACAGATCTTCTTCAGTTTCGCCTCAGATATTCCACGGATTACGAGCAAATCGTCCACACGGCGGCATCGCCCGCTTCGCGTGCGAAGTTGAATAATCGGCTTCGCCGTTGTGGGGCCCACGCCGGGAAGCTGCTCGAGTTGCTTTTCCGTCGCGGAGTTTAGGTCGACCGAATGCAGCGCCGGCGGAACTTTTTTCGCCCACGCCGCGTTCGCCGAAACAAAAATAGCGCAGAACGAGAAAAATAAAAGGGCGCTGGCGATTCGAGCCCAACGATGATCGCTTCGTCGCGCCAACCATCACCTAAGAAACGACAGATCCCTGTGCGTTGTATTCCGTAACGGGCCCAAAAAGCGCGGCCTGGGCACCAACCTTTTGACGGTCGCCAACGACCACGATCTGCGAGTTCGCAGAATCGAAATGACGCCGGGCTGCCGCGAGCACATCGTCCCCCGTAAGCGCGCGAATTCTCTCGCGGTACGTCTCGAGATAATTTTCGGGCAATTGGTCAAGGTAAACCGTAGCGAGCTGGCCCAGCACGCCATCCTGCGTGGCCACGCCGAGCGAAAAAACTCCGCTCAGGTAATTTCGCGCGCTGTCCAGCTCTTCCTGCGTGACGGGCAAGGCCCGGATGCGGTCCATCTCGTAGAAAATTTCAGTCAAAGTCGCGGCAACCACCTCATTCCTCACCGCCGCGCGCACGGTGAAGTATCCCTGCTGGCGAAACGCATTCACTCCGCTGCCCGGACTGTAGGTATACCCTTTCTGCTCGCGAATATTCAGCACCAGCCTCGAATGAAACGCGCCGCCAAAAATCGAATTCGCCAGCAGCAGCCGGTACCAATCCGGATCGCGTCGCGTGATCGCCAAGTTTCCGCACAGCACCTGCGTCTGTACCGTGCCGGGCAAATCTACCAGATGCACTCGGCGGCCCGATGGCGATGGCGGCGCGGGCGAAGGCAGTGGCGCTGGCCGCTGCGCCATCCATCCGCCAAAAATTCTCTCGACTTCGCCGACCATCTCATCAATTGCGAAATCACCCACAATCACAAGCAGCGAATCGGCCGGCACGTAATGATGATGATAAAAGTCCGCAAGCTGATCGCGCGTGAACCCAGCCACCTGCTCCGCCGTCGGCGCAACGATCGCGTATGGATGCGCACCGAATAGGACGCGCCGCAATCGCTCGCTCGCCAGGAATCCCGGAGTCGTTCGCTCGATTTTTAGCTCTTCGAATTTCTGCCGCCGTTCGCGCTCAAATTCGTCCTCGGGAAACGACGCGTTACGCGCGAGGTCCGCAATCAGCTCCAAAATACCGGACGAAAATTCCGCAAGCCCCGACGCCGAAATCGAACTCACGTCCGCGCCCGAATGAGTGCCAAGCCCCGCGCCCATCCGGCGCAGATCCTCTTCGATTTGCCGGTTCGAACGAGAAGATGTGCCGGTCCGAACCGCGATAGCCGTCATCTCCGCAAGGCCTGGGCTGCTGTGCGCGACCACGGCGTTGCCGCTGCGGAAATACAGATGCGCCGCGATTTTCGGAAACGTCCGCGATTCGGCGAGGACAACCTGCAAACCGTTCGCCAGCGTGTGAACTTTTCGCTTCGGCCACGCGACCGGACGCTCCGGCCCCAGCGCGGGCACGGACGCGCGATGCGGCACGGACCAAGTGGGGGTCGTCATTGTGCGGCTCCCGCGTCCACCGGCTTGCGGAACAAAATCGCGCGATTTGCCGGTACGAGATATTTTTTCGCCGCCTCTTGCACTTGCCGCGGAGTGACCGCCAGAAATCCGTCGAGAATCGTATTCACCAGGCTTGGATCGCCGTCAAAAAGCGTAAAGCACGCCAAATAGTGCATCAGCCCGAACCGGGGCATCGCCGCTCCCATGCCGCCTTCGAGCATCGAGTAATAATCCGCGCGGAATTTCACTTTTACGGGCTCGATTTCTTCGCTCGCCACGATTTTGTTCTGCACGTCATCGATGATTTCGTCGTAAATCGCGACGGTGCCCTCCGACGTGAATTCGGGCTTGTGAAAAATGCGTGTCACCATCTGCGTCGGCCCGTTCGTCTCGAAAAGATCCGCGCCGCCCTCCGCATCGACGGCAATTTGCTCTTCCAGCACCAGTTTGCGATACACGCGACCCGCACGCCCGCCGTGAATGATGCGGTCCATGACTGCCGCCGTGTACCAATCGGGAGTTCCGCGCGCCGGCATCGTGTAACCGATGGCGACTGCGGGAAGCGGCCCCAGCTTCTCCGGTACTTCGCCGTGGCGCTCTTCGGTCTGCTGCGGCTCGCTCACATTTGCGCGCGGAATGTGCGGCTGCGGCGGAATGTCTTCGAAATATTTCTTGGCCAGCGCGAAAGCCTTCTTCGGATCAAAGTCGCCGATCATCACGAGCACCGCGTTATTCGGCGCGTAATACGTGCGAAAAAATTCCCGCACGTCGCCGAGCGTCGCCGCGTCGAGATCGGCGAAGTCGCCGTAAAAATTATGCGCGTTCGGCCAGTTGCGGAACGCAATAGGTGGCAGGTCGAGCCACGGAAAACCGCCATACGGCTGGTTCATCACGTTGACGCGCACCTCTTCCTTCACCACATCGCGCTGGTTGCGAAGGTTTTCTTCATCCACTTTCAGCGCACGCATGCGATCGGCCTCGAGCCACAGCACCCGCTCCAGCGCGTTCGACGGTACCGATTCGAAGTAATTCGTGATGTCGTAATTCGTTGTGCCGTTGAGCATCCCGCCGGACGAATTAATCAGCCGAATGTGTTCCATTTTCCCTGCATTTGCCGAACCCTGGAACATCATGTGCTCGAAAAGGTGCGCGAATCCGCTGCGCCCGTGCGGCTCGAGCCGAAATCCGATTTGGTAATAGACGCCGACCGTCACGACCGGCGCCGAATGATCCGGCGAAACCACCACGCGCAAGCCATTGGCAAGAGTCGTATGTTCGACAGGAATGTGAAGTTTCTTGAGCGACGAAGTCAAAATTCCTCCGAAAAATTAGTTTTCTTATGAACGAAATTGCCGGGCGATCGCTGCAGCGGCGTTTCCTACCAAGGCTCACATCTCATCGTTGTCATCCCGAACCGTCCGCGCTTTTCGCGGATGAGCGAGGGATCTGCCTAGCGTTTTCGATTGCACTATCAACGATTTGCAAGCGCTCGCTTAATTCGCTTCAGCACCGCGCCCGGATTTTTCGCCAGCACGCGGCCGGAAAGCAGCGACAGTGCCTCATATGCCTGCTGAAATTCCCGCGGATACCGGCGCAACGCCCACGCGTGCCGCGCCACAACCTTGTAATCCCCTCGCGAAAGCGGCCCCGTCCACGCCGCGCGCGGCCCAATCCGTTCTATATTATCGAAGATTTGCCGCATCAACGGCAAAAGCGTTTGCATCGCGCGCCCGCGCGTGAAGCCAATGCGCATCAACAATTCGACCGCCGTTTCGATCAGCGGGTACAGGCTGCCCGCTCCGATCACGGCAGCCGCGTGGTAAATCGGCTTATCGCGCGTCGCGATTTCGACGGGAATTCCGCCGAGCGACTTCGCCATAGACCGCGCCATCCGCCGCGCTTTGGCATCGCCTTCGATGCCGAAAATCACGCCGCGCAGCGTCGGAATCACTTTGCCGCCGAACGCTTGCATCGGATGCAGCGAACCGGTCGCAGCGCCAAGTTCTGCGAGCGGCGTCAGCGCGCGCTTATCGAGCGTGGCGCTCGCGTGCAAGACGACTTTGCCGTTCAGCCTCTCATCCGCAACCGCGGCGAGCGATCGCACCGTCGCAGCCATCGCGTCATCCGTCGTCGCCACTAGAATCACGTGCGCAGCGAAAACCTCGGGGCCGATTCGGGTGAGCGGCCTGCCGCTGCCAATAATTCGCACGGCTGCACGCGCCGTCGCGCTCGAACGCGTCACCACTGCTCCGATTCGCCAGCCGCGTTCGTGCAGCCGCCTACCCAAGCTTCTTCCGACGCGCCCCGCGCCCACGATCGACAAAGTGCGTTTCATGGAAGGTGTTAGCATAGCGTGTCAGGCCTTTTTCTCCGAGGCAATCTGCTTTGCATTTTTTCCTTACATTGGCGCTGGGAATCGTCGCTGCGCTGTGGGCGCTTGCATTCCTCGACCTGGTGCGCGGCATACGAGGAATCCCCGCGGTGGAAAGCATTGGGTCCGCTGCTGATGCCGATTGCCCTTCGATTTCGATCCTTTTTGCCGCTCGCGACGAAGCGGAAAAGCTTCCAGGCGCTCTCGAAACAATGCTGGCGCTCGATTATCCGCACTACGAAGTAATTGCCGTGGACGATCGGTCGGGCGATTCTACCGGCTCAATGCTGGATCGTGCGGCCGAGCAGCATTCGCAGCTGAAAGTAGTTCATGTCGGTTCCCTTCCCACCGGATGGCTGGGAAAGCCGCACGCTCTGCAGCAGGCGTACGAAGATTCGACCGGCGAATGGCTCGTTTTCACGGACGCGGACGTGCACTTCCAGCCCGACGCACTGCGCCGCGCGATCGCATTGGCAGACGCAAAAAGCTGGGAACACCTCACGCTAATGTGCGAAATGAAATTATTCACGCCGGGCGAAAAAATCGCCGTGGCCTTTTTCGGCACAGCATTTTTGCTGGCAACGCGTCCCTGGAAAACGAAAAATCCGGAGTGCGGAAATTACATGGGTGTTGGCGCATTCCAACTGATCCGGCGAAGCGCCTACGAAAAGCTCGGGACGCATCGGCGTCTAGCAATGGAAGTGATCGACGATATGAAACTCGGCAAACTAGCGAAAGAATCGGGCGTGCGTTCCGGCGTGGCGATCTCGAGAAGCGCCGTGAGCATTTACTGGCATACCGGACTGCCTAACATCATTCGCGGCACGACGAAAAATCTCTTCGCATCATCCGGATATCGAACCTGGCTCGTGCCGGTGCAAATCCTGGCGATCTTGGCGATGTTTATTCTGCCTTTGGTCGCGCTGCCATTCGTGCACGGAGTCTCTCTCGCGCTCGCGCTGGTCAGTGTGATTTTGCCGCTGGGAATTGCAATCGGAGCGGCTCGCTACGTCAACATCTCGCCGTTGTACGCGCTCGCGTATCCGGTTGGCGCGCTGATTTTTGCGTGGATGGTCCTGCGCTCTGCCATCGTGACGCTCTGGCAGGGCGGCATCGTCTGGCGCGGCACTTTCTATCCGCTCGATGAACTCAAGCGCGGCATGGTGTAGTCGTTACTGAATTGTGAAATCGGTTCCGTGCCAAGGTGTAGCGTCCCCCGATCGAGTCCGTCGCCTGAACCTCCAGCCGATACGCCCCTGTTTTCAAATTGCTGATAATGATCCCCCCGCCGACAGGCACAGCCGCTTTTCCCGGAGCGCGGTAAGACGCGGCATCGACCGAGTCAGCCGTTCATACCAGTCAGACGGCCGAAAAGTAAAGAATCTAACCGGCACACCGGCGATTAGAAACGAGCATAACCGGC
>JASHRM010000040.1 GCA_030037315.1 Candidatus Acidiferrales bacterium
AAGTATCTGACGCTACAGACTTGATTGGCGAACCGGCTCGGGCATGTAAAGTTCGCGATCGGCGGGATGGCTGGAACGCTCGAACTGGATTGTGGTGTGCGTGATGTGGAAATCATGCGCGAGCGCTTCGCGAATATTCGTGAGAATTTTTTCGGAGTCTTCGAGCTGCATATCCGGAATCCGCACGTGGCAGGAAAGCGCATGAAGCTCGTGCCCCAGTGTCCAAACGTGAATATCGTGAACCTCCTGAACGCCCGGCACGGCGAGTATCGCTGAGGCCACGTCCTGCAACTGGATGTCGCGCGGCAAACCTTCGAGCAGGATGTGTCCGCTTTCCCGCAATATCCCCGCGGCGGACCAGAGCACCATCAGACCGATTCCGATGCCAATCACAGCGTCAGCCCATTCGGCGCCGGTCCAGCGGATCAGCAGCGCGCCTACGATGATTCCGATATTCGAAAACATGTCGCCGAGGTTGTGAATCCAGACTGTGCGCACGTTGAGGTCGCTTCGCCCGCGATGAACGGCCAGAGTGATTCCGCCGTTGATCAGCAGAGCAAGCACCGCTACGACTATCATCATGCTGGTGCCAACCGAGACCGGGTGCTGCAAGCGCACAATCGATTCACCGATCAGGAGCAGCGCAGCGAGAGCAAGGACAATTGCGTTCACAAAAGCAGCGAGAATTCCCGCGCGATGGTATCCGTAGGTCTTCTCAGCGGTAGGAGGCCGCAAGGCCCAGCGCATCGCCAGCCATGAGATGGCCAGCGTAGGCACATCCGTTAAGTTATGAATCCCGTCGCTTACGAGCGCGACCGAATGCGCTGCGTAACCCGAAACCAGTTCGACCAAAACCAGCAGAATCGTGGCCAGGACTGAGCCGCCCAAGATGCCGGTCGCCTTGGCGTGCAGGCCATGGACCGGGCCGTGGTGGTGCTCGTGCGCGTGCATCGATCCGATTTTACTCCGCTAGGCAATTTTCGCCGACAGCTTGACCACCCGCCCCCACAAAGGAACAATGCCCCCGCACGCCTTCACCTTCGCTCTTTGTGTGCGAGGGCCGGCGGGACAATCCTGGGCTGAACGACTCACCCGCACGCACGGGAAGTGTGTTTCACGATGTAACCCGCGCAAACTCAATTGACTGCCTTCTGGCGCCCACCTACCATGAATTTAGCCACGGTTTCCGCACAATTCTGGGGGATGCCGAGAAAGTCCGCTGATATCTCGTATGGCGCAGAATTCCGCCAAACTCGTCTTTTGGGGCGTGCGCGGCTCAACGCCCACGCTCGAGCGCGACATGTGGCGCTATGGCGGCAACACGCCATGTGTCGAAGTCACGGCTCCGGGTGGCGCGCACTTCATTCTCGATTGCGGCACCGGCCTGCGGATGCTCGGAAACCACCTGACGGCGCTGAACAACCGGTGGTCGCGCTGGCAGGGCGATACCGGCATAGAAGCGCACATCCTGGTCACGCACTATCATTGGGACCATATCCAGGGGATCCCGTTTTTCCATCCGTTTTTCGAGGCGCAGAACCGCTTCCATTTTTACAGCTTCCAATCGAAACATTTGGGGCGCAATAGCCTGCGGCAGGTTTTTGACGCGCAACTCGCGAGTCCTTATTTCCCCGTGGACGTTGGCGCCATGGCAGCGTCTCGCTTTTTCCGCGAAGTCGGCGGCGGCGAAAAATGGGAAACCGAAGGCACTCAAATTACAACCGCGTGGCTGAACCATCCACAGGGATGCCTGGGCTATCGCCTGGATACTTCGGCCGGGTCCGTGGTTTACGCAACGGATAACGAGCCCGGCGCGCCGGATTGCGATGCCGCGATACGCCAGCTCGCGCAAGGCGCCGATGTGCTGATTTACGACGCGCAATACTCGCCCGAACAGCTTGCATCCACTCGCAAGGGCTGGGGACACTCCTGCTGGCTCGAAGGCGTAAAGATCGCTCGCGAGTGCAAAGCAAAGAGCCTCGTGCTGTTTCATCACGATCCCGATTCGACCAGCCGCACTGTGGACGGCTTTCTTTCAGCCGCACGTCAGGAATTTCCCGGCACATGGGCTGCAATGGAGGGAATGTCCATCACGCTGAACGATCAGGGCGCGGAATACGCGCTGCCTGAATCGCGCATGGGGCAGCGCCGGCGGGTTCGTTTGGCGGCAACGGTCTACGGTTGCAATGAAAACGGAGGCACCTTCGAGGAAAAAACGATCCTCCGGGATCTTGGACTGCAGGGCGCCTACTTATTTTTGAGCAATAAACCCCGCTTGCAATCGGAGGTTCGCGTCGTGGTCGATGCGGCGGAAGGCGAGAACGGCAACGGCGCTGTTTCGCTTCGAGCCACGGTGACCCACTGCGAACGCTCGCACGAAAAAAGTCAAAACGGCGTCGGCGTTTTCTTCATCGAAGACGCAGCACCTGAACCCCCGCGAGACTGATCTTCCAGAAATCCAGTCTCCTGCTGTTTATTCCAGAGTGGCGATCTGCGCTTCGATGTCGGCGAGCGCGCGTGTGAGCTGTTCGCGGTATCGCGGGTCCTGAGTGCGCTGCAGGTCTTTCTCTACCCTGGCGCGCGACAAAAGAAGCACTTCCCTCCGGCGGGATCTCTCAAGCTGTTCAGCCGTTAAGGGATCGCGACGCTTGCTTCCGCCTTTCGTTTCATGCTGTTGGACCTGATCCTCGACCGCTTTGCTCTCCCAACCCTTTGCCATGCATCCATATTAGGACGACAGTGGGGTGGTGGAACCTGCAATTTCGGAAGTTGTTTCGCGTTCGGAGGGAACTATTCGCCGTCGCTGGGCGAAGGATAGAAGATGAGACACGGGATGAAAAATCGCTGGCCCCGTACCTTTCAAGGGTACCTCTTTCTTTGGGACGTAACGAAGGCGCTTCACGGAACGTCCTACTGTCCGTATCAGTTGACCGGCCGAGACGCCGGGAATTGGTTATACTCCATGAGCGATTGCTCTACTGACCTTAGCGGGGCCTACCCGTCCAAGCGTAAGACCTTCCCAAGAAGGAAGGTCTTTACGCAGGGGCGTATTCCACGAATTTCACGAACGGTGAACATTCAGATGCACCGATCCACCAACATTGGCCGCTGCGCTTCCCGGAACGGTTGTCGAACATTCTTCGGCGAGGAATCTTCTTAAGACGAGCCTGACTCGAACACTAAGCCACTGCGCGCAGTAGAGGATGGAAAATGCCTGAATGGACTGTAAAACCCGGCCCTGACGACACTTCGACGTTGCCGCCGCCTTCACAATCGGCGCCGGAGCGTCTACGCCACGATCGCCAGCAGGACCCGAAACGCCACACGTGGATTTGGATCCTGGCCCTCATCGTAATCGCCCTCGCGGCGATCATCATTTATCGGCAGCACCAGGCCGCCGAGGAAGCTAAGAAAACGAAGGAAAAAGAGGAAAACAAACCGATCTCCGTCACCGTTGCGAAAGCCGGCAAAGGGCAAATGGGTGTGTATGTGGAAGCGCTGGGAACGGTAACTCCTGTTTACACGGTGACGGTCACCGGCCGAGTGCAAGGGCAGATCATGGAAGTGAACTACAAGGAAGGCCAAATGGTTCGCAAAGGCGATCCATTGCTTGAAATTGACCCGCGTCCATATGAAGCCGCTCTCACGCAAGCCGAAGGGCAGCTCGCTCACGATACGGCTGCGCTGAACGAAGCGAAAATCGATCTGGACCGGTATCGCGCCGCGCTGGCCAAGAATGCAGTCGCTCAACAACAGGTTTACGACCAGGAGCAAACCGTTCAACAGCTTCAAGGAACGGTACAAAACGATCAGGGCGCGGTCGACAACGCCAAGGTAAATCTCGTGTATTGCCACATCACATCGCCCATCGACGGCCGGGTGGGTTTGCGGCTGGTTGACCCGGGCAACATCGTTCAAGCCAACAGCACAACCGCCCTCTTGGTGATCACTCAACTCCAGCCGATTACCGTGATTTTCAGTGTGGCCGAAGACTTCTTGGGAGAAATACAACAGCAAGTCTCGCACGGGCAAAAACTAAGAGTAGATGCACTCGACCGGTCGAATGAAGAAACAATCACGACCGGGTCGCTGCTTACTTTGGACAATCAGGTTGATACGACCACCGGCACGGTGAAATTGAAAGCGGAGTTCGATAACAAGAACAACGTCCTTTTCCCAAACCAATTCGTGAACGCCAAACTACTGGTGAAAACCGACCAGAACGTAACTCTGATTCCGACGCAAGCCATTCAGCGCAACTCGCAGCAAGCCTTTGTCTACCTGGTCCAAAATGGAACGGCGTCCGTGAAGAACATAACGACAGGCCCTACTGACAACAATGACACGGAAGTGCAAGGCATTAACCCTGGTGATGAGGTCGCGACCAACGGTTTTGACAAGCTGCAGGACGGCGTGAAAGTGCAAATCCGCACGGGCAGGAAAAATCAAAACGGCCAGCAACAGTCCAGCTCGACCTCAAGCGAGGATCAAGCTCCATGAGTCCTTCCCGGCCGTTTATTCTCCGGCCCGTAGCAACCTCGCTGTTGATGGCGGCAATTCTGCTGGTGGGATTCGTGGCTTACACCCAGCTTCCCATCTCGGCTCTTCCTGAAGTCGATTACCCCACGATCCAGGTCATCACGTTTTATCCCGGAGCGAGTCCCGATGTGGTCGCCTCGGCCGTGACTGCGCCCCTGGAGCGCCAGTTTGGCGAAGTGCCCGGACTCAGCCAGATGACCTCCACCAGCTCCGACGGAAGCTCGTTGATTGTGCTGCAGTTCGATCTGAACCTGAACATCGACGTGGCCGAGCAGGAAGTGCAGGAGTCGATCAACGGTGCGGCCACTTACCTGCCCGCCGACCTTCCGACGCCTCCGATTTACAGCAAGACGAATCCCGCCGACACCCCGGTTTTGACGCTCGCGCTCACCTCAGACACTCTGCCGCTTTCGCAAGTTGAAGACCTGGCAGACACGCGTCTTGCACAGAAAATCTCGCAATTGCAGGGCGTCGGATTAGTGAGCATCAGCGGCGGACAGAAGCCGGCGGTGCGAGTGGAAGTGAATCCGACGGCTCTCTCGTCCTATGGAATCAACCTCGAGGACGTGCGCACCGCATTGCAGCAAACGAGTCTCGATCTCGCCAAAGGGAATTTCGACGGTCCCCGCCAGGACTATCAGATCGACGCGAACGATCAGCTCACCACCAGCCAACAATTCAAAAACGTAGTGGTGGCTTACCGGAACGGCGCACCTGTGGTGCTTTCCGATGTAGCCAGCGTTGTCGATGGCGCGGAAAACGTGAAGCAAGCCGCGTGGATGAATACCACTCCCGCTGTGATCATCAACATTCAGCGGCAACCGGGCGCAAACATCATTCAAGTGGTCGACCGCATTCAGAAACTGTTGCCCTACCTGCGAACGAATTTGCCTGCGTCGGTGAAGATCACTCCTCTGAGCGATCGGACCGTCACGATTCGCGCATCCGTAAAGGACGTCGAATTCGAGCTGATGCTGACGGTCGCTCTGGTCGTGATGGTGATTTTCTTGTTCCTGCGCAGCGTTTCCGCCACCGTAATTCCCAGCATCGCGGTGCCGCTCTCGCTGATTGGCACGTTCGGAGTGATGTACATCGCGGGCTACAGCCTGAACAATTTGACGCTGATGGCGCTGACGATTTCCACCGGATTTGTCGTGGACGACGCCATCGTGATGATCGAAAACATCGCGCGCTTCATTGAAGAAGGCGACAAGCCCTTGGAGGCCGCGCTAAAAGGCTCCGAGCAAATTGGCTTTACGATTATCTCGCTTACGATCTCGCTGATCGCGGTTTTGATTCCGCTGCTGTTCATGGGCGACATCGTGGGGCGATTGTTCCGCGAATTCGCGGTCACGCTGGCGGTCACGATTCTCGTCTCGGCGTTCGTCTCATTGACGCTTACGCCGATGATGAGCGCGCGCCTGCTGAAGCACACGCCTCAAGACCAACAAGGAAAGTTTTTCAAGTGGTCGGAGAATATGTTCGACCGCGTGATCGAAGCCTACGGACGCAGCCTGCAATGGGTGCTGCGTTACCAGACGGCCACGCTTCTGGTCGCCGTAGGCACGCTGGTTCTCACCGTCATCCTTTACATCATCGTGCCCAAGGGCTTTTTCCCTGTGCAGGACACGGGAATCATTCAGGGTTTTTCTCAAGCGCCCCAGACGATTTCGTTTGACGCGATGTCTGAAAAACAACAAGAGTTGGCCAAGGTCATCCTGCAAGATCCCGCCGTCGACAATCTTTCGTCGTTCATCGGCGTCGATGGCACGAATACGACTCTCAATAGCGGCCGAATTCTGATTACTCTGAAAGCCCTCGACCAGCGAAAAATCAATGCCTCAGCAGTGATTCGCCGACTGCAACCGAAGCTTGCAAAAATTGAAGGAATCACGCTCTATATGCAGCCCGTGCAGGATTTGACCGTCGAAGATCGCGTGAGCCGCACGCAGTATCAGTACACACTCGAAGATCCTGATCAGAACGAATTGAACCAGTGGACCGCACGGTTCGTGCAAAAACTCCAGGCGCTACCGCAGTTGACCGATGTGGCGACCGACCAGCAAACGTCGGGCCTGGCGGAATCTCTGGTGATTGACCGCGCCACCGCGTCCCGCATGGGGATCACACCCGAAGTGATCGACGAAACCCTTTACGATGCGTTCGGGCAGCGCGAAATCTCCACGCTCTACACCCAGCTCAATCAATACCACGTAGTGCTCGAAACGATGCCGGCGTTCCAGCAAAATCCGAAGAAGCTCGACGATATCTATGTCCGTTCCGCGACCGCTCCAACTTCTTCGTCAGGATCATCGTCGAGTTCCGCTGCGTCGTCTTCGACCACATCGGGAACGTCCAGCACCTCGGCCAACTCGTCGATCAGCTCATCTTCGATACCTGTGGTCAGTGCACTGAATGGCGCGGCGGTCCCGCTGAGCACGTTCGCGCATTTTGAAACCACCAGCGCACCGCTCGCGATCAACCATCAGGGGCAGTTCCCCGTGGTAACGATTTCCTTCAACCTCGCGCCCGATGCGTCGCTGGGCGACGCGACGGACGCGATCAACAAAATCAAAGACCAAATTGGCATGCCGTTGAGCATTCAGGGCGCGTTCCAGGGAACGGCTGCATCTTTCCAGGCATCGCTCGCCAGCGAGCCGCTTTTGATTCTTGCGGCGCTCGTGACGGTCTACATCGTTCTCGGCGTTCTGTATGAAAGCTACATTCACCCGATTACGATTCTCTCAACGCTTCCGTCGGCGGGAGTTGGCGCGATTCTGGCTTTGCTCGTGTGCGGCATGGAACTAAGCATCGTCGCCTTAATCGGAATCATCCTGCTGATCGGCATTGTGAAGAAAAACGGCATCATGATGATCGACTTCGCGCTCGAAGCGGAGCGCAAGGAAGGCAAGAGCTCCACCGACGCCATTTATCAAGCGTGCCTATTGCGATTTCGTCCGATCATGATGACCACGATGGCGGCGCTTCTCGGCGGTTTGCCGCTCGCGTTGGGCTCGGGTATTGGCTCCGAACTGCGGCGGCCTCTGGGAGTGGCAATGGTCGGCGGCTTGCTCGTAAGCCAGGTTCTAACCCTCTATACCACCCCGGTCATCTACATCTTCTTTGATCGGCTCGCGCAACGGCTTTCTCACAAGCGCGCCAGCGAGCCGGAAGCGGGTACTCAGCAATTTTCGCCCGATTCTCCATGAATATCTCGAAGCCCTTTATCAATCGACCTGTCGCCACCACGCTGCTGACGATCGGCGTGGCGTTGGCCGGCGCCGTAGCTTTCAGGTTCTTACCGGTTTCGCCGCTTCCGCAGATCGACTTCCCGACGATTTCGGTGAACGCGAGCTTGCCGGGCGCGAGCCCTGAAATTATGGCTTCCTCGGTCGCCACGCCGCTCGAGCGGCAGTTCGGGCGGATTGCCGGAATCACAGAGATGACTTCCGCCAGCTCGATCGGAAGCACAAGCATCACCATTCAATTCGAATTGAATCGCAATATCGATGGCGCCGCGCGCGACGTGCAGGCGGCGATTAACGCGGCTCGCAGTTATCTGCCGATCAACCTCCCGTCCAATCCAACGTATCGCAAAGTGAATCCCGCCGATTCGCCGATCATGGTCCTCGGCTTGACCTCAAGCATCTATGATCGCGGGCATCTCTACGACGCGGCCTCGTCGATCATGATGCAACGCCTGTCTCAGGTTCCCGGCGTGGGCCAAGTCACCGTCGGCGGCAGCTCTTTGCCCGCCGTACGCGTGGAATTGAATCCCACGCAATTGAATAGTTACGGCATCGGCCTGCAGGACGTTGCCAATATGCTCAGCACCCAAAACTCGAATCTGGCGAAAGGACAAATTTCCAACTCCCAAACCAGCGCCGACATCATCGACAACGACCAACTTCTGAACGCCGATCTTTATAAGCCTCTGATCGTGGGTTATCACAACGGAGCTGCGATCAAATTGTCTGACGTTGCAGACGTGGAAGATGGCACGCAAAACATCCGCAATTCGGGCTACGTCAACGGCAAGCCTTGCGTGAACCTCATCATTTTCCGGCAGCCCGGCGCCAACATTATTGACACCGTGGACCAAATTCGCGCGGCGCTACCTTCTCTGAAAGCTTCCATCCCTGCGGGCATCGACATGACCACCGTTGTCGACCGCACCACGACCATTCGGGCATCGGTTTCGGAAGTAGAACGCACTCTGGTCATCGCGATCTCTTTGGTGATCCTCGTCGTTTTCATCTTTCTGCGGAGCCCGCGCGCCACGCTGATTCCCAGCGTTGCGGTGCCCGTATCGCTGATCGGCACCTTCGGCGTGATGTATCTGTGCAATTACAGCCTCGACAATCTTTCGCTGATGGCCCTTACGATTTCCACGGGATTCGTTGTCGACGATGCCATCGTCGTCATTGAAAACGTCACGCGTTATCTCGAACAAGGCCTCACCCCCATGCGCGCCGCGCTCAAAGGAGCGGAGGAAATCGGATTCACTGTGCTTTCGATCAGCTTGTCGCTGATTGCCGTCTTCATTCCGATTCTTCTGATGGGAGGCATTGTCGGCCGCCTGTTCCGCGAGTTCGCTGTCACGCTTTCGGTCGCCATTTTCGTCTCGTTGCTCGTTTCGCTTACGACCACGCCGATGATGTGTTCGCGCCTGCTGAGGCATCAGCCCCCCGAGCAGCACAACCGCCTCTATCGGGCCAGCGATAAGAGCTTCAATTGGATTTTGGCCCGTTACGAAACCAGTCTGGCGTGGGTATTGGAACATTCGGCGCTGACTTTGATGGTCCTTATCCTCACGATCGCCGTGAACGTTTATCTGCTCATCATCGTGCCCAAAGGATTTTTCCCGCTGCA
>JASHRM010000041.1 GCA_030037315.1 Candidatus Acidiferrales bacterium
GCATCAAGTTCATCGTTTCCAGTAGGAAGTATCGTGGGATCCAAGGAAGAGCCCGCCTGAAGTAGCAGCGCTAGCGTGCGGACGTGATTTTGCGGGTGGCCGGTTGTCCAGCCATTCAGCGAGCCGTGTATGCACGCTTCCAGCGGTCTGCCGCCGAATTCGTTGAGCTCAGAAATAGGCGGCGCAGGATCGCGCGACAACAAAATCTCGGCAATGTCCGCGTATCCGTGGAAACTGGCGCGATCTAGAGGCGTCGACCGGTGCATACCCGGAACGTGAGGATCGAATCCCAGTTCCAGCATCAATCGCACAGTTTCGGGCCGATACCACCAAGCCGCCGAAGCCATCAATCCGGGCGCGGACGCCTCCAAGTCCTTTGCCTGAACCGGGTGGAGTGCGAGCTCGCGACGTGCGCGCTCCCCGTCGCCACACCAAATAGCGTCAACGATCCGCGCGCCCGGCGGCAGGGACGATACGATCATGTTGGCGGCCTCGGCGTGCCCAAACTTGCGAGCAACGTCGGCTGGCGTCAGGTCGAAGCCCAGCGTCCAACCGTAGATGTGGCCGCCGGGCGCGGTGAAAGGAGCTTGGTTCACGCGGACTTCCCCGCACCGCGGATCATCTCCCATGCACGGTTCGATTAGGCTTTTGTCACCCAGCCGTGCCGCCGCGAAGATGTCGGCTTTGGCGCCGCGTTTAATTAAGAAACGCGCGATTTCCTCGTCAGCGATCAGATACTGAAGCGGAGTCGACCCGTGGTCAACATCACGAACTTTCAAGTCCGCTCCGTTGTCCAGTAGCAGCGCGGCAATGGCGCAATTCGCGGCGCAGTGCAGCACGGTCTTGCCGTCTCCTCCACGCTCGTGCACCGAGCCCGGATTGGCGCGAATGATTGCCTCCAGCTCGTCCCGCAATCCGAGGCCGGCAGCCGCCCACGGTGTGACTCGCGCGCCGCGACTGATAAGCGGCTTGGCTTGCTCCAGGGTCAGATTCGACTCCAGGATGCCGAAGCCGCCGGCCCACCACCGCGAGCGCGCGTTGATATCTGCGCCGCGCTCGAGAAGTACGTCCAGGAGCGGAAGGTTGTGCTTGGACTGATGGATGGCCGGCGAGTCGAAGTCGAAGCGTGGTTCGTTGATACGCGCGCGGACTTCGGAGCTTTCCTCGAGCAGATCCCTCGCCCGCTGCGCGTCGCCTTCGCGAACGGCGCTATCGAACTGCTCGAGAAGCGATTTTGTGAGTGACTCGATCTTGCGTTTCATCGCGGCCCAAGAATCGAATCCGTAGCTCCGCGCGACTACGAGCTGCGCATCGTGCAACTTGAAAGCGTCGAGATTCGGGGCGCCGGGAAGAAACGCGTGCGCTTGGGCAATTGCGTCGGCATCGCCGGCCCAAACGCCGCGCACCAGTCGTTTGGCAAGTTTCCGCTGGTGTTCCAGGTTAGGTCGAGCCGGGAGCGGCTCTACTGGAAAGCGCTTCACTGCGCACCACCTTGCGCAGCGGGCTGATGACAGAAAATATGTCGAAGCAGGACGAATTCCTCCTTCGAAATCAGGCCCCGGGTCCGCGATGCGTGGGGCGAAAGAGGTTCGTCTTCACAAAGCGTTGGTGAACCTTGATGCAGGTGGGAGGATCCCTGTCCGCGGACGATTGCGCCCTGCCGGCGCGCTAGGGAGATTACACAAGGCGGGGCTCGAAGTCAAAAATGCCGGCGAATTCAGGCTTTCGAGCCCACGCGGATGTCGCCGCTTGCGAGCTTCGCGACCAGCTCTCGATCAGCGGCGAGGAAGTTCAATTCCGGCAGCGACTGCGCAGCGCGCCACTCGATTTTCTCGAACTCTAGACTCCGAATTTCGGATGGCACGAGAGTAGCAGCGAAGAAGATTATCTCGAGCGGAAGATTCGTGCCGGCGTACCTGTGGCGCGCCCGATAAATTTCGCGCCCAACCGTCGCACTCACGCCTAGTTCTTCGCGCAGCTCGCGCGCGAGCGCTTGCTCAGGGGATTCACCGGGCTCAATCTTCCCGCCGGGAAATTCCCACATCAGCTCGAATCTCTGCCCACGCTTGCGCTGGCAAGCGAGAATCTTTCCATCCTGTTCGATCAACGCTGCCACTACTTGCATGGATATCCGTCGAATTCTGCCAAGCCATCAAGCATCCGTTACGCTGAGTATGTTCCCGTCGGGATCCTTGAACCAGGCCACACGTATCTTTCCGCCGGGCAGCGTGCAGATGCCCAGCTCGTCTTGGGGAAGGCGTGCGTATCTCCCAAACATCACCCCTTTCTGGCCCAGCGCCAGGACGGTTCCCGCAACATTCTGCACGCGAAATCCGAGGACCGTGTGTTCATGCGGGGTCCAATCGGCAACGCTCGAAACGCGCAGAGTGGCTCCGCCAAGGTGAAACACAGCTGCAAATTGATCCTCGTACGCGAAATTGAGTTCCAACACATTGCGATAGAAAGCCATTGAGCGGTGGCGGTCTCGCGTGCAAATGACGATTGCGGCTTTCGCGTTTCGCAGAATTCCCATTTTCGTGTCCTCCTCGGACCGCTACCTTCAGCGAACGAGTCTGCCTTGACGTTCGCTGGCTGCTATGTGACGATGCCGCCATTCCCGTTAGTCTTCCCGTTGACAGAAAGGAGAGAGGTATGGCCCATTTTCTGCTTCAAGCTTCTTACACGCCCGAAGCGTTGCAGGTGATGCTTCAAAAGCCCCAAGATCGCACAGCGGCGGTACAAGCGCCAATCCAAGCACTCGGGGGAAAACTCGACCAGGTATTTCTTTCGTTTGGCGACTACGACGTCGTAGCCATTATCGAAATGCCCGACAGCGTTGCCGCTGCGGCAATTGCCCTGGCCATTTCCGCAGGTGGCGCTTGCAAGAACGTCAAAACGACCCCGTTGCTCACTACGGCAGAGGCAATGGAAGCCGCCAGGAAAGCGGCGACCTCGGGATATCGTTCCCTCGTCGCCTCGGCAAAAGCTGCCAGCTAACAAATCCCGAAAACAAAAATGCGCCGGAGAGCCTGTGCTCTCCGGCGCATTTCCTTTTAAAGTTGTTTATTGATCTGCTTCCACCTTCTTAAGCGGTGGCTTCGGAACCTGCCAGATCAGCTTCGAGTCGTCGGCGCTGTGCGGGAAGAATTGCGCTGACTTCTTGCCGGAAGGTTGCAGAATGATGTCCGCCCGGCGGTTATACGCGAGCCAATCGCCCCGCTTGTCGCGCAAGCGTGCCTTCGGCGGAGGCGCGGGGTTGCTGGTCTCGAGCGACGCAACCGTGGCGCGATCCATTGGCTGCTCCTTGCCGTACGCGGCGGTTTCGATCTTGTCGGCCGAAATTCCTTGCTCGACGAGATACTGTTTGATCCGCTCCACGCGGCGCTCGCTTAGATCTTGGTTGAAGGGCTTGGACCCGCGTTCATCCGCGTGAGCTTCCACCGATAGCTTGGCGTCGGGATCGTATTCGAGATACTTCTTGAATCCGTCCGCTAGCGTCGCAAGCGCAAGCTCCTGGCTGCGAACCAATCCAACCTGCGGATGCCGCTTATCAGGATAGTCCGTCGGGTAGAAGATGCTTTGTAGAGTCACCGTCGGGATTGGTTCAACTGTTCCGGTGATGTGGAGCGAAGCCGTCTGCGTCGCAGAGCCGCCGCAAACGTTCGTCGCATTCAGCGTATAAGATTTGTTTTCGTCGATCGTGCGCGTCTGACCGCCGTCCGGGACCTGGCTCGTATCGGCCGGCTCAGCCTTGACGGTCTCGTTGCCATTCAGATCGACCTTCTGGCCATCAACGGTGACGCTGTCGGTGTTCGAAGTCTGCCACGTGATCGTCGAAGAGTCCTGCGTGATCACTTTGTCGCCGATCTTGCGGTAGTGAACTTCCGTTGGATTGGCGGTGATGCTCGCGGTGACTGTCGTATTGACATTCACCGTCGCGCTGCCGTTGGTCGTGCCGCCGGGACCGGTCGCGCTGAAGTTGTAGGTCGTGGTCGCATGCGGGGAAACGGATTGCGTTCCATTCGGTTGCTGCGCGCCCAGGCCGCTGATGTTCACGTCAGCTGCTTCAGCGGTTTGCCAAGTAAGATTGGATGACTGCCCGCAGTTGATGTTCGTCGCGGAGGCGCTAAAGCTGCCTGTCACCGGCGCTATGGCAATCTGCGCGCTGGCGATGCCAACCTTGAAGCGCGGCACGTCCTTCAGGCCTTCTCCGTGCTTCCAATCGACCGTCTTCTGCGTATTCTTGGCCATGTA
>JASHRM010000042.1 GCA_030037315.1 Candidatus Acidiferrales bacterium
ACCAGTCCATCTCCCGCCCTCAGCCATCTGCTGACGGCGCGCACGCCGCTCGTCGATGCGCCCTCGTTTCCCTTGAGCGCGGGCGTTAAGTCCAAACGTGAGCCGCCAAACGCAGGCGCAATCCCGAATAAAATTCCCGCCAGCAGCGAAATCACCAGCGTGAATGCGAATACGCGCAGATCGAGCGTCGGAGCGAACGCGGGCGCACCGGGGTGGTTGCCCGTGGTGAAGGAAACAATCAGGCGCGCGCCCCAAATCGCCAGCAAAACTCCCAGCATAGCGCCGATCACGGAAAGCATCAGGCTCTCCGTCATCAGTTGGCGCACGATTCGCCGCCGCGTGGCGCCCAACACCAGCCGCACAGCCACCTCTCGTTGCCGTGCGGCCGAACGCGCCAGCATTAGTCCCGCAAGATTGGCGCAGCCGATCAACAGGATGATCCCGACGGCAACCATCAGCGCGTAGAGCGGGTCCGCGTAAATCACGCGGTCACCGCTCAATCCGGATTGCGCGGGCAGCAGCAACACAGTCGGATTATCAGCCGCGGTTGAAAGCGCCTTCGGTATCGGCTCACCCAGGTTGCGCTGGACGGCGGCTTCGTTGTTATCCGCGAACATTCGCACGGAGCCGTGGAGCATCTCGTCTAAAAACAAATTCGACACAGCGGCCTGGGCGCGACTGAGCGGCTCAGGGGGCTTGAGGCGCGCGACGATTGTCAGCCACCAAAACGTCACATCGTTTTGGCGATTGCGCCAGGCCATGGGGCTGCTCATCAAGTGCGCATCCGCAAGCGGAATCCACACGTCGAAGTCGTTCCCTGGGGTCAGTCCCATGAAATCCTTGTCGGCGACGCCGATGATCGTGAACGGCATGTTGTCCAGACGAATCGTCCGGCCAATCGCGTCGCGCGAGCCGCCAAACGCACTTTGCCAGAAGCCGTAATTCAAAACGACGACAGCAGCAGACGTAGGCCGGTCATCACTCGAATCGATCAGACGGCCCGCTGCGCCTTTCAGTCCGAGAGTGTGGAAGAACCCGCCGGAAACGTACTGGCCCCATATCACGCTGGGGGTGCCGTTGCCGAGGAAGTTGACCTGCCCCACGGTGCTATAAGCGGCGGCGCTCGAAAAAATATCCGATTGTTCGATCTTGCGGAAAACGGGCTCTGAAAACGCACAACCCGATGGATTTTTCGCGCCGGGCCGAAGATTGTCGATACAGTCGCCCCACGAAGCGTAACCATTAATTCCCGGCGATCGACGCGCGGTCCATTTCAAGAGCACCACCTGAGACGGAGTCGCAATGGGAAGCGAGCGCAACAGCACCGTCTCGACTAAACTAAAGATCGCGGTGTTCGCGCCGATGCCCAGCGCAAGCGTCAGGATCGCGACCGCGGTGAAGCCGGGAGATTTGCGCAACATGCGCAAGCCGAAGCGAACATCTTGACCGAGAGTTTGCAGCCACGCGCCCGTCCGCGCCGAGCGGACTTGCTCCCTCACCTGATCCAACCCGCCGAGGTCGATTCTCGCCGCTCGCCGCGCCTCCTCCGGCGACATGCCTTTTGCGATATTTTCGTCGGTCTTAGCTTCCAGATGGAACGCAAGTTCGTCGTCGAGCGCCTGGTCAACTTGCTTGCGATAAAAAAATACGCGGAGCCACGACGATAGTTTGTGGAACCACCGTTCCATTTAAGCCCTCGCTCGGAAATTTGCGACGCTACGCTTCCTTGAGTTTTACGACGCGCGAAATCGCATTCGACAATCTCGCCCAGTTGTCCGCTTCTTTTTCAAGCTGCCGCCGCCCCATCCGCGTCAGCGAATAATATTTCGCCCGCCGCCCGTTGTCCGACGTTTTCCACTCCGCCGTAATCCAGCCCTCTTCTTCCAGTTTGTGCAGCGCCGGGTAGAGCGAGCCGTCGCTCACCTGAAGCACCTCGCCTGACATCTGCTTCAGCCGCTGGCTAACCGCGAAGCCGTTCATCGGCTCGAGCGCCAAAATCTTCAGCAGCAACATGTCCAGAGTGCCCTGCACGAGATCGGAAGGTTTGCTCACGGATTTTTACCCTCGGTAACCGAGAGCAATCTACACCGGCCTGCTTCGGCGGTCAAGAATGGAACGCAGCATTTCTCCTGGGAATTGCTCCGATCTCCCACGCCGCGAATGGATTGGAGCGAGCTGCGGGTGAGGCTTAGTGTTTTCTGATGAGCAGATTCAAGTGAGGCTGATAGAAGCCTCGGTGGATTTTCGGCCCAAGCGATCGAAGGATCTTTTCATACTTTCTATCAGTGGATGCTGCCCATCTTGCCCAGAGCGCGAATTTGCGACTGCGAGCATAAACATCTAAGGCGCTCACAACGTCCAAAGAGGCGGCATCTCCCAGCGTCAGATCGAACTCATGGTAACTGACGCCTCGGCCGCGGCGCGCGAAATCAAGATTTGTCGCTTCATCTCGCGTGGCTGATTCGTATGCCTTCATGAACGCTCGTTTGCTGTGGGGCGCGTAATCAAGCGCCAGGTCATCGGGGAGCCAGTGAAAAAACGGCAGAAACGCCGTGTGATTATCGAACCACCACAAACGGTTGGGGGTCTCCACCACACACAAGAAGGCGCCCGGCTCCAGCATGTTCCAAGTACTCTTCAGCGCCACGAGCCGCTCCGCATAGGTCAAGTGCTCAAGCGTCGCAAAGAATACGATCAAGTCGAATTTCGACGAGCGAAATACGTCGCCGACGTTCACCGCGTTGCAGCACGTAAACTCCGCCTTCAAATCGTAGGCGCGGCATCTTCTTTCGGCGGCGCGAATATTGCCCTGATTCACGTCTACCGCGATTACTCGGCAGCCTTGTTCGGCGAGCGCCACGGTCGAGGCCCCGGTCCCGCAGCCGATCTCAAGAATTCGGCAACCGTCCAACTCAAGCGCTGATGCAAGCCATGGAACCACGAAGCCGCGGTCGGTGTTTGTTCGCCAGAAAACATGATCGGCCATGTCCTGTTGGCCCTCAGGGCTGGCCAGGTATTGTTCCGGGGTTGCCGCAAAAAAATTAAGCGGCTGGCTGAAGTAGTGGGCGCGCAGCGCTTCGCGCACTTGGCTTTCCTGTTCTGGAGAAAGATGCCTGTGATTCTTCGTCTGTTCCTTAGTCACAAGCGACGGATCGATGATTGCCCTTGCAGTCCGTTTTAACCTTTTCGGCAGCAGCGGTGTGAGTTTCATCAGCAGTTTTATGTCTGTCTTAGGGGCATATTACCCGAAGTATGAAAGTTGCGCTGCGGCAAAGCCCGAAAGCGGGAATCCAAGAAGGTAAAAAAGAAAAACGCCGTCCCAGCTTGACTCACACTGTGAACGTTGGAGCGGGCGATGGGAATCGAAC
>JASHRM010000005.1 GCA_030037315.1 Candidatus Acidiferrales bacterium
ATTTCGACCGGGTCGCCGCATCTGAGTTTGGCTTCCACATCAAAACTGTTCAGCGACTCGTAAACCCACACGCGGTCCTGATTTGACGCGCACTTTACGTAGTCGAGGTTTCCAGCAATTGCCGGTGGGGCAACGAACAGGAAAGCGAACGGCAAGAAGTAGCGAATCCGATGGCTCATGGTTTCCCTCCATCCCAAGCCGTGCGAGGGCTGCGCCTATCCAGAACGCAACGAAGGACACACCTGACTTCTTTGAATATGCCGCAGCGAAATGCGGGCAACAACTGGACGGTCGTACAAAACAGGTGCAGGCGAAAGGTGAAGAATTTGTGAACAGCGAAAACTTTACGAACGCCAGCGAAGCGTGACGGGGCCTGTTATCGGATGGCGCAGCGGCTCGCCGGAGCGCTGCGATTCGAGGTACGCGGCTTTCAAATCGAAGTACCAGCGAGCCTGCCGGTCCGCATCGTCCACCAGCATCATGCGGTCGTCGTATTGCAGGCCGAGCCCTTGCTTCTCGATCACTTCGGTATCTTGCCGGATGAAGCGCGGCCCGAGTACGTGGATGATGAACGAGACAATCGGAAACCACGGCAAAATGTTCCAAGCGGCTACGAAATCCAGCCGGCATAAATTCCGTTGGACGGGCGTGACCGTCGTGCGGCTCGACAACCAGTACTTTCCCGCGCGAATTTGCTCAAAGCGCTGATTCGGCAGGACGAAATCAATCGTCGTCGTTGCCGGTTCTCCCGTGATTAATTTCAGCAACTTGTAAGGCGCGCTGTTCGCCGACGGTGCGTGTGGACTCATGCGAAAGCCGTTGGGAATCGGCTCGAACTGCTTTGCCTTATCGCGAATGCTGCGCTGGCTGCGCCACCACCACGCCTGATGCACGAACGGTCCGTGCGCCGGATCCATCAGCCCGATGACCCCGTGATCGACGCTGCACGGCAGATCAGCCCAAAGATGCGCGATTTTGTACTTCGCGCTGAACGTCGGCAGTTCCGGAACGGTCGGCACGCTCGCGGGCACCGAGCGGCCTTCTGGATTGGTCATGAATGCCCAGATGTAGCCGTCGCGCTCTTCGCAGGGAAAGCTGCCCGCATAAATTCGTTCGCACTTCAGTTTCGAATCGGCCGTCAGAGACGGAATGTGGCGGCACTGACCCGTGTGCGGGTCGAATTGCCAGCCGTGATAGGCGCATTCGACTGACGCGCCGTCAAATTGCCCAAACGAAAGCGGAAACGCCCGATGCGGACACACGTCGCGCAATGCAAACGGCCTTCCGGCCTTGTCGCGTCCAAGAACGAGCGGAACTTCGAGCAGGATCGCGCGCCGGAGCCTGCGCGCCTGCAATTGATCGCTGCGCAACGCGGGATACCAAAATCCCCACAGCATTTGCCCCGCACCGTCGTTTGACTTGGATCCGGCGATTTCGCTCATCGGGGATAATCGTCAGGCAGCGGGAACATGGAACACCCGCTCGGCGTTGCGGTGATACAACTTTTCGCGCTCGGCATTCGACACCGGCGCGGAATCCATGAACGCCACGGCCGGCGCGGACGGCTGATACGGATAGTCGATCGCCCACAGGATATTGTCGACGCCCAGCGTCTTGATCGAATATTCGAGCGCCAGGTGCGATTCCGCTCCGCTCGTCGTAATCACGAAGTTGCGCTTGAAGTATTCGCTCGGCTTCATCTTCAGTTTTGGCGCCGAACCGCGCCTCTGCGCATTGTTGTTCATATAATCCAGCCGCCACTGCCAAAAATGGACTGCCTCGCCCATGTGGCCCAGGCAAATTTTCAATTTCGGAAAACGATCGAAGACTCCGCTTACGATCATGCGCACCGCATGCGTTGACGTTTCCATCCCATAACCCCACTGCGCGCTGTCGAGGCCGTAATCTTTGAACGGCACGGCCATTCCGTCCGACGCCGCGCGCGGATGAATGTAAATACACGCGTCGAGCGCTTCCGCGGCTTCGAGAATCGGAAAGAATTTCGGATTGTCCATGTACTCGTTGTTCGTATGCGAATTAACGACGAAGCCGTTGAGCTTCAATTTCTTGATCGCGCGTTCCATTTCCTTCGCCGCGCGCTGCGGCGATTGCGGAGCGAAACTGCCGATGCCCGCGAATCGTTTGGGATGTTTTTTGATTGCGGCAGCCAGCCGATCGTTCGCCAGAGCCGCCAGCTCGGTCGCCGTGTCCGCGTCAAACATCTGCACGCCCGGCGCGGTCAGCGACAGAACGTGCATGTCCACGCCATTTTCGTCCATGTCCTGCAATCGTCCCTTGTCAAGATCGAGCAAACGCGGCAAGAGCGCACCCATCTGTCCGCCATCTCTGTCGTCGTAGACGCGTTTGACGAGCAGCATATCCTGGCTGACACTCGTCGACCGGGCCACATCGCGCAGGGCCCCGGCTACTTCCGGAATCGAAAAGGCCTCTTCGGTGGCAATTCTGCGAATTCTCTTTTTTTCATTGGCAGCCATCGGCATTCCCTCGTTCAAAATCCAAACATGGCGCGCGTAGCTTGGCGGGTTAGCA
>JASHRM010000043.1 GCA_030037315.1 Candidatus Acidiferrales bacterium
ACGCCGGCGGTGTGCTGCTTCCGCGCCCAGCGAATCGCATAGGCCAGAACGACAAAGCCGATCATTGCATTGCGCGCGGTTTTCGCGAGGACGGCGACTTTTCCAGCTGCATCGGAATAGAGCGCCCCGGCCGCAGTGGCTTCGGCAGTGTTGTCCACGCCGAGACCAGCCCAGAGACCGTAACTGGTGTCGCTTAAATGCAGCGCGTGGCCGATCAGTGGGAACGTGAAGAGCGCCACTGCGCCCAGCGATAGAATAGCGGCGATGGCGTATGAAGAGTCCTCTTCATCCGCATCGATGGCTCCTTGCGCCGCGATGATCGCAGAAACGCCGCAGATCGAAGAACCAATCGCGAGAAGGTCGGTAAGCTTTGGAGTCAATTTGAAAGCTTTGCCGAGAGCGGTCATGAAGGTTAGCGAGACAGTGATCTCGATGGCCACCAGAATCAGGCTGACGCCGCCGAGTTTCAGGACGTCGCCCAAAATGAATCGCGAGCCCAGCAGAACGATTCCCGCCTTGAGCCAGAATTCGTAGGTCTCAAGCCCCGGCCGGAACGCAGCGGCAATGCCGACGGTGTTTGCGATCACGAAACCAATCAGAATGGCCCATAGAACATATTCGATGTTGGGAAGTGTTAGGTGGTGTGTCTTGCCGTAGACCGTAATCGAGTGTTCTACGAATTTGCCGCCCCATCCGACAACGGCGAGCAAGATCAGGCCGGGCAGCAAACGTATCGTGCGCTTGAATGGATTGTCTAGAGGTTGCGCTGCGTGCACAGCGAGCGAGCCTGCCATCTAATCTTCTCCTCGGAGAGATGAGTTCTTTGATTCGGAATTTGCTTTCACCACGGCACTCGTTTGATCCAGCCTGCCCAGACGAATAGGGCGAGGCCGAGCGCGACAGCCAATGCCCACCAATCGAGCGAAATTCCGAGGCTGGCGGCTTTTTTCGTCACTTCGGTGGCTTCCTGTTTGTCGGACATGGTTTAGTCCTCCGTTTCGTTGTCAACTCATCATTCAGTGGTGCGATGGAAGCAGCGCCCTGTTCGGCTTCCGTAGGCCGACGCATAGCTAAGGAACCAGTTTCCGTGCAGAACGGTCGAATGGTGTCAATGCCCGTCTTGTCACTAAGCTGGCCTGACTTATCGCGATATGCCTGTCGCGAAGATAACCGCGTCGTACAAGTCACACTCTTTTCCTTCTGAAAAAGAAGGGGACGTAGCGCGGTCCCCTTCTTGCGGCGGCCCATGAGAAGACTAGGCCGACATCTGTTTGAAAGGCCCCAATTCCGGGGCCAATTTAGGTCCTCTAGCTGCACGGCTCGATCAGCGAAAGCCGCTACGGAAGCACATAACGCAGACTCACATACGTGATGAACACGTGTGCGTTTTTCGGGCTACCGGTCGCAACGTACCAGGGCGTCCGTACGACCCACGCAGGTTGGGCGAAGAATTGGAACTTTCCGTATGCGGGATTCGACCATATTGTCTGTGTGAATCCGAAGGCACCCTGTTGATAGGATTTATTGTTTGTGTTGGCCGAGCCCGGAAATCCAAATCCCACAGGCCCAGAGGAACCTATGGTGTAATTCCGCGAAAAGTAAGCCCCTCCGTAGAAGGCTTCCACCAGCGAATTCTGGTCAATCTGCCATTGGAAACCCGCGACGCCCGATCCGGCATGCACAGCAGACAGATCGCCGTCACTCTTCACGATGGCGTCAGGACCCAGCGCGCCGATGTAACGACCAATGCCGTCACCATAGGCCGTATCTGCAATTAGGTGAAAGCCCTTCAGAAGTTCGAGGTTGAAGTTGGCGACGCCGCCACCACCAGTGATGGTGTTTGTCGAGGCCGGCGCTGCTAAGTTGTTGTAAACCTTAAAAGACCGAGCGATGCCACCCAATTCCACGTGAAATGCGCGGTCGCCAAATTTCCAGTCGAACGCGGTCTTGGCAACGATATCCGGATGGAGGTTGGGAGTTTCGGGGTTCGTCGTTGCACTCGTTGCAGACGTGCTGCCGCTTCCGTTATCGAATTGGCCTGCAAAGTATCCGGACGCGCCAGGAAAGACCACGGAACTCGGGGCAAACTGCTGCGGGTTCTCGAGGGATACGCCGAATGTCCACCAGGGAGTCGCGTGGTAGGTAAACCGAATACCGGGCTGTCGTGCAAACACCACGCCCGCGACATAACTGGTATCCAACCGATCAGCGGTGAAAACGTCAGAGGAGAGCGGTGACAGCCCGGTTGTTGTGGCAGTCAAGAGTGACCAGGACTGCCCGGCTAACAACTCCCATTTACCGTGCCGGAGTTGGACCCAATAATGGCGAAGCCGGAGGCTGCTGGGGTTCGTCGTCGTGTAGACGTTCGCAGGTTGGTAGCCCGCAAAGTCAGTTTCGAGATATCCAGTCACGGCGGTATCCGGATTTACTTTTGTATCCACCTTCAAGGACACTCGAGATCCCGTCGGATTGAAACGAAATTCACTCAATCTTCCGTATGGAAGGGAGGTGCTAAAAGGGATGGATGGAAGATTTGTAGTCAGGCCGCTACCGATTGTTTCGCTACGAAAGGTCCCGATCAGGTCGATATAGCCCCCTGGTGTGAAGCTTGCTGCGCCGATCTTAAATGAAAGCGGGGCTGATCCGTCCTCTGCGGGTGTCTGTCCCTGAGCAATCGCCGGCGTCGAAGTTGAGGTTCCGGTCGGAACTAGAATCGCATTCGCCGAGCCGTTGGCCCCAGCCGTGACTCCGAGCTTCGATTCCAGGGCGGCTATGCGCG
>JASHRM010000044.1 GCA_030037315.1 Candidatus Acidiferrales bacterium
CGTGATTCCGCCCGCCTCTCCCGCCGCCACTTCCGTCTCACGGATCGCATCGAGCAAGCTGGTTTTGCCGTGGTCCACGTGACCCATCACAGTGACCACCGGCGCGCGCGGCTGCAAATTGCCGGTGCGCTCTTCCTTGATCTTTTCTTCTTGGATTACCTGCTCTTCGAACGTAACCACTTGAACGATGCCGTTGAACGACTCCGCAAGAGTCGTTGCGGTGGCGACGTCAAGGGCCTGGTTGATGCTGGCGAAGATGCCTTTATCGAGCAGCGTCTTCAGCAGATCTTTCGCGCGAATGTCGAGCTTCTCGGCGAGTTCCCGGACGGTGATGCCTTCCGTGACTGTAACTTCGCGAGGCTCGCGCTGGACCGGAGCAACGGGTTCAGCTGTGGCTGCGCGTCCGCCGGCGGAGCCAGCGCCGCGAGTACGAACGGGATGAAGTCTGCGCTCGCCTTCGGCATAACGCTTTTCAATCAGCGGACGGCCACGCGATGCGGGAGGCTTGCGCGCGTAGAGCGGCTTGCCCGGCTCGGCTTTCGGAATGCTGCCTGCGGGAGTCGCCCCAGGCCGCTGACTACCCACCGGAGCTTGTCCTGGGCGTGCTCCTCCCGGGCGCGGAGGGAATCGCGACGGCGCGCCGCCCGGACGCGGTGCGCCTCCGGGTCGCACTTGCCCGGGTGCTGCCGCTGGACGCAAGCCTTGCGGTGCGCCTGGCCGCACACCTTGCGGTGAAGATGGCCGAAGCGGTTGCCCAGGCGTTGTTCCGGGCCGCGGCGCAATTCTCTGACCTGTTGGCGGAGCGGCCGCGGTTCTCGCCGTTCCAGCAGGCGCAGTCGAAGGCGCGGCGGCTGCCGGCCGAACTGTAGCCGGAGTGCCCGGTTGTGCAGGCGCCGTGCCGGGCGGAGCCGGGCGAAGCGGCTGCCCGGGAACAGGCTTTGCTGGTGCTGTCCCTGCAGGTGCCGCGGCAACGGGCCGCTGTGCTGTCGGAATCGATCCGGGCGCAGGCGTCGCAGGACGAGCCGGACCTGTGCCGGGAGCCGTCGATGGTGGGGCAGCGGTCGGTGCCGCTCCCGCTGGACGAATTGGCGTAGGCGCGGGACGGGCCGCGGGCGTGCTCGCACTCGGCGCAGCTTGCGCCGGCGAAGCCGCAGGTGCAGCTGGCCTTGGCGCAGGGGGTGCTGCGGGCCGCGCTACAGGCTTGGCTTTGGCCGCCTTAGCAGCTTCCGCAGCCGCCTCTTCCTCCGCAATGCCGCGGAAATGCTTGCGCACCAATTCGGCGTGATCGAGATCGAGCGAACTTGAGTGCGTTTTTTTCTCTTTGACGCCGATCTCGGGCAAGAAGTCGATCAGAACCTTTGCTTTGATCTCGAGTTCTCTCGCCAGCTCGTTAATTCGAATTTGATTAGGATCAGACATTCAGTATCCGTGCTTCGCTCTCTTTATTCTGACTTTTCTTCTTCGGTTTGCGCGCTCTCCGCGCCTTCATCAATTGCCGCTGTCTCGCCTTCAGCTTCGCTGGCTTCCAGATCTTCTGTTGGCTCTGTGCTTTTCGCGGCGGCTTCGCCCGATTCGGCTTCTTCAAGTGCTGATTCGGTGCCTTCGCCAACCGCGTCGGCGGCAGCTTCATCTTCTGTCGAAGGCTCGAGTGGGGCATTTGCCTGCGCTTCAAGAGCCTCGAAGTGCGCTGCGACCGATTGGTGAATCTTCTCGACCATTTTCTCGCCGATGCCCGGAATTTCGACGAGCTGCTCAGGAGTCATGTCCGCGAGCTTTTCGATGGATGTAATGCCTGCGGCCTCAAGTTTCTCGATCGTCTTCGGTCCTACGCCCGCCAAATCTGAAAGTGGAGTGCCGGGCGCTGTGAGCGCCGCCATTTGCGCTTCAATTTCGCGCCGCTTTTCTTCTTCGCTCTTGATGTCGACGTTCCAGCCGATCAGCTTGCTCGCCAGCCGGACGTTTTGTCCTTTTTTGCCGATTGCGAGCGAGAGCTGCGTATCTTCGACGATCACTTCGAGGCGCTTTTCTTCGGTGTCGATGACCTGCACGCGCGTCACTTTCGCGGGACTCAGCGCCTTCTGCGCGAAGGCAACGGTTTCCTCGCTATACGGAATAATGTCGATTTTCTCGCCGCGCAATTCGCGGATGATCGACTGTACGCGCATGCCCTTCATGCCGACGCAAGCGCCGACCGGATCGACATCTTTGTCGCGGCTCTCGACGGCGATCTTGGTGCGCTCGCCGGCTTCGCGAGCCACGGCGCGAATCTGCACCGTGCCGTCATAAATTTCCGGCACTTCCATCTCGAAAAGCCGCTGAACCAGGGCGGGATCGGCGCGCGAAACGATAACCTGCGGGCCCTTTGACGCACGCTCGACCGCCCGAATCGTTACACGCAGACGATCTCCCACGTTGTACGCTTCCAGCCGCGATTGCTCGCGCTTCGGCAGACGGGCTTCCGTGCGGCCAAGGTCCACAATCAAATCAGGACCTTCCATGCGCTTCACGACGCTATTGATCAGCTCACCCACCCGGGTGTGAAATTCGTTGTAGATTGTATCGCGCTCGGCCTCGCGCACCTTTTGCAGGATCACTTGCTTTGCAGTCTGCGCGGCAATTCTGCCGAGAACGTCTGTTGGTTTCGACTGGATGATTTCGCCGCCGACTTCGATTCCGGGGGATTGTTTACGCGCGTCCGTAAGCGAGATTTCGCGCAAGGGGTCGGCCACTTCTTCGACTACCGTGTGAACCGAATACACGTCGACGAGGCCGCTGTCGGGATTGAACTTCGAACGGAGATCTTCCTCGGTGCGGTAGTATTTCCGCGCCGCTACCACCATCGCGTCTTCGATCGCCGCGACGATGATCTCCGGATCGATGTGCTTTTCCCGGCTGATCTGCTCGATTGTCTGAAACAGCAGACTTGCCATCCGCGTTGCTCCTCGCTCCCACCACTTACAGCTCCACGACCAGATTCGCCTTGCGGATTCCCGAGTAGGGAACCGCGATTTCATGGTCGCGCACCGCCAATTTCACGATTCCATCCACGTAACCCGCCAGCCGGCCTTCTAGGTACGTTTTGTCCTCAATCGCCTCGTTCACCCAAATCTTCGCAAGCCGTCCCGCGAAGCGCTCGTAATCCGCCGGTTTGATCAGCTTGCGATCGAGGCCGGGCGAGCTGACCTCCAGTACATAGCTCGCGTTTCCCGGTATCAGCTCTTCCACGTCCAAAATCACGCTCAACTGCTCGCTGACCTGCTCGCAATCCTTGTGGCTGATCCCCGGAGCGCCCGGGTTTGCCGGGTCGGGTGGCCGGTCGATATAAACGCGCAGCAATCGCTGCTTGCCGATCTTCCATTCGACGTCAAAAACTTCGAGGCCGAAGGAGCGCGCCACACGCTCTGCCGCCTCACGAATCCGATCGAGCTCCATGTTCTCTGCCGGCCGTACCAAAACCACCCGGCTCGTGGTACATCCAAATTCTTGCGACCAACAAAAAAGTGGGCTTGCGCCCACTGGTTTGTTCGACCCTTTCAGGAAGCAAATTCAGTATAAGCTTCGCGCCCGTCGAACGCAAGCCGCGTCTCGGCTACACAAAATCGCCGATCCGGGCAATATTCCTAGATTCCGTTTCGGATTTACCACGTTATGCAAAGTGCTAGGATACGGGTCGTAAGCACCGTCGGGCAAGGAGGCTGCGAGATGACCTTACGCGAGGCAGTGAACAAGTACCTGAAAGTCGGCGGGGGCTATGGGAAATCGATCCCGCTCGAGTCGATGGGACTTTCGACCGAGCAAACGGAGCGGACCTTCAACGCGTTTGAAGAGGACTACAACATCGGCCGATACCTGCATTTTCGCGACGCCGCCGGCCAAAGCTATCAGATCAACGGCTACCCGCAGACCCACGTTTCGATGGACCCGGAAATTCAGACCATACTCTGAACGCGTCCGCGATAATTCCAGGCTGGGCGGCCCGCGTCTTTGGCCTTCCTTGCCTCATTGAAAAGCGCGAGCCACTCAGCATGAACAGGGGTCCTAGATAGCAGACTTAATCTGCACTTTGCGCGTGCTGCCTTTTCGCCACCTCCTGCATTCGACGCGTCATTTCTTCCGGAGTAACGTCCTCAATGCGCGTTGCTAGCGCCCAGACGTGGCCGAAAGGATCGGTGACGCGACCGTAGCGGTCGCCCCAAGGCTGATTGGCGAGCGGCTGTAGTTCCTTTGCGCCCGCGGAGAGCGCGTCTCTGAATGTTTTATCGACATCTTCGAGATAGAGAAAAATATTTACGGGAGATTCTCCCTGCGGCGGATGCGCGTTGGGTGCGCTGCCCATCATCACAATCGAATCGCCGATTTTGATTTCCGCGTGAGAAACGCTGCCGTTCGGCCCCGGCATCCGCATGATTTCCTTTGCGCCAAACGCTTTCTTGTAAAAGTCGATCGCTCGCGCACCGTCATGGACTATCAGATAGGGCGTAACGGTGTGGAAGCCTTCCGGAACGGGCTTTGCTTTGTTTGCCATGATCTCCTCCTCGTCGTTATCGACGGCTGACTCTGACTTTTGTGAGTTGAAAGGATTGTGAAATATCGGTTGATCGCGGACTGGTTCTGCAATTGTTAGCGCAAGGCGGGATGAAAATCAAAGTCGGGGTCGACGTCGACCGGAATGTCCGAATCTTTCGCGAGGGCGGCGGAGAGTTCCGGCGGCATAACGGCATATTTCTTGAACCAGGCTTCGGTGCGCGCCCGATCTCCCGTGGCTTCCTGCGTCAAAAGTTCCGTGGCAAGGGATTCCATCGCGCCGGGTATTTTCTTGTAATCCACTTCGTAAAGGTCGGCGGAGTTGCGGCGAATCGCGCCCTGCTCGACAAGGTAATTGAATTCCATCATCGAGCCCGCCCCGTGAGCTTCGCCAATGCCGTAGCGAATCGTGCGGAACGTCTCGCCCAAGAATGAAGAATAAATTCCGTTCAATTTGTCTTTCGGAATCGCGCCGTGGTCCACGAGCCACTTCACACAAACCATCCCGGTAACGTCCGCCTTCGATTCCTCGAGGCCCGAATATTCCGGGCCGATTGCCTCGCGAATATCGACTTTGCCTTGCGGCATGCGCGAATATGCGGGGCCGAGCCCGTGCGAAATTTCGTGCAGGATCACGAAATCCAGGACGCCTTCGCCTGTAACGAGCTTTGCCTGATCGGCAGGCATCAGGCGTTGCGCGATGGGCAAAATGATGTAATTCACGCGGGCGTCCATGAAATTCTTCCAGAAAATTTTCTTCGAGCCCTTTTCCTGCTGGATACGCGGATCATTTGGGAGATTATCGGCCACTGCTTGATAGCCGTGGAGCAAATCCCCGGCGCGATAAATTGCATCGACCACTTCCATGGGCGATTGCT
>JASHRM010000045.1 GCA_030037315.1 Candidatus Acidiferrales bacterium
GTGGTGCTCGATGAGTCGGGACGGTCGAACTTTTCGCGGATCCAGCAGAGGTTTGGCGTGATGAAGCCGTCCGCGGCGCTACAGCAGAGTTCGCCCGTGACGTATTACGCGTTCGATTTGCTGTATTGCGATGGATACGACTTGCGCCAAGCGGAACTGGAACAGCGGAAGGAATTGCTGCGCGGGCTCCTTTCGCCGTCCGAGCGCGTGCGATTTTCGGATCATCAAGTTGAAAAAGGTGCGGAGCTTTTCGACGTTGCGAAGAAGCAGCAGCTCGAAGGGATCATCGCGAAGCGTCGCGACAGCCCGTACGTGGGACGGCGCACGCTGCTCTGGCTGAAATTCAAAATCGTGCAGGACATGGATGTGGTGATCGGCGGATGGACCGCCCCACGCAAATCGCGCGAGCATTTTGGCGCGCTGCTTATGGGCCTTTATAACGATAAGGGCGAGCTCGAATATATCGGCAGCGTGGGCACCGGGTTTGACCGCAAGACGCTCGATCTCACGTTTCAATCGCTGGCGCGGCTCGAAACCGAGAAGTGCCCATTCATGAGGCGGCCGAAGACGCAAGAGGAGGCGCACTGGGTCAAGCCGGAACTCGTGGCGCGCGTGAAATACGGCCAATGGACCGTGGACAAAATGCTGCGCGCACCGGTATTCCTAGGCTTTCAGGAGGATCGCAGCGCGAGAGATACGAAATTCGAGGAGGCGGCGAGTGAGGCGGAAGCGCAGCGCGGGGCGACAAAACGGCATGGGGCGGGCGGCAAAAACGAGCGGGAGTCCTTCGATTCCGTTCAAGACAAGCAAGCCCCGGCACTGCACAGAAAATCGCACGAGAAAGTGAACAGCGGTGGATCGAAAGAGCGAGGCCGAAAGAACACAGAAAATGCGAGCACCGATGCAAAAGGCCTAGAAAACGAATTGGAGAACGGGAAAAACGAGTCGCTGAATTTGGACGTCGAGGGCAAGCGACTGAATCTTACGCACTTGAATAAGTTGCTCTTTCCCGAACCGAAACTGCGCAAGCGCGACATTCTGCTTTATTACTCGCGCATCGCTCCGCACATTTTGCCATTCTTGAAAGACCGGCCCCTGGTGCTGAAGCGTTATCCGAACGGAATCGACCACCAATTTTTCTTTCAGAAGGAAGCGAAGAACGCGCCGGAGTGGATCAAGACCGTGATGATCGACTCGGAAGAACGCGGCGGCAAGATGCCATATTTCGTCGCCGAAGACCGCGCCGATTTGCTCTATCTGACGAATCTTGGCTGCATCGATCACAATCCGTGGTCGAGCCGGTATGACGATGAGCTGCATCCGGATTACGTTTTCATCGATCTCGATCCGACGGAGGGCACGCCGTTTGCAACGGTACTGAAAGTCGCGCGCAGCGTGAACAAACACCTGACGGCGCTCGGCGTGAAGGCATATCTGAAAACTTCCGGCGCAACGGGGTTTCACGTGTATGTGCCGCTGGAACGCGAGTACACATACGAAGAGGCGCGAATGTTCGCCGCCGCGATTGGACAAAGAGTGCAGACGGAAATGCCAGATGCCGTGACGTTCGAGCGGACGGTAAGGAAGCGCCGAAAGGGCACGGTGCTCGTTGACGCTCTGCAAAACGCGCACGGAAAACCGCTGGCCGCTGTGTATTCGCTGCGTCCAGAGCGAGGAGCGCCGGTATCTGCGCCCGTTTCGCCGCGCGAGCTCGACAAGAATTTCCAGCCGTCGGATTTCAATATCGAAACGGTTTTCACGCGACTGAAAAAAATGGGCGATCTTTGGGCGGATTTTTGGAAAGACAGGCAGAGCCTTCAGAAAGCAGCGGCCAGGGGATAACCAACCAAGCAGCTCCTGCCTTTCCGGCAGGCAGGCCTCACACTCGCAAAATACGCTCGGTTCGGAATGACGAAGTGGATGCCGGACTAAGGGCCCGCTTGTCGGCGGGCAAGCACGGCCGCTGCCTGTAGACCTCCAAAAGACAGTTTTGGGCAATCGAGCTGCGGCACACGCTATAATTGAATAGCCTTGCTATCTCTTAACAACGTTACGATGCGCTACGGCGCGAGAATTCTATTCGAAGACGTGAACACCACGTTTTTTGGCGGGCGTCGGTACGCCATCACTGGTCCAAACGGAGCGGGCAAAACCACTCTCATGAAGATTTTGAGCGGCGAGATCGAGCCGACGAAGGGCGAGGTGGGACGGCCGAAAAAGCTCGGCATTTTGCGGCAGGACCAGTTCGAGTATGACGAGCATCGCGTGATCGACACGGTAATTATGGGCAACGCGGTTTTGTGGAAGGCGCTTGTGGAGCGCGATGCGCTTTACTCGAAGCCGCACGAAGAGCTAACCGACAAAGATGGAATGCGGCTTGCGGAGCTCGAAGGGATTGTCGGCGACGAGAACGGTTACACGGCGGAATCCGATGCGGCCGTCTTACTCGACGGATTGGGCCTCGAAGAGCCCCTGCACGAGCGCAAGATGCGCGAGTTGCAAGGGGGACAAAAGGTGCGCGTGCTGCTGGCGCAGGCGCTTTTCGGGAACCCGCCGGCACTGCTGCTAGACGAGCCGACGAACCACCTCGATCTTGATTCCGTGCACTGGCTGCAGGATTACCTCTGCGAATACCAGGGCGTGCTGATCGTTATTTCTCACGACCGCCATTTTCTGAATAGCGTTTCGACGCACACGGCAGACATCGATTACCAAACGGTGATCATGTATAACGGCGGCTACGACGACATGGTGGTCGCGAAGACGTCGATCCGGGGGCGGATTGAAGCGGAAAACGCGCAGCGGGAAAAGAAAATCGCGCAACTGAATGAATTCATCGCGCGGTTTTCTGCGGGCACGCGCTCGGCGCAGGCGACGTCACGAAAGAAAGAGGTCGAGCGGCTGCAAACGGCGGAACTGGCGAAGTCGAATATCGCGCGGCCGTTCATCCGATTCCAGATGGACCAGCATTCCGGTCGGCATCCAGTCGAAATCAAGAGCATTGCGAAATCGTACGACGGCGTAAAGGTATGGAAGCCGTTTTCGGCCAGCGTGGAGCGCGGCGAGAAAATCGCGCTGATGGGACGCAACGGGACGGGAAAGACAACGCTGCTGAAATCGCTGATACGCAATGCGCCGGGTTTCGTAGATGACGCAGAAAGAGCGTTTCCCGTCGACGGCGGGACGGTGGCTTGGGGCCACAACGCGATGGTCGGCTATTTCGCACAGGATCATTCGGAGACGATTGCCAAGGGTACGACCGTGATCGAATGGCTGCACGCGTTTAAGCCGGGCGCCGGGCAGGAAGAGCTGCGCGGGCTGCTCGGGCAAATGCTTTTTAGTGGCGAAGAGGCGACCAAGCGCACCGATGCTCTTTCGGGCGGCGAGTCAGCGCGGCTGATTTTCTGTCGATTGATGCTGCAGAAGCCGAACATTTTGGTGCTGGATGAGCCGACCAACCACTTGGATTTGGAGTCGATTAACGCGCTGAATATCGCATTGCAGAAATATCTCGGCACAGTGCTATTCGTGACGCACGATCACGACGTGATTGATGAAGTCGCCACGCGCATCTGGCATTTCCAGGGCGGACGCATCGAGGATTTCAAGGGCCCCTACGAAGAGTATTTGGCCGCAGCGGAAGAGAAAGCATCGTAGGCCCAGCGGCGCGCTAGCTCACCCACGACGCGAAGCAAAAGGCAGATCCCCCACCGGAAAGCGCTCAACGCGGCCGCTACAAAAGCAGACTCTCATAGCACCTCGAACAATGGCAGCGCGCAGCCAGGATTATCGCCAGGCACGGCATGCCGTGCCCCCGCGATAAGCGGGCGATCGATTCATGACGCGGAACTGCCTTCCATCCCGGCGTGGGCCAGCCGATTATTTCCCGGAATGATCATCTCGAAAATGGATTCGATGCTCGTGTATTCGTGATATCCGAGACGCGCAATCGGGCGAATCTTGAGGACATCCAGTTTGCCATCTTTGCCTATGACTTCGTCTTTGATGTGAATCGCAATCACTCGCCCGAATATGATATCGCAGCTGCCGATCACGCCTTGTCCCGGCAGGCGCACAGTTTGGTAGTAAGAACATTCGAAATGCACGGGAGACTCCGCGACGCGGCACGGCTTTACGAGCCGTGATGGAGCTTTCGCCACGCCGGCGAGATCGAATTCGTCGACTTCGGGCGGAACTTCTTCCGCGGACTTGTTCACGGCTTCGCGCAAATCGTACGTCGCCATATTCCAGACGAATTCTCCGGTCCGTTCTGCGTTTACGACGGTATCCTTGCGATGGTGATGCGTGTTTTGCCCCGCTGAAAACAAGACATACGGCGGACGAAAATTCAGCATTTGAAACTGGCTGAAGGGCGCGAGGTTGTGAACGCCGTCGTGGCTCAAAGTTGATATCCATCCGATCGGGCGCGGAATTACGCACGATTTGAAGGGATCGTAGGGAAGTCCATGCTGTGTTTTGCCGGGCTCGTAGTACATGCGAGATTTCTCCTGAAATCGCGGCGCCATTATAGCTATGTGTTGATTGTCAATGAATGTTCCTGCGGCAGCCGGGATTGAGCGCTAAACGGGAATAAGAATAGTGGCTGGCGCCCTCGGTCACCGTCGGGTTCTGCCCCCGCTACAGACGCTCCCCATAAGAAAGATGGATGGCTTCGATCAGGAAAATCTTGGTTGACCAAAAGCCGATCGGCGAACAGAATGGCAGCGTAGGTGCCACTAACAGGCCGCAAGTTGTGGATGGCGGCGAATTAGGCGGCGGACGAAGCTCCTAAATGGCTTTTTTTCATGTTGTTAAAGGAATTCCGTCCCATAGTGGCGCGAAAAAAAGACTACAAAATGGAAGTGTTTTTCACCCTTCGGATCCACCGCGAGCTCCACGCAGCCCGCACCTCGCCGTACGCTTTTCTCCAGGAGTTGAGCCCCAAAGGCCTTACGGGCGCCTGATTTCGTCGCTGGCCGAACCAGCGATTTTTCTGTAGTTCCATCGCTATTCCGAAGTTTGTCCCCAACTCCGAACAGCCGAGCGCGATGGCGCGGGCGCAGGACTACAAATCCGACTGACGAGGAGCGGAGAATGCAAAACGGGCAACCGCAAAATTTAGAAATGGACTGGAAGACGAATCCGCGATGGGCGGGGATCGCGCGTCCTTACCTGCAAAAGGACGTGGAGAATCTGCGTGGCTCGATTCATATCGAGCATACGCTCGCGCGCCTGGGCGCTGAGCGGCTGTGGAATTTGCTCCATACGGAGCCGTACGTTGCGGCCCTTGGAGCGCTGACCGGCAATCAGGCTGTGCAACAGGTGGCGGCCGGACTCAAAGCAATTTATGTGAGTGGATGGCAAGTGGCCGCCGATGCGAACGACGCAGGCCAAACATATCCGGATCAGAGCCTTTATCCCGCGAATAGCGTTCCACATTTGGTGCGCAGGCTGAATCAATCGCTCACGCGTGCGGATCAGGTTCATCACATGGAGGGAAAGAGCGATACACATTGGTTTGCGCCGCTGGTCGCAGACGCCGAAGCGGGGTTTGGCGGCAACTTAAACGCGTTCGAATTGATGAAGGGCATGATCGAAGCGGGCGCGGCTGGCGTTCACTTCGAAGATCAGCTTTCCTCAGCGAAAAAGTGCGGGCACCTTGGCGGCAAAGTGCTGGTGCCGACGCAATCCGCGATTCAGAAACTGGTCGCGGCGCGGCTGGCGGCGGACGTGATGGGCGTACCGACTGTAGTCATTGCGCGCACAGATGCAGAAAGCGCGAATCTGCTGACGAACAACGTCGACCCGCGCGACCACGAATGGATTACTGGCGAGAGAACGTCCGAGGGCTACTATCGTGTGAAGTGCGGGACGAAGGCCGCGATTGCGCGCGCGATTTCCTACGCTCCGTACGCGGATTTGATTTGGTGCGAGACTTCCACGCCGGATTTGCGCGAGGCGCGCGAGTTTGCGGAGGGCGTTCACACGAAATTCCCCGGCAAGATGCTCGCGTACAATTGCTCGCCCTCATTCAATTGGCGCAAAAATCTGGACGACGCAACAATCGCCAGCTTCCAGCGCGAGCTGGGCGCGATGGGATACAAGTTCCAGTTCATCACGCTTGCGGGTTTCCATGCGCTGAATCACTCGATGTTCGAATTGGCGCGTGGATACAAGCGCGACGGCATGACGGCCTATTGCGGGTTGCAGGACGCCGAGTTCGCGAGCGAACACGATCACGGATACGAAGCTGTAAAGCATCAGCGCTTCGTGGGCACGGGCTACTTCGACGCGGTGCAGACGGCGATTACCGGCGGCACCTCGTCGACGATTGCGCTCGAGGGATCGACGGAAACGGCTCAGTTCGCGCCGCGAAAAAAGCAGCCGCGAGTGGCAGAGCGCGTACCGCTCGCCTGCGACTAGGCTGAGCGTCTCTGCGATTTTTTTGTCACTTCGTTGCTTGACAATTTTGCGAAGCGCCGTATACGGTACTCGTTCGCATTGCAGGGCTTCAGGAAGACTATAAGATCGCGCTGCGGTTTGGCCAGCCGCAAAGTCCTGAAACTCCAATCAAATTTTTGTTGCGCGAATCAGGGGGAATAGATATATGCCTCATAAGCTGACGAATATTCTTGCGCGCGTTCCGAGCGACATCGAAATCGCGCAGGCTGCCACTCCGATTCCGATCGACAAGCTGGCCGCTGAAATCGGCATTTTGCCCGAAGAGCTGGAGCTTTACGGCAAGTCCAAAGCGAAGGTGAATCTTTCCCTTCGCGATCGGCTGAAGAATTCACCCAACGGCAAATACGTGGTGGTGACGGCGATCACGCCGACACCGCTTGGCGAAGGCAAGACCACCACCACCGTTGGATTGAGCCAGGCGCTCGGCGCCCACTTGGGCAAGAAAGTTTTCACGTGCGTGCGGCAGCCGAGCCAGGGGCCGACGTTCGGCATTAAGGGCGGAGCGGCAGGCGGCGGCTATAGCCAGATCATCCCGATGGAGGAGTTCAACCTTCACCTGACTGGCGACATTCACGCGATTACCGCGGCAAACAATCTGCTCGCAGCGGCGATCGATACGCGTTGGATGCACGAGAGCCAGCAAACGGATGAAGCGCTTTTCGAGCGATTGTGTCCGCCGGCAAAAGACGGCAGCCGCAGATTTTCACCGGTGATGCTGCGGCGATTGAGGAAGCTCGGCATCAACAAAACGGATCCGAACGAATTGACTTCCGAAGAGCGCAGCCGCTTCGCGCGACTCGACATTGATCCGGACAGCATCACATGGCGCCGCGTGACGGACACGAACGATCGCATGCTGCGAAAGATTACGATCGGCCAAGGTCCTGAAGAAAAAGGCGCGACGCGCGTGACGGGCTATGATATTTCCGTCGCGAGCGAAATTATGGCGATTCTCGCGCTGACCACGAGCCTGGCCGACATGCGCGAACGCCTGGGCCGAATGGTGATCGGCACCAGCAAAGCGGGCGAAGCGATCACCGCGGACGATATTGGAGCCGGTGGCGCGTTGACCGTGCTGATGAAGGACGCGATTTATCCGAATCTGATGCAGACGCTCGAGGGAACGCCGGCGTTCGTCCATGCGGGACCCTTTGCGAATATCGCGCACGGTAATTCGTCGATTGTGGCCGATCAGCTTGCGCTAAAACTCGTTGGTCCGGATGGTTTCGTGGTGACTGAGTCGGGATTCGGCGCGGACATCGGCATGGAGAAATTCTTCAATATCAAGTGCCGCTACAGCGGATTGGTTCCGAACGCGGTTGTGCTGGTCGCGACGATTCGCGCGCTGAAAATGCACGGTGGCGGACCAAAAGTCACGGCAGGGCAGCCGTTGAGTCCTGCGTACACGGAGGAGAATCTCGAATTGCTGGAAAAGGGCTGTGCGAACATGGTGAAGATGATCCAGAACGCGCGGCTCTACGGGATTCCGGTTGTGGTCGGGGTTAATCGGTTTACCCACGATACGCCGGCGGAAATCGAGCTGGTGAAAAAGAAAGCGATCGAGGCGGGCGCGGCGGATGCGGTGATGTCCAATCACTGGGCTGAAGGCGGTGCCGGCGCTGTGAATTTGGGCAAAGCCGTGATCGCAGCATGCGAAAAGCCGAGCAATTTCAAATTCCTTTATCCGCTCGAACTCAGCATCAAGCAGAAAATCGAAACAATCGTGAAAGAGATGTACGGCGGAGCTGGCGTCGAATACCTGCCGGAAGCGGAAAAGAAAATAGCGCTCTATAATCGCCTGGGCTTCGATAAATTGCCGATCTGCATGGCGAAAACGCACTTGAGCTTGAGCCACGATGCGAGCCTCAAAGGCGCGCCCACGGGCTTTATCGTTCCCGTGCGTGACATCCGGGCGAGCGTCGGGGCGGGATTTCTGTTCCCGTTGGTGGGCACAATGAGCACAATGCCCGGGCTTTCAACTCGGCCGGGCTATTACGAGATCGATTTGGATTTGAAGACGGGCCGCGTGATCGGCCTTTCGTAGGACCACTTCACTCAGGGGATTCAGCGAATGGGTGCCGCTCGACGAGAAACCTACCAGGTGCTCATTCGCCGGACCGAGATTAAAAACCGCGTTGAAGCCGTCGCACGCAAAATCACTCGCGATTTCAAAGGCCAGCGCATTCACCTGATCGGCGTCCTGAAAGGCGCATGTTTTTTTCTCGCCGACCTGGCGCGCGAAATCGATTTGGAAACTTCGATCGATTTCATTTCTGTGGCGAGTTACGGCAAAGGCAAAGAATCGTCTGGGCAGGTGCGCTTGCTGAAGGATTTGGATAACAGCATCGCGGGCCTGAACGTGATTTTGGTGGAAGATATCCTCGATACCGGGCTGACGCTGAATTATTTATTGAACGTTCTTAAGCAGCGGAAACCGAAGACGCTCTGCGTGGCCGCGCTCCTCGATAAGCCGTCGCGACGGCTGAAGCCTGTGAAGGCTGATTACATCGGCTTCACGATCCCCAACGAATTCGTGGTCGGATACGGCTTGGATTACGCGGAGCGCTACCGAAACTTGAAAGACGTTTGCATCCTCGATCTTCGCAAACAGTAGCCTTTCCATTTTCCGCCTACTTAGACGCCCGGGCTCACATCGCGCGCCTGTTATAATGAAGCGCTTCAACGCTTCACCACATTCACATGGGATCGACGAAGCTCAATTCGGTGCAGGAAATCCCTGCTGAGACGCTGGCCGTCCTCGCGGAGATCACTTATGAGATCAACGCGTCGCTAAATCTCGATCAGGTGCTGGCCAGCGCCGCGCAGCAGATTCGCCGGCTGATCGACTACGAGATTTTCGCCGTGCTGCTTCCCGAGCAGGGCACGAATCAGCTCTATTTCCGCTTTGCTATTGGGCATCGCAACGAAGTGATCGAGCATTGGCGCATTCCGCTAGGTGACGGAATCATCGGCGCGGCAGTGAGCACGGGGCAGGCGATTCGCGTCGGCGATGTCTCGAAAGATTCGCGCTATTTGCCCGCTGTGGAGGAAGTGCGTTCGGAATTGGCCGTACCGCTCGTGGTGCGTGGGCGCGTAATCGGCGTGCTGGATATCGAAAGCAAGGAACCTGATTACTTCACGCCCGCCCAGCAAACGATTTTGACGCTCGTTGCGGGTCGCATTGGGACCGCGATTGAGAATGCGCAGCTTTACGAGAGCGCGCAGAAACAGGCTGAGACTTTGCTGCTGCTCAACGAGATTGGCCGCGAAGCGAATTCGACTTTGCAAGTGGAAGAGGTGTTGCGCAGGTCTGTCGAGCTGACGAAGCGGTTGATCGACTACCAAATTTTTAGCATTTTGCTGCATGACGAGACTGCCGGCGTCTTCCGCCATCGCGTGACGGTGAAATTCGGGCAGCGCGTGCAGGAGAAATCCACGGTACCCGAACACGAAGGAATCGTGGGGGCTGCGGCAAAATTGAAGCGGCCCGTCGTGGTGCCGGATGTGTCGCTCGATCCGCGATACCGCATGCTGAATCCGGAGACGCGATCGGAGCTTGCCGTGCCGATGATCTATAAAGCACGCGTGGTGGGAGTGATGGACCTGGAAAGCCCGCAGCTGAATTATTTCACTGCGGATCATGTGCAGGTACTTTCCATTTTGGCCGCGCATTTGGCGGTTTCGATCGAGAACGCTCGGCTCTACGAACAGGTGGCGCGCGACGAAAGCCGGATGGAGCGCGACCTGAACGCCGCGCGTCGCATTCAAGGAGCGTTGCTGCCGCGCTTGCCGGGGCCGGAGTTCGGGCTCGACATCGCGGCACGCGTGGTTTCGACGCGAGAGCTGAGCGGTGATCTCTACGACTTTTTGCGCTACAGCTCGCAGGACTTGGGCATCGCGCTAGGCGACGTAAGCGGAAAGGGAAGTGCCGCCGCTCTTTACGGCGCGGTCGCTGTGGGAACGCTGCGAAGCATCGGCGCGGTGAAGCCACGTCCGGCAAGTATGCTGCGCGCGCTGAATGGTTTTCTTGGCGAGCGGCTAATCGAGGGGCGATTCATGACGCTCTGTTTCGCCACATGGAATCACAAGCGCAGGCGGTTGCGCATTGCCAACGCGGGCCAGGAGCAGCCGCTGCTGTGCCACGGCGGCAAATGCGAGAAGATTCCCTTGTCCGGATTCCCGATGGGAATTTTTGAAGACGCGACTTATGACGAGCGGACGTTCATTCTAGATCCGGGCGACATCCTGGTGCTTTTGTCCGATGGGATCGGTGATGCGCAAGCGCCCGGTGGCGAATTCTTCGGCCATGCGCGCGTGGCGACGCTGATCCACGAGAATCGGCATTTGTCCGCCGATGGAATCGCGGACAAAATTTTGGAAGCTGCCGACGAATTTTCCGGCGGTCAGCACCCTTCGGACGATCGCACGTTGATCGCGCTGAAGGTGCAATAAGAGCTACGAACCCGAACCCTTTCGCTTGATAGGCGTGTTCGCTTCGACAAGCTGAAGCGCTAATCGGCGCCGGCTTGCTCTTGTAGCGCGCGCGGCTCGCCCGCGGTTCTGGCTTGCTTCGGCGCCAGCCGGTTGCGAACCCGGCTCGGATTCGGGTTCGCAAAGCGGGAGCAAGCTCCCGCACTCCACAAAAGACTACCGTTCGCCCCACTTCAACTTGCTGCGAAGAACCTCGAAGTAATTTTTCGTTGGCGGGCGAACCAGCGAAACGCGATTTGCGGATTTCGTGATGCTGATATGGTCTTTGGGTTCGAGCTGGAATCCGATCTGCCCATCGAGGGTGATGTAAATCGGCCCTTCCGCTTCCGCAAAATCCAGATCGACGCGCGCCGTGCCCGGAATCACGAGAGGCCGGTTGGTCAGCATGTGCGGACAAATCGGCGTAATCACGAACGCATCGATGTCCGGATCGATGATCGGCCCTCCGGCGGCGAGCGAATAGGCCGTCGAGCCGGTGGGCGTGGCGACGATAATGCCGTCCGCGCGATAGCGGCCCAAGTGGTTGCGATCGACGTACACATCGAAATTCAACATGCGTGCGAGCGCGGCTTTATTCGCAACGGTGTCGTTGAGCGCGCACTGCTTCAGTGTGGGCTGGCCTGTCCGCGTAATTTCGGCGTCGAGCATCATGCGCTCGCTGGAGCGATGCTTTCCCGCGAGCACCTGTTCGAGCAAGGGGTAGAGTTCGTCGAAAGTGACGCTGCTCAGAAAGCCCAGTCCGCCCAGATTTACGGCCAGAATCGGCACGGTGTGATCGCCCAAAGCGCGCGCGGCGGAAAGCAATGTGCCGTCCCCACCTAGCACGATCAGCAAATCAATCTTTTCAGCAATGGACTCGCGGGGCAGGACTGGAGCGGACGATTTTATGCAGGCCTGCGTTTCTTGGTCGATGAAAACTTCGATCTTCCGCTGCCGAAGCCACTCAATCAGCGGCGGAACGACAGAAGAAATCACTTCGCGAATTGGTTTGCAGATGATGCCGGCGGAGCGAATCATCAGTTTGGACGCTGCATTTTATTCTACATGCCGCGCTTGGCGTGGAGAAAAAACTCCTGGTTTCCTTCTGCTCCCGTGATGCGGCTGGGATGCACGCCGAATACGTCCAGGCCGGTTTTGGCTGCGGCGGCTTGCACGTGCTGAATCGCTTTCTCGCGCAGGTCGGGGTTGCGGACGATGCCGCCTTTCCCGACCTCGCGTTTTTCCAGTTCGAATTGCGGCTTGATGAGAATCAGGAATTCGGCGCCGGGCTGCGCGATCGCAAAAATCGCCGACAAAATCTTCGTCACGGAGATGAAAGAAACGTCCGCCACGACGAGATCAACCCGTTCGGCGATATCTTCCGCGCGAAGGTACCGCGCATTTCTCTCGATTAAATGGACGCGAGAATCTTGCCGAAGCTTCCAATCGAGCTGATCGATTGTCACGTCAACCGCGAACACCTTCTGCGCGCCGCGCTGGAGCAGGCAATCCGTGAAGCCGCCCGTTGAGCTGCCCACGTCGAGGCATATTTTGCCGCTTGGATCGATGCGGAAATCCTCGAGCGCGCCTTCGAGTTTCAATCCGCCTCGGCTGGCGTAACGAAGAGTGTTGCCAGTGATTTCGATTCGGGCGTCCGCTGGAACGCTCGTCCCCGCCTTTTCCATTTTCACGCCGTTGGCGCGGACTTGGCCCGCCAGCAAAAGCGCATGCGCGCGCTCGCGGGACGAGGCATGGCCCTGCTCCACAAGCAACACGTCGAGGCGCTTCTTGCCGGGCTTGGCGATTTTGGTGGGACGTTCGGCGCGCCGGGGGCGTTCAGATGAGTCGGGTGAATTCAAGAGCAGCTCGCAGGGATTAGGAGCGCCGCGCAACGAGAAATTCGGCGACTTGCCGCAAGCGGCTCGCTTTTTCGCCGTACGGCGCGATTTCCGCCAGGGCCTTTGCTTCAAGATCGGCTGCGATTGCGCGCGATCTTTCGAGTCCGTAAAGCGCAGGATACGTGGCCTTCTGCTGCGCCTGATCTTTCCCGGCCGTCTTCCCGAGCGCTGCTGAAGACTCCTCCACGTCCAGAATATCGTCCGTTACCTGGAAGGCCCAGCCGATCTGCT
>JASHRM010000046.1 GCA_030037315.1 Candidatus Acidiferrales bacterium
ACTCGGTGAAGCACCTCCAACTCCCGAAGCGTTTCCCACGTCAATCGCGACCGTTCCCGTGTTCGCCGCCACCCCATCGACCACGAAGTAATTGGCTTCGGTCCGTTGTCCGTTGATGCTGAACTCGCCCACACCCCCCGCCACTGCACCAGGCACGGTGACCACTCCTGGGGCCAGAGTGATGAGTGTCTGGAAACTTCTGCCGTTCATTGGCACGTTGTCGGCGAACTGACGGTCGACCACCGTACTCACCGCGGCATCCTGCGTGTCGATGAGTGGCGCGCCCCCGGTCACGGTGACCGTCTCGGAAGAGGCGCCGACCGGCAAATCGAAATTGATTGCCAAGGCGTCTTGCACGTTCAGAATGATGTCCGGCTTAATGAGCGTTTTGAATCCAATCTTCGCAACCTGGACGCGGTAAGGTCCCGGCGGCAGATTTGGAATAACGTAGATACCTTCGCCATTTGTGGTTGTGGAATACTCGACTCTCGTTGCGTCGTTTACGACGATGACTTCGGCGCCGACGACGACCGCGCCGGTTGGATCAAGTACGACTCCACTGATGGCTCCGTTGGGGGACTGTGCAAGGACCAGCGCGCCTGAAAACAGGCAAGCGACAACAAGCAATGCGGCTCGACGAAATCGCACCCGATGTCTCCTTTTAACCGAGAGCTCGGCAAATGTTCGATCGGTCTACGTAGGAGAATTCGCAGCTGTACCATTTCCCTTCCTCTTAACGACGAAATGATAAGCCGCACGATGAAAACTTATGGATGGTTGGGTTCGATTTTCAAATAGGCAAAGAGCAGCGGCTTGCTGCTCGGTCTAGAGCTTCCGCCATTCGGTTCCACGGTGACAAACACGGCATCGATTTCGGAGAGGGTCTTCGCGTCGTCGGATTTCACAACCCAACGTTTCTTTGCCGCGTTGTCTTGGAAGAAAATCCCCAAATTCGTCGCATCTTTCATGTCGCCGCCGCGCCGCCCCCAAGCCTGAAAGGTGCCGGCCTGTCGTACTCCGGCCTGCTGATCGAGATCATAGGCGTAGAAAACGAGCGACTTCCCTTTCGTGTAAAAAACGCGACCGCAGGGTTTTTTGGTCGCTCCGTCGCGGCCGACGTCATACACCTCGGCGATATACAAATCGCGAGCGCCCATTAAGTCGCGAATGTCGCGGTCGTGCGCCAGCAGATCGTCTTGCTTATTGACTGTCTGTTCGCGCTCGCGTAGCTGGCGATTTAAGTCCACGATTTGGGCCTGAAGACTCGTGTCCGCCGATTGTCCAGCGGCCTGTTGTTCACGCGCGGATGCAAGCTCAACCTCCATTTTTTGAATGGTGGCTTGGGCTGCGTCGAGTTTTTGGTGGACACCAATCTGCTCGTCCGCGTTCTGCTGCTTCTCCGCCTCATCATTCTGAATTGTCGCTTGGAGACTTGCTTGGGTCGCTTTCATTTCGGAAAGCGAAGCTGACTCTTGCTCGATCTCTCGACGGAGTTCCGCGATGGTCGCGTTCCGCTCGGCCAGCTGCTGCCTGAGTTTTTCCTGGGTGTGTCCCGCATCGCTGATCTGTTGTTCGAGCTTCTCGATTGCCGGATTCGGAGATTCGTTCGTTGCCGTCAAAGTTGAACTTCGACTCTTCCCTTCCCGGTAGGTGTAGGTCACGAGCGCCAGGCTCAACACAACGCATGCGGCAAAAGGCAGCCATACATAGTTCCAGTTGACGTGGCTTGTCCGGTGACCATCGCCGTGGGCAAAGGCAAACTTTCTCTGCTCCGATTTTCCTTGTTGAGCTGCGCTGGCCCCAACTTCGACCGGAGACGCCAAACCAGCGTCCGCCTGTGCGGCCGGCGCCGATGCCAGTTCTGAAGAAAATAGCGGCACACCGAGATCGACAGCAGCCTCGAATTCTTCGATCGCTCGGCGGCAATCCGCGCACTCAGCAAGGTGAGCTTCTAGTTCCCTTCTCTCTTCGCGGGTCAAGTCCCCAGCGGTTGAAACCGCGCAGAGTTCAACAAACTCCTCATGTGGCCGTGTGGCTGGCCGCTTCCTGGCGTGCCAGTCTTCCCTGCTATTTCCCATGGGTCTCAGTGCACTGAACAGTAGTCTCAAACATCTGCTTCCGCAACTTTGCCAAAGCCCGGTAGTAGTGGTGCCTCACATTTCCGTGTGGCTGGTCCAACTTGGCCGCAATCTCAGCAAGCGTGTATCCCTCGAAAAAGTGCAGCCGCAGGGTCTCGCGTTGATCGTCCGACAAGCTCTCAAAAACCTTCTCTAGACCATTACGCCCGAACACGGCCTCGGCGGAATAATCGCCCTCGCTGGTCGGAATACCGACCACCCTGTCTCCCCCGTTCGCGTCTCTACGCGAATAAAACTGGCGTGTTTTGAGGTACCGACGGCGCTCGATCGCCCGGTGATAGGTCATCTGCACGATCCAGGACCGCGCGGTGCTCTTCGAACTGTCGAAGATGTGACACCTTCGCTGAATGAAGAGGAAGAGGTCCTGGACTAAGTCTTCCGCTTCGGTGTCATCGCGCAGAATGCGTGCGGCTACCGCACGAACTAAGTTTGCATAGCGTTTGAAAAGCTGTGCCAAAGCGTCGTGGTCGGACGTACAGATTCGAGCGACGAGAGCTTCGTCAGAGGGTTCTATGACCCCAAAGGGGGCTACTTTCGCAGCATCGATCACCTTCCCGGGAGTAACGGGAACAGTTAGGAAAGGCGCTGCCGGGAAAGAATCCGACACAGCTAAAGACTTTCTTCCCACTGGGGGATACCTGTGCTCGTCCCGATGCTGAAACGAACTTTGAGGCTAGGATAGTATACTTTGTGGCACCATACGCTGAACTGGGCCACGATTCCGCAGTCGATGGCTCGTCTCGGCACAGCGGCAGATCGCGCATATCTTGAAAAGCGTGCCTTCGCGCGTGTCCTGATAACACTCAGAGACGAACGCCGAATTACCCAAGAGGTGCTCGCCTTCGAAAGTGGGTACCATCCCAAATACATCAGTCTCCTCGAGCGCGGCAAATACAACCCATCACTCACAACAATCCTTGAGATCGCCAACGCACTCGGGACCACCGGAGCCGATCTCGTCCGACGAGTCGAGAGTTTGCTTCCGAGCAATCGTAGACGACGGCGCGAGCGCTAGCCGTCTATAGCGAATCCCGATCCCGCACGGTAAGCGCCAGGCTGCGCGATTAAGGGATAGTATACTTCCTGGAACTATGCTTTACAAGAAGCCACCATTGCCGCAGTCATGGCTGAGGAACAAGAGTCGCGGCAACACGGCGACGTGCCGGAACGGGCAAGTACGGCGAAGAAGCCGCACCGAATGGACCCCGTTATCCGGGCAGCGTTCGCAAGCGTGATATTGGAGCGGCGATTAGAACTTGGACTCAGTCAGAAGCAAGTTGCCGAGCGGAGCGGCTACACAGAGGAGTACATCGGGAAACTCGAAAGAAGAGAGCATACAGCGTCCTTCACCGCGGCGCTTATGATTTCACAGGGCCTGGAAAAAGATCTCTTGGACACCCTCACTATCATCCGGCAAAGAATGGATCAATTCAAATGGCTAGAAGGGAAAGACTTCGAAGCCGCGGATCTCTAGCTGCGACGTGACAACATCTATCGTTATCGTGCCGGACCTGTCTCCGGCGGAAGAGTTCCACGTGCTCACACATGAACTGGCGCATTCGCGGCTGCATTTCACCGCACGGCGAGCGGAAACGACCAAGTGCATTCGCGAGACTGAGGCAGAGGCCGTGGCCTTCGTGGTCAGTCAATCCATCGGGCTAGAAACGCAATCCGCTTCATCGGACTACATGAATCTCTACAATGGCGATAGCGAAACGCTCGCCCGCTCACTCGGCCATATTCAGCAGGTGAGCACCGAAATCCTCTCTCGCATTACGCCCGGGTAGGCGTTCGAATTTCGTGGTTCTTGGATCGTGCTGGTCATGTTGACTGCTTAGCAGGCGCGGCGTAGCATCCTCGCTGAACGTGACCAAACGAAGCATTCCCGTGTGACGCTGGAAGCATGAGTTCACCTCCTAGCATGGATGTACGCAATTTCCCTCGTCGAAGTCTCTACGCGGGTTCTGTTCTAATCGCACTGGCCGCGTCGACGTTTCTGCTCACTGTGTTGCTGCCTCGCTTGTACGGTCGCCCCTTCTCCTCCGTGCTTCTGACCCTGGTGTTGCTTGCCCTCGCAGGCGCCATCGGAATCCACGCGCGCTTCCTCGTGCTCGCTCGTCGCGAGCACCGTCGGACCGCCGATGCCCTGGCCATAACCGAACACGAATTTCAAGCCATCTTCGATAGCGCGCTCGACGGACTTGTGATTCTCGACGATGAGAGACACTGTATCGAAGCAAACCCCCCCGCGCTCGAGATCCTCCACGTCACGCGGGAAGAACTCATCGGTCAGTCCATCGATCGCTTTCTCGGACACGAAGCTATTGATAGCAACTACGATCACAGCGAGATGAGAATCGTGCGTCCCACCGGAGAACGAGTCTGGCTTGAATATCGCACGAGGGAAAACTATCTACCCGGTCGCCATTCCTTGGTTCTTCGCGACATATCCGGACGGAAGCGTGTGGAAGCTGAGCTCAGTGAGAGCGATGAACGGTTCCGGCAGATGGCCGACAATATTCAGGAGATTTTTTGGATGCTCGACGCGGACACGAAAAGAGTCATCTACGCGAACCGGGCGTTCGAAACCATTACCGGCAGGTCGCTTGAGACGCTTCGCGCCAATCCCACTTCGTATCAAGAACGATTCCATCCCGAGGATCGCGTCCGTATTCTGGCGCGCCTTGAGGAGGCCGCGCGCTCCGGTCAATTCGATGAGGAATTTCGTATCGTGCGGCCTGATGGTGCGATTCGCTGGGTCTGGGTCCGAGGTTTTCCTGTCAGAGATTCTACCGGTGAAATTCGGCGCCTCGTCGGAACGGCGCAGGATGTAACCGCTCGAAAAGCCGCCGAAGAGCAGATTACGCGTAGCTTGGCATTGGCGGAATCGGCTTCCGCGGAAGCCGAGGCCTTGCGTCGCACCACTCTCGCGCTCACGCAGAACCTCAGCTTGGACTACGTGTTGGACACGCTTCTTGAATCATTGCTGGAACTGATTCCCTGCGAGTCGGCGCAGGTCCTCCTGGCTGAGACAGACGTCCGTCTCTTCCTCGCAAGAGAACTCCACCGCAGCGTAACTCCCCGGGTAAAGAGACCGCCTATGACGTGGGATGCGAGAGATCACGCGCCACTTATGCGGGTTCTCGCCACGCAAGACATTCTGCTAATCCGGAACACAACTGAACAGGACGGGTGGGCACAATTCAAAGGCCACTCACCGTTTCATTCCTGGCTGGGTGTGCCGCTCATCGCCTCTGGAAATGCGCTTGGCCTTCTTGCGCTGGGTGACTCGCAAGCAGATATGTTCACGCAGCAGCATCTGCATCTCGCCAAGTCGCTCGCAATTCCCGCGGCCGTGGCCATTCAAAATGCGCGTCTCTACGAACGCGCCGAGATTTATGGCGCGGAACTTGAAAGGCGGCTCACCGAACTCGAACAGACGCAAAAAGCTCTCGAGCAGGCGGAACGGAGCCGGAGCCACTTCGCCGGATAGATTCACCCAAGTCCCTACCGCGCAATGGGATTGCATGACCCTGGGATGGTCTCCGCCACATACGAATTAGAGTTTGAGCTTTAAGGTCAAGTGTATGTCTCTCGCGCCACCATTGCTGAACACTGTATTTAGGCCTCCTTGGTTTACCCCTGCTGCTGCCGCCAAACGTACTAACGTACGTAGCGCCCGCCTGGCGCAATCCTAGCCGACAGAGAGTGAGAGACGATGGCTGATTTTTGCGGATGCTTGGAGAGCACAGCCTTCCGTGTCAAGGACCGCGCCGCATTTTTGGCCGATGCCGAGGTTCGGCATATTGCCGACCCTCGCGATCATCCCTTGTTGACGTCGCAACGACACTGCAGCAGCCTTCCCGTCGCTGCCGTGACGACCTTGATCGTCTTTCGCCCGAATCGTTGTGCCCGTTATCTTCGGGCCGGCTAGCCTTCACGCCCGCTGCCTGGGACGCCCTTCGCCCGATCGACCGAGTTTCCGCAGCGGCTCCCCGGCTTCGGCCGGGGCCTTTTTTTTGCGCTCGGCCCTAGAGGTTGTGCGTGACGCTCGCAAGCCTCTCGAGGATTTTCTCGAGCGGCGGCGGATCGACGAAAAACAGATCTCGCTCGTCTCGGTAGTGCTGTTTCAGCAGCGCGAGGTCTTCCGCTCCCGGACGGAACGCCGCGGACTTCGAAAACTCTCCGTCCGGCGGAAGGGCGGCTTCGGGCCAATTCTCTCGACTGTATCGCTCGACATCCTCCCGGACTCGACCGTACTCCTTGCTTTTGAGGAACGCGCGCACGTCGTCGAGTCCTGTCACTTGGTAGAGATCGTAGTAGTGGCGGGTCCGGCCCTTGGCGCGATCCCGCTCAAACGCCGCATGCACCGCAAAGAGTTTTTCAATCGTGGTCCGCTCTACCGCCAGACACTCCACCTCGAACGGGCTCAAGTCCTGGGCGAGCCCGGCTTCTCCCTGAGCCTCTGCGAATTCGGCGATGTAGGAACGGACGGTGCGCGTCGTTGATGGTTCGGGCCCTCCGCGCGTGCCCATTTCGAGGCGTACGGTTGGTCCGATGGCGATCTTGGCCGTCGCGATGCGTGGATATTCGAAGTCGGAACAGCGCCGAACTCCCCTGCTCCTGGTTTGCGCGACAAATCGCAATCCGGCCGTCGCGCCAGCGATGTCTTCCAATCGCTTGAGCCGGCGGTCGATTTCTCCTTGGGAGAGGCGGCCGCCCTTTCCGTTGTCGGTACGCAACAACAGATCGATGTCCTCGGAAAACCGCTCAAGCAAATTCCATCCCTTCGCGAGGCTCGTCCCTCCCTTGAAGACGAACTGGCCTGGCATACCAGTGACAACCGCACGAAGGGCGCGCACGATGAAGTAATCCTTTTCGATGATGGCGTCGGGAAGGTTTTTGTGTTCGGAGGCCTTCGCTAACAGATCCGGAAAATCGTCGAGTTCAGAGGCATACTGTTTCACCGAATGCCCCAGCGGCGGGCTTGCGAAAAGCCCGCTCCCAGTTTGTAGTCGAACTTCGTCGTCTTGTTCAGGCTCGCGGCCAGTTTCTCGAGTGTCTCGCGCTTCGCGCCAATCAGCGAACCCAAAAGTCCTACGAGCGCCCGAACGCGCGGCGGTTCGCTGCGCGCTCGATGCGCGACACGCTCATAGTCAACGCTTCGCTCGCGAAACAGTCTTGCCAGTTTGCGCAGCACTTCGCTGGGCGTCGTGTCGGGAATCGACCGCAAATCCCGCAAAGAATCGAGCACCACTCGTTCCTCTGCCTTGACCCCGCGAATCGTATCGACCGGGCGCAAGCGAATCCGGCTCTTTTTTCCCGTGCGCAGCGAACCCACATTTTTCTCGACTGCAAACGTGGGGACCGCCGATATTTGCGTCGTCAGACCGAGCGCATTGTAGCCCGGCAATCCGCTGCTCACCGCACGAATCCCGCGACGCTTCAAAACTGCCTCCGCGACACGGGTCGGTTCCGGAGCGCTCATGCCGAAGCGCGACGCGCGCGGCCGGTAGTAGACCCCCTTGCGCACGCGCACGAGCACGCCCTTTTTCTGCAAGCGGCTCAGCGCGGCGGCAACCGCCGATTCCGGGAAAGGCCGAAAATCTCGGTATGTCCACAGGCGGTCCGCACCGCCGCGCTCGATTTTGCGCGCAATGCCCTTCGAGATTGTGCCGGATCGCATAGGACGAACATACGGAGACCGCGGGCTAGAGTCAAGTTATTCGTGGTAAAAACTTGACATAAATCCGCGTAGCTATATGTTTCCAGAGATACTTACATAGTATAGGCCCGGACAAAAAAGGCAGGAGCAAGCGAACTGCCCGAAGCGAACCGCTCCGAAACCCCTGCTCTCTGGCCTTGACTCCGACCGCGCCCGGCGAATCCCGCGCTCCCCTCCATGACGGATAGCAAAATGTGCGCCCTCGTCGCGACCGGAATTCCGGCCGCGCCGCTCAAAGGGGAACGCACCCATGATGGCCGGGTCGCATTGCGATTGCCTGGTGTGCCGGATCGAAAAAAGCCTGGCAGTCGAACTCGGAGAACAAGGCGCGTCACAACTGCTTGATTCCAGCCCCGCGCTGGCGGCCTTCCCAACACCTCTCGATCTGGTCCGCGCCCTTCACGCGTCCGAGGATCCGGCCAGTACCTATTCCTCCGACCGCTTGCTCGCCGAACTCTTGCGAGAGAACACGCGGACCGGCGGCGGATCGGTTTGGCAGAAGCTTCTGCTTCTGGCTTTCATTCCGACCATCCATCGCACCACGACGCAGGTGCGCGCAACGTTCCCTTCCCTCGCGCGCGATGACATCACGCAGCATGTCGTTTCGGTCTTTCTCGAATTCCTCAGATCACCGGAACTCCGCGCGCGCTCCTCGCACATCGCTTTCACCGTCGCGCGCAAACTGCGCCGCAGCGCCTTTCGCTGGGCGATTCATGACGCGCGTCTCGCACCGCCCGAAGAAGCCGCGGCGAGCCCCGCCGAAGAGCCACGCGAGCTCGATCACCTTCGCGCGGCCCTCGCTCTCAACTGCTTTTTCACGAGCTGCGAGAGAGCCGGCTGGCTTTCGCGCGAAGACCGCGCTCTGCTCGTCGAATCGAAACTCAAAGGCACTTCCTGCCGCGAACTCGCCCTGCGTAACGGACATTCGGCCGTCGCCATCCAGCACCGTCTCGGCCGGCTTCTCCAAAGGCTGCGGCAGGTGGCCATGACGACTCCGCGCCAGCTCGAACTGTTTCCCAGCGCGCCTGCCCGTACTCGAGAAAAAATATTTTGATCGCAGGCGGTCTATTTTTCCTTTTGGCTGGCTGATTAGTATGGCGAGGGGAGTCCCCGCCGGTTACTCCCGTGGACAGACGAAAAGCGGTTTGCTCGTCTGTTTCACGCGCAGAACCCGCACCGAGCGAAGCGCGCGATCAGGGGACTACGCTGTCACGGAGCCAACGCTCCCAGTGTGCCCGGCCGAGGTCCGGGAACCGGCGACAACAGCTCACCCCCGGTCGTTCTTCGTTTCTCTTCGTGTGAGAGCGCGGGCTCCCCTTCGAAACTCGGGCAACAGGGAGAACCACTCGATGAAGCGAATTCGTCGAAGACTCGTTCGTGTTTCCTCATCGCAAAAAATTCTGATCGTTGCGGCCGTCACGCTTGCTCTGGCCGGTCCGGCGCTTGCCCAAACAACGGGCAGTTCCCCGTGGGAGAACGCCGTCAACGTTCTCGAGACGGCCTTTACCAGCACCATCGCGCGAGGCCTTTCGCTGGTGGCCATCGTCGTTTCCGGACTCACATTCGCCTTTGGGGAAGGCGGATCAAAGCGCGTCCTCGCGGGCGTGCTGTTCGGCGTGGGCATGGCCATCGCCGCAGTCAACTTCCTGGCCTGGCTCTTTCCGGCTACCTAGGAGCACGGCATGACCGACACAAGGCGGATCAACAACATACACCGGTCGCTTTCCCGGCCGCTGACGATTCTTGGAGCGGAACGCAAGCTCTTCTTCTTCGCCATGTGCCTGGGAGCTGCGACGTTCAATCTGCTGGGAAGCCTCGCCGGCGGGCTGGGAATATTTCTGCTGCTCTATCTTGTCGCTCGTTGGGCCACCGCGACCGACCCTCAGATCCTGCGGCTCCTCCTCACCGCTGCAAGGCTCAAGCGCTCCTACGATCCCATGAAGTTCACACCCGTGCTCATCCGAAAGGACCGCCGTGCTCAGGCTTAGCCGCATTTTCAAAAACTACAGGGAGACGGGCTCTCTTGCCGAACAGATCAATCTGTTCGGCTTCATCGGGCCGGAGGTGTTCTTGACCAAGACGGGAGAGGCCGGAGTGGTGCTCGAAGTGCGCGGTGTCGATTATGAGTGTCTCGATCCGCGCGCGCTCGATCATCTGACCAAGCGATTTGAATCGGCTTTGAAACTGTTCGATGAGAACTGCCGCCTCTATCAGTACCTGTTCAAGCGGAACCGTGAAGCGATTCCCTACCAGCTCTACGGCAATGCCGTCGTGGATTCGGCGATCTCGAGCCGCATGACTTACCTTCAAAACAAGGCGGACCAGCTCTACTCGCTTTCGATTTACTACGTCGCGCTCTACCAGAACCGAACCACAACCGAGGCGCTCGTCCGCGGCCTGGAACGGTTCAAGCAAGATCCTCTCGAAGCCCTCCGCCATCTGGCTGCCCGCTTCTCAACCAAAAAACAGACAGTGCTGCTGGGTGACGAGGTCGAGGCGGCGGAGATCGCGCTTTTGGCCAAGGCGCGCGGCTTCATCCTGCAGGTCGGCGATTTCTTGGCCGTGCGCGTCTTGGGCAAGCAGGAAGCGTTCGGCGTCCTGAAGCGCATCCTCAACTTCGATCCGCACAAACTCGCGCGCGCCCGGCTCAAGCACGACACGTTTCTCGATTACTACCTGCCCGAGTCTCACTTGGAATGCCATCGCCGTCATCTGCGCGTGGACGATCACTACGTGCGCGTGCTCACCCTGAAGGAACCTCCTGCGCAGAGTTTTCCGCTCCTGTTTGAGCGCCTGCTCGAAGTCGAAGCCAACTTTCATGTCGTGACCGAGTGGAAAAAAGAAGATTCCGGAAAAACGCGCCGCACCATCCAGGCCAAGCGGCGCCACTTTCACAACACGAAACGGTCCTTCTTCAGCCAAGTGAACCTGAACGACGTGGCCCCTTCCGATGTGTTGCTCGACGACTCGAAGCAGTCGCGCGTGCGCGAGCTTGGCGAGAGCGTGAAGGAGATCGAGCTCCACGGGAACTACTTCGGTCAGTTTGCGCTCACCGTCGTCATTTACGACACCGACCTCGCCAAGGTCGAACGCGCTTCGGCCGAGTTCTACAAGGCCTTCAGCGTTCACGACGCCGAGCTGTATGAGGAAACCTACAACCTGCTGAACGCTTTCCTCGCCACCGTTCCGGGTAACGACTGCTTTAATCTGCGCTGCCTCTACCTCCTGAACACCAACTACGCCGATGTTTCGTTCCTCTTCACGCTCGATCGCGGCGAGCCTGAGAACTTGCATCTCGGCAAGGAGTACCTGGCCGTTCTCGAAACCAATCACCGCACGCCGTACTTTCTAAACCTGCACTACAAGGATGTCGCGCACACGATCGTCCTCGGAAGGACCGGGGCGGGAAAGTCCTTCCTGCTCAACTTTCTGATCACCAACCTGCAGAAGTACCGCCCGTACACCTTCATTTTCGATCTCGGTGGAAGCTTTGAGAGCCTTACGCATCTGTTCGACGGGTCCTACGTCGGCGTGGGACTTGATTCGGAAGATTTCAAGATCAACCCGTTCTCGCTCGCTCCCACCAAGGAGAACCTCGACTTCTTGACGCTCTTCGTCAAGGTGCTCGTCGAAGGCCCCCACCAAACCGAACTCGGACCCGCTGCCGAGCTCGATCTCTATCACCAGATCGAAAATCTCTACGCCGTCGATCCTTCGCTTCGCACGCTGTCGGTCCTTGCCAACACCCTCGGGCACGACCTGCGCACGCGGCTCACCCGCTGGACGCGCGGCGGACAGTTTGGATTCCTGTTCGACAACGCCTGCGACACGGTGACCTTCTCGCGCTTTCAATGCTTTGATTTCCAGCGCATGAGCCAGTACCCCGAGCTCCTTGAACCGCTCTTGTTCTACATCCTGCACCGCGCCAACCGCGTCATCTCCGACCGCGACATTTCTTCGGTGTTCAAGGCCTTCTTTATCGACGAGGCCTGGGTGTTTCTGAAAAATCGGAGCATCGAGCGCTATGTCGTGGGGGCGCTCAAGACCTGGCGCAAGCACAACGCCGCCGTGATTCTGTCGACCCAGTCGGTCGACGAGCTCCGGCGCTCCGACATTCTGGATGTCATCGTCGAGAGCTGCGCCACGAAAATCTTTCTCGCCAATCCCGACATGGACCGCGAGCTCTACCGCCGCCAGTTCCATCTCAACGAAAACGAAGTCGAGCGGATCGCTGGTCTCGTTCCCAAACAGCAACTTCTCATCAAGACGCCGGAGCTCGCGAAGGTCGTCAACCTCCACGTCGATCCCAAAAGCTATTGGATCTACACCAACGATCCCTACGACAACCAGAAGCGCCGCGAGGCCTTCGCGGCCTACGGGTTTGAGAAGGGGCTCGAGGCCCTGGCGTCCGGCGTGAAGTGATTTTCCCAAGGAGGCAGTCCATGAAAAAAGCAAGGTCTTGCTGGCGTTCCAGGGTGTGCCCTATCGCTCTCGCGGTGATGACGTTCTTCGTGATTCCCCGAGCGGGCCTTCTCGCGGCCAGCGACTCCGCCCGGGTCGTGAAGTATTCCAAGGAGGACATCATTCCCATTCGCGCCAAGCTGCGGTTCTCGACCCTGATCGTGCTTCCCGAGGAGGAAGAGATTCTGGACTTCACCACGGGCGACAAGGAGTTCTGGATTATCAATGGCGCGCACAACCTCTGTTACGTCCATCCGGCGCAGGCGGGGATCCGCAGCAATCTCAACCTGATTACCGCGAGCGGACATGTCTATTCCTTCCTGCTCACCGAAATCACCAGCGAACCGGGCGCCGAACCCGACCTCAAAATCTTTGTAGAGCCCAAGGAGACCTCTACCGTTACGACGGCGCTTGCCGGATACGTCAGCCGGGCGGAAACCGATGCCTACAAAAAGCAGCTCGATGCGCTGCGCAGCGAAACGGCCGAAGAGATTCAGCGGGCGGAGGCGCGGGGGGCTGACGAAGTAAGTCGCTTCCGCGCCGCATACGCAACCACCCTTCGCTTCGACTACCCGCTCGACGCGCGGGCCGCGCGCGAGCCTTTTCTCATCGAGGCCATCTATCACGACGACCGGTTCACCTACATCCGTTCCGCCGCACGCGAAAAGCCCGCGCTCTACGAAGTCAAAGACGGCAAGCCCAATCTGGTCTCTTTCGAGATCGAGAACGGCGTTTACATCGCGCCCAAAATCCTGGACGCCGGCTACCTTGCGATCGGGAAAAAGAAATTGGCCTTCACGCGGCGGGCGGACGGGAACTGAGGTGCCGACCATGACCGATACTCCCGAGGTTCAGGAAAAAGCGCCCAAGCCGCCGGGCCTCTTGCCCAAGCACGTGCAGACTTGGCTGCTGGTCGGTTTGGCGTTCCTGATGGTTCTGGTCATGTGGCTGACCGGGGGCAAGAAGCCGCCCACGCCCGGTAAGGTCCTCCAGCCGGTCTCGCCCCAGGCGCCGCTCGAGGTGAACGAGACCAAAATCGCCGAACTGCAGAGCCGCATCGAGCAACTGCAGCGGCAGCAGCTCATCGCGCAGAACGCGCTCGAACAGCAAACACGGCTCCTCGCTCCAGCGGCTCCCGAGCCGGGAGAGCGTTCGGAAACCAATGCGGGAGCCCCGCCCGATCCCCGCCTGGAAGATCCGCTCCTGGCCGAACGGAAACAGCGCGACTACACATCCCTGTTTGCTTCGAACGTCGCTTTGAGTTATCGCGCCGGACCCTCTCGAAGTGAGAGCACCCCCGGTCCCGCTTCTCCCCCGCCGGATCTCACCGACGTCGCTCCGCTGGTGAAGGCATTGCAGAACTCAGCAGGGCTTGTTGCGCCACCCGTGGCCACGCCCCCAAAACCGGATTCTGCCGAAAAGGTTGGCGAGCAGAAGGAGCAGTCGAAACCCGCCGCAGCGGACCAGGCAACCGGGAAGAGCTACGTCCTACTGGAAGGAACGATTCTCGAAGCCGTGCTCGTCAATCGCCTCGATGGGCAGTTCTCGGGTCCCGTCGAGTGCCTGCTTTCAAGCGATGTCTATTCGCACGATCGCCAGCACCTGCTCATCCCGGCAGGCTCGAAGCTTCTCGGCGAAGCCAAAAAAGTCGACACGTTCGGCGAGACGCGCCTGGCTGTGCTGTTTCACCGCCTGATCATGCCGGACGGCTACTCGGTGAGCCTCGACCAGTTTCAAGGGCTCAACCAGATCGGAGACACTGGCCTCCGGGATGAAGTCAACAATCACTATCTGCGGATCTTCGGAGTCTCTCTCGCCATCGGAGCCCTCGGCGCCGTGGCCGAGGCCGGAACAGCCGGAGGGCTCAACGCCTCGAGCAGCGATCTCATGCGCCAGGGTTTTGCCGAAAACACCGCGCAGTCCTCGGCCCAAATTCTCGAGAAGTTCCTGAACATCCTGCCCACCGTAACCATTCGGGAAGGACATCGCGTGAAAGTCTACCTCGCGGGCGATCTGGCCTTGCCCGATTACACCAACCACACGTTGCCCTCGAATCTTTGAGGCGAGCAGAAACGGAGATTTTATGAAAAAGAAGATCCTGACAATTCTCATGGCAGGCCTCATGTGCGCTGCTGGTGCCGCCGCGCAATTTGGCAGCGGCATTGTCTTCGACCCGACCAATTACTCGAATGCCCTTCTGCGTTACTACCAGCTCCAGCAGCACTTGATCGAGCTCCAGAAAAGCTATGCTCAGCTCGTCACCCAATACAACCTCGCGCTGCGCATGGCCCAGAGCCTTGAGAACATGCCGGCCCGCTACAAAGCGCTGTTCTCCGAGTGGCGCAACACCTTCGCTCCCGATGCCTACGGAAATACGGCCGGCTGGGTCAACGGAATCAACAGCGGGCTAACCTCGCTCGTAGGCACCGGATATCAGCAGGCCACCACCACACTTCTTCCCTACAGCCTCGGTCAGCTTTCCGCCATGAATGCGGACGAACTCTCCCGGGTTCATTCGCAATACGCTACGGTCGAGCTGGCCGATGGAGCGAACCAAACGGCCATGGCCACTATCGGTTCGGTCCGCGCGAGCGCCCAGAACGTTCAAACCCAGATCGGGAATCTCGAACAGGATTCGCTTTCAGGCGATGCCGATCTCAACACAGAGGTATCGGTCCTCAATAAGATCAACGCCGCCGGAGTGCTGATTCTGCGCACGGTGCAGGACTCAAACAAACTGCTGGCCTCGCTGCTCGAAGAGCAAACCGTCCTCGCCAAGCAGCAGCGCGAAACGACTGCCAACACCATCAACGCCGATATCGAGCGCGAGGCCGCGGTCGCGTCCAACATGACTCCCGTAACCCAGACGCTCACCAATTCCCTTCAATCTTTCCGCATTCCCTGAGTGCGGAAACTGGCCCGTGCGCCGAGGAGCTGACGGCCGTGCAAACCGACTACCTTCAGTACATCTTCCAATCGATCAACACCCTGCTCACCCAGAACCTCGGTTTCTTCGACGCCATGGGCCAGAACCTGTTTCGTTCCTTTGCCACCATCCTCGTCGTGTGGCACGGCCTCAAGTCCGCGCTCGCCGCCGCGAGCGGCCAGGGCGGTTTTCACTTCGAGAATTTCGCGAGCCTGCTGCTGACCATCAGCTTCGGCTTCGCCATGGCCAATTACTATTCGACTCCCATCCCCGCCGTGGGCGTCAGCTTTCATAACCTCGTAACCAACGAAGCGCAGTTCCTTTCAAGCCGCATCGATCAGGCCGAGCTCGAGAACGTCATTCAGGGCGTAACCGACTTCGAATCGCGCCTGGACTCGCCCGGCTGGGGCGATGTGCTCGGCACGGGTGTCTATATCATCGTGACCCTCCTGCTCGCAGCGGCGCAGGCGGTCGCCTTCGTGGTAATCGCCTACGGATTCATCGCCGCCGCCGTGTGCGTTCTCGTCGGACCCGTCTTCGTGCCGTTCTTCATCGTTCCCAAGATGGAATGGCTATTCTGGGGATGGTTCCGTTGTTTCCTTCAATATTCGTTCTACCAGGTCATCGCCGCGGCCGTCGTTGCGGTCATCGGCAGTCTCCTGATCGGCGCTCTGAAGCTCCCGCCTGCCGGCACGCTTTCCACAGTGCAGCTCTTGGCCTGGTTTCCGGTGCTCGCGATTACGCTGGTTGCCTCGATCTATGTACTGCTCAAGGTGCCCACCCTGACCAATCATATCTTCAGCGGTGCGGCGGGCGGCTCTTCAGCCGGAATCTTTGAGTTGCACACGAAAGCGGCCGCTCTGGCATCGAGGGTGTTGTGAGCGATCGCGAAAAGAGTTTCGAGGATGCCAAGCGCCTTTACCTGGAATCCTGTGGCGACCCCATGGTGACCAACACCTATCTCAAAATCGCTCTCGCTCTTGTGTCACTCCTCGCTTTGGCACTCGCTTTCGTTGACCTCAAGACCGTTCGCACCTTTCAAAACTTCCGGCCCTTGGTCATCCGCATCGACGATCTGGGCCGCGCCGAAGCCATCAACTACCACAACCTCGAATACAAACCGCAGGATGCCGAAGCGAAGTATTTCCTTTCCGAGTTCTGCGCACTCTATTACCGCCGGAACCGCTACACCATCCAGGACGATTTTTCCAAATCTCTCTACTTCCTCGACGGCAAGCTGGCCGACGGCATTCTCGACGCCTATCGCAAGAATGATGTGATCAAGAAATTCATCACCGATACCGCGGCGCCGGAGATCGATGTCGATGTCAAGAAAGTCGCGCTCGAAGAAATGCAGAACCCGCCCTTCCGCGCCCGCGTGGATTTCTACATGGTCTACTACTCGCCGGCCGATCACAGCGAGATCAAACGCGATCTCTACACCGCGAATTTCGTTTTCCTCTTCCGGTCCCAGGTGCCCAACGAACTCATACCCATCAACCCGCTCGGCCTGACCATCACCTATTTTCGCGAGGACGAGGCCTTCAAATGAGACACGCCGCAGGAGAGTTCGCGGGCGGTCGCGCGGCACCATCGGCCCAATCTCCGCGCCCCACGCCGGCGCCTGCAGCCGAAGCTCCCTTCCCGACGACCTCGGGTCCCATCCGCTCACGGTCCTCCCTTGAAACTACAGGCGCGCTACGCAAGGGCCTGCGGCGCTCCGCGGCTTCCCGCCCGCTCCCGAAACGCCTCCTCCGCGACAGAGAAACACCTACGACGAACGGTGCTTGGAGAATTCAGTGATCGCCAACGCCCTCATCGTCACCGTCGCCATCCTGCTTGCCCTGGGCTTTTGGCTCATGCGCGAGCTGCGATTCCTCATCCCGTACCGCCACATCCTTCTGGACCGATACGGAGACGTGCTCCTTGGGTGGCTGGGCGTGCTGTTCGTGAATCTGTTTGCAGCCGTCTATGCGATCGAGCGCAAGTTCTTTCTCAAGGATACCGGCCGCAAGCTTTCGCACATCGACAAGCAGGCCGTCGCAGGCGAATCTCCCGTGCCAGCGCCCGGGAAATCCCTCGAGGCGCGCTAGCATGTCGCGCGAGATCTCGCCGGGTGACTCACGCGACCCGCGTCCAGACGCGCCGGAAGCCCTGGCCATCGAACGGACGATTCGCGAGCGCGAACAGCCGATCTCTGGCAGGCCTGCGGCGGAAACGCGCCGTCCGCCCGAACGTTCGAAACAGGATCGCCTCCCGATTCGTTCCGTCAACGGCCGGACCATCCTTTACGATCGTGACCGCGGCTACTCGCTCACCGAGTCGGAGATCGGCACGATTTGCGAACTTGGCCGATTCCGCGTCATTGCCACGCATGATCTCGGCCAGCACGCCTACCAGGGCCGCCATACCCAGGCGAAAACCGACATCGATTACCTCGTTCGGCACGGACTTGTAAGGAAGGGTGCATTCGAGGGTCCCGAGGCCGCGCCGCGCGAGCTTTTGACTCTCACGCGCCGAGGACACCGGCTTCTTCGAGCGAACGTGCTCGTGCCCCGCGACCAAGCCGTTTATCACGGCTTCGTCAAACCCAAGGAGGCCAATCACGATGCCGATCTCTACCGTCTCTATCAAAAGGAAGCCGCCCGCATTGAAAAGAAAGGCGGCAAAAATCTGCGCGTCATCCTCGATTACGAACTCAAGCGCAAAATCAATCGCGATGTCGCCCGCTTCGGCCCGGCGGCAAAACCGGAAATTGCCGAGCGCCACGGACTCACGATGGTGCGCAACAAAATCCCGGTGCCAGACCTTCGCATCGAGTACGAGACCCGTGAA
>JASHRM010000047.1 GCA_030037315.1 Candidatus Acidiferrales bacterium
TGAGATCAATTCAAACGGTGTCGCACCTCTCGACACGTCACTGCTCAGTCTTGGCACTCACACGATCACCGCGACATATCAGGGCTTCACGCAGAGTGCTTATACCGCCACTGACACCGTTTACACCGCAGCGATTTTTTCGCCCAGCACCTCCGCCCCGGTAAGCGTAGTTATTAGCGGGTACTCGACGACCGTCACTCTCTCGGCGTCCAATACATCGCCAACCGTCGGCACGGTCGTTACCTTTGCGGCTAATGTGTCCTCGTCCACAGGCGTCCCATTCGGCGGTGTGACGTTTTACGACGCGGATACTCTCTTGGGGACCATCGGACTTTCGTCCAGTGGGGGAGCGAGCTTCAGCACGGCATCGCTGGTTACGGGTTCGCACACAATCACGGCCAGCTTCAACGCAAACGGTTCGTTTGCAGGCAGCACGTCAGCACCCCTTACGATCAACGTTGCCCCAGCTCCCGCCAACGCAATCGGTACGATTATTTCTCTCTCTCAGGAGATCGACCCTGGTACGGGCACTTCGACTTTGTTTGCGACTGTGAGCGGACTAGTTGGCGTGTCTGGCGGGCCTGTTACTTTTCTTGATGATGGAAAGATTCTTGGAATGGCCGAAACAGACGCTAATGGGGTAGCGAGCCAGCAAATCGGAGCGTTGGCCAGCGGCACTCACAGCTTGACGGCCAGCTTTGCAGGAAATGCTCACCTTAGCCCGAGTGTTTCACCGGCACTCTTTGCGCAGTGGCCGCAAACCGGTCCCGGATTCGATCTAAGTCTCTCGAGTCCGGCATCCCACGTCACATCTTCAACAACCGTTGTACTCGGCGTCGAAGGGACGGCCGGTTTCGAACAGCAGGTGCAGATGTCTTGTTCCAGCGGATTGCCTCAAGGCTATTCTTGTGTCTTCTCCCCCGCCGCTCTTTCTGGTGGTGGAGTATCAAAGCTCAGAATCCTCCCAGCGGAATCCAGCAATTCTGTGCTCCTTAAGGCTCCTTTGACCCCGGCGCTCCTAATTGGTTTTGCGTGGGTCATTTTGCCAGACCGCCGCGGTCGAGCGTCCCGCACGATGGTCGTGCTCGTGGCGTTTTGCATGCTGAGCGCTCTTGCCGCTTGCAGCGCCGGGACGCCGCAACCGCAGCAAGCGGTCGTCGTCACCATACAGGCAACCTCCGGTATTGGGCCGAACGTGATTGTTCACTCGACACAGATCCAATTCACGCCAGACGCAAGATGAATCGTGGCTGCTGACGCCTCAGTCGCCCCTCGTTTACAAATGTCGGCATGCTGGCATACAAACGCAGCGCCCAAAGCACCTTGTCTATGAATTTCGGCTTTCCTCTTTACACAACGCCAAGCCCGAGATTGCGGGGTTCCCTGTATAGACCTGCCTATTGCGGCCACCTTACCTTGTTCGCGGGAGGTTGTACTCATGCCTCGAAGCTGGGTCAAAGTGAGCCAGCCCCGCAGCCATTGGACGCTCTACTTCGTTGTTTTAGGGCTGGCTGTGGTATCCATGATCGTTTTCGCCGCCAGATATTTCGTCGCCGCATAAAGCGTCAGCGCAAATTATTTCTGCGTGCCGTTTGAGGCGCGCACCGCTGCTACATACAGGTTCAACCGCGAATACACCCCGAACGATGATCCATCATCCAGAAATCCGCCGCCGGGTCCCTCCGTCTCAGTCAGAATTTCATCTGCCTCGTCCAGCTTGAGCGATGGAAAAGCTACCGTGAGGAGGTATCCCGCTTCCGGTGCCAATTTGCCGACATTCTCTAGCCCTACATTTTTCGAATACACCACTGGCAGGTCGTAAGTTTGCGTCGCCGCATAGAAGGCTGCGTCCGCCTCCGGATTATGCATGCGCCCGATATCTTCTCCTGCACAGACATCAATCGTATTACCGCACCCCGCTTGCAGCGCCTGAGTGATATCCGCGCGAGCTTTCTTCACGGCCTCTCGGAAATCCGTGATGGCAGGAGCATTCCTAATCGACCGGCCCATATACGCCGGATCGTTCGCCAGCAGATGCGCCATGTCATAGAGGGCCAGCGCTCGCCCGCCTAGCACGTCCATTGCATAATGCGCGCCCACGATGATGCGGTCGTTGCCAAACTCCGCCGCGCGGACCATCAGCTGCTGATAGCGCTGTGGAACGAGAACCGCCAGCACGATCGCACCCGTATAGCCGTATGTCGTATGGCCGCTTGGATAGGACGGGCTGTTCACCAACCCGCCGCTGTTGCCCATGTTGTCGGTGGGATCGGAAAAATAATCCAAGCCAACAATCCGCGTCACGCTCGGCTCCGTTTGGAATGGGCGTGAGTTGCCATAAATGTCGGCGCCCGCAGTTCCAGTTGGAAGCCCGTACGCTTTGCCGAATATGTCCGGGAATCCGCGCATTGTTTTCAGAATCGCTATCGCTTCGGTCGATGCCGGCGTCTTTCCATCGGTCGTTTCATTGGCGAAAAAGTATTTGGCACCAGCCGAGTGCGCCGTACTGGTTGAGATTGCATAAGCGATCACGTCAGCGACTGCCTCAGTCACATTCGTAAAGTGCCTGGGATCGATGTAATGCGCGCGCGCCACATAGGCGGCGCCAAGCGTTGTTCCGAGCCCGTCTGCAAGCTGCGCAAGATTGCCGCCGGTAACAAAAACATCCCGCAGTGCCTGCTGCTGCTGTTCGGCGAAAGGCAGCAGCGTGGGTTGAGTGACCGCACCCGTCTGGATTCCACCGGTGACCACGTAGTTCGCCTTCAGTGCCGCCTTGCCGGCGTCTGTGTTTGACAACACGCTGACAGGAGCGAGTCCTTTCAGCACCGCGATGTCGCCAGCAGATTGCGCGCCAGCCTGGAGCGACAGCGCCGTGCAGATCGCCCACAGCGTCAAAATCCACGGGAATCTCCTGAACCTCACATTGTCCTCTTCGGTCGCGCGAGCACTTCGCGCCGTTTTAGGTCGGCAACCGTCATACGGCCACGTAGCCGTAACGCAGATTCGTCCGTTGCGGCTTTCCCTCAAGATATTGATCGCGTAATTCTGCGAATCGGTCCATCTTCTTCCAGTGTGCCGGCGCCTTGTAGTTATAGATGCGGACGGAGTTGCCGCTGAAAATGGCGGTCTTGACGGGTCCATCCGCCGGGCCGAGCGGTTTCAGTCCAAACTGTTTCTGCATGTCCTCCGGGATTTCGAGTCGTCGCAGCCCTTCAATCTGCCACTGCGGTGAGCCGGTCCAAAGGGCGTCGGTGCCCCACACAACGCGATCTGCCCCGAGCCCCTTCACCAGCGTTCCCACGATAAATGCCGCCAGTTTCGGTTGTGCCACCGTGCTCGCCGCGAATACCTGCCCAAGGTCGCCGTAAACATTTGTCACGCTGTACTTCGACGGAATTTCCGCCAGATCGCTGACCCAGTCGTTGCGCCCTGTCTTCTGCACGTGCTCCCAGGCTTCGCCCGCATCGTCTCCGCCTCCACCGATATTCCGGTATCCCGAATGGTAGATGACGAAATTCAGTTGCGGCCAATCCTTGGCGGCCTTTCCCACATCGCGCACGTCCGCGTAAGGACGCAGCCGCGGAAATTTGCTGTCGAGCGACGGCGGAAATAGGCCTTTGTGCACGCAGATGTTCTTGATGCCGGCCTTCTGCATTTTTTCGTAGCCCAAGTAGGTCACTTTCTCGTCGTCCATCCGCCACGGATACTGCGCGAGTTCTTTGTGCGTGTTGTCGCCGATCGTGTAGCCCTTTACCGAATCGGGCTTCAGCGCGAGCGCGCGATCGAGATCGTCAAGCCAGCCCGGCCTCCCCGGAGTGAAAATCGCATGGCTCATCATTCGCTTCGAGCCGGCCGCGGCGTTCACGCGGGCGCGTGTCTGCGCCATCATTTCATTCGTCAGGAACCAGTCGCGAGGAATGTCAGACGGCGCGCTTGAAATGATCGCGACCTTTGTGTCGCTATCGAGGAAGATCTCTTTGTAATAATTGTTGTACTTCAGGTCATCGATGGTTTGCTTCTTGCCTTTTAGCTCGGGGTTCCAGCCCGCGTCGCCTACGGCCTGCCGCATCATGATGAAGCCGGTGAGCCGCGTGTCATCCCGCAGAAAATGTGTATGGCCGTCGAAGATAAATTGGTCGCGCAGCGCATCCGCGCGTTCATCCGCCATCTCCGGAGTCGCCGCCTCGGCCGCGCTCGCGTCGAAAAGTTTGCCGTAGACCTCATTCATCGCCACAAAAGCGGCAGCCATGCCAGCGGCCGTTGAGAAAAAAGCGCGTCTGCTCATTCCTTGCTTGCGCGCCAGCTTATTGCCCATGTCTTTCAAACGCGCTTCCACCTCGCGCTGTTTTTTATTCTGGCGTTGCGGATAAAATTCGTCGCTCGAAACAATCTGCGTGGGAATCGGAGAAGGGAAGGACGCCGTCTCCGCCGGCTTTAGCTTCTTCAGTTCTTCAGGACTCAAAAATCCGCTCATCGCTGGTTACCCCCATTTCTAAAAGCTCTCCGAAATGATTAGGACGGCCTGAACGCGCGGCCAGTTCCAATCGGGATTCTACTGCGCCGTGGAAAGGAATTTGATTTCTGCGATAACGAGCGAACGATTGCAACAATGTCCATTCCCAGCGTCAGTATCCGAGGGCCTTGGATGTCAGCAGGTCGGCAAGGTATCTGACTTTTTCGGGTTTCGCCGGCGGCTGGGGGCCCGCATACATGTGCATTGTCCCTTCAATAGGGCCTCCTTCGGCTGCTCGAATCATGCTGTCGATCTGTTCATCGGAAAGATCACCGTAGGGTTTTTCTCCGAGCAGGTAGGAATACAACATTTCAGCGTTAGTTAAGTCCGCATAACCCGGCTGCCTCATTTGATCTGCTCGCTCCATTTGATCGAGCTGGTTTTTCAGGATTTGTCGGAGCATCTCGTCGCGCTTTCTCTCTTCCTTCCGTAGGGCCAGTTCCGCGCGACGCCCCGCCATCTTGACGACGAGAAAAAGTATCAGCGCAACGAGCGTCGCGGCGACCGCAATGATGCAGGACGACCTGAGCGTGATGACGTGTCGGTCAATCAGAAACGGCATGAACGCGAGAAACACGCCAATCGCCAGCCCGAGCAGGAACCCAACGGCATCAATCGCGTCTTTCCAGCTCAGCTTCATAGCTGGCGAGATATTAACCGAATTTGATTAATGATTACGGACGTTACGGGGGAAAGATTGGGATTTGTCCTGAGCATGCAGCCGAATCTTGGCAGATTCGTTGACTTGTCTCAAACGCACAACCTAAGA